>JAYSVM010000120.1:0-16171 GCA_043718495.1 Oscillatoriales bacterium | reverse complement strand
AACGACACTGCCGTGTCTACGCCAGATTAATTGTAGGGAAACGGCACTGCCGTGTCTACGCCAGATTAATTGTAGGGAAACGGCACTGCCGTGTCTACGCCAGATTAATTGTAGGGAAACGGCACTGCCGTGTCCTAATTTCTTAAAAGAGTTAGTCAATCGATCGATCGCCCAAAACAAACTTTTCGATCGCAACAACCACCCCATCTTCCTCCACATCCGGCGCAACCCAATTAGCACCAGCCTTCACCTCCGAAGGGGCATTACCCATCGCCACACCCACGCCCGCATAAGCAATCATTTCCACATCATTAAAATTGTCACCGATCGCCATCACATTCTGGGCCCGCAACCCCAACAACTCCTCCGCTATATACTTTACCGCCACTCCCTTATTAACCAAAGGGTGAGTCGCTTCAAAAAAAGTCGCAACCGATCGAGTTAAATAGAGCTCCGCAGGCGTGTAGCGTTGCCGCATAGTGCTCAGCAACCCGTCAAGAACCTCCGCATTTTCGCACAAAGCCAAAACTTTCGTCGGTTCACCCGGAATATCTCGCCGAAAATCGGTAATCACAATTGGCTCAATGCCCGATCGTTCGGCGTAAAGTCTAGTAGCGGCAGTAATTTCCGGTACATAAAGTTGGTCGTTAATGTAAAAATTCACCGAAAGGAGCGATCGTAAATGGGGTTCTTGAAAATGCTCCAACAGTTCCAGAGCCCTTTGTTTCGACAGCGGCAGGTGGCGCAGCATCGTATCAGTGGCGGGATCTTGAATCCACGCACCTTGGTAAGAAATCAGTGGCAAAGTTGACCCAATATCTCGGTGAAAGCGCAAAGCCGATCGATACATTCTACCAGTAGCCACAGCAACCCTCACCCCCCGCGACTCGGCAGCCAAAATAGCCTGCTTCACCGGTTCTCGGATTTCATTGGATTTACCTGCGATCGTCCCGTCGATATCCACCACCAGTAGTTTAATCTCCGCGCCACCAGAAACCCGATTTGAGGTCATTACATTCTGCATAATTGTTTTTTGATTTGAGCTTTGGATTTTCACGCACCAGTTTATTTTGGCACTGGTGCGATCGTAAAGCGCAGTTTTCTATTTTTTAAAGGCTACAATGTATCTAGCAATCCTAAATCATTATAATAAAACACTTTTTGCTCCCATGAACTATCAGCACAAGCATGACTTAATAGCAGCAGAACAAGCGCGAGCAACGGGTAATATTATCGAAGCAATGGAATATTACGACCGGGCAATTCAAGGAGCGCAAGAAAACGGACATATCCACGAACAAGCATTAGCAGCAGAATTAGCCGGAGCATTTTACCTATCCATAGGAAGAGAAAAAATTGCCAACACATATTTAACAGAATCGCGCTATTGCTATCAGCGTTGGGGCGCAAAAGCCAAAGCACCCCATTATGAAAACGCGCAATCTTACGCAAATTTGCAGGAATTCAATCAGACTCTAGAAGAGTTAGTACAACAACGTACCTCCGAACTTTCCCAAACCTTAGAAGATCTAAAATTAACCCAAAATAGACTCGTAGAATCAGAAAAAATGACCGCCCTTGGAGGGTTGGTTGCAGGTGTTGCTCACGAAATCAATACCCCGATCGGCATTGGCATCGCCGCCGCCTCACTACTAGCCGAAAAAGTCACACAATTCTGCGAGATTTATAACAACGGTCAAATTAAACGATCGCAGTTAGAAAACTTTCTGGATACCGCCATACAAAGTAGTAATATGATATTGGCTAATCTAACACGAGCAGCCGATTTGATACATAGTTTTAAAGAAGTGGCAGTCGATCAGTCGAGTGAGTTAAAACGAACTTTTTATCTAAAAAAATATTTAGAGGAAATTTTAAATTCCTTAATAGTAAAACTAAGAAAAACTAAACAAATAGTAAAAGTCAATTGCGATGAAAATATTGTATTAGATAGTTATCCAGGCGTGTTTTCTCAGATTGTGACAAATCTGGTGATGAATTCCCTGATTCACGCTTATGATCAACACGACGAAGGAGTTCTCACCTTTGATTTTCGACTAGATGGCGAACTGTTAGTATTTGAATATGGCGATAATGGCAAAGGAATTACCCCAGAAAATCTCAGTAAAATTTTTGAACCTTTCTTTACTACCAAAAGAGGTCAAGGCGGCACTGGATTGGGATTGCATATTATTTACAATCTCGTAAATCAAAAACTCCAAGGCACAATTAAATGCCAAAGTCAACTCGGTCATGGCACAAAATTTTTGATTAAATTTCCTGCTAAAATTGGTAATTAGTTATTATATCAGCGTCAATAAGATAATATCCAGGAGAACGAAGAATGTCAGAAGCTAGTAAAAAAGATTTTGATGCTGAAGACGAAGACTTGATATTTATCGAAGAAGAAGCTCTGGAAAATAAGCCAATACAAGACAGTTGGAAAGTATTAATTGTAGACGACGAGATCGAGATTCATACTATTACTAATCTGGCATTAAAAGACTTTGTATTTGAAAACAAGTCAATCAAATTCTTCAGCGCTTACTCAGGTAAGGAAGCCAAAGAAATTATCAAAAACAATAATGACATAGCATTAATTTTGCTGGATGTGGTTATGGAAACCGAAGAAGCAGGTTTGGAAGTAGTTAAATATATCCGCGATATTTTAGGCAATAAGATAGTCAGGATTATTTTGCGTACTGGACAGCCTGGACAAGTGCCTGAAGATGTCGTCATTGTTAGCTATGATATCAATGATTACAAAACCAAAACCGAACTGACTAATAAAAAATTATTTACCACAGTAGTAACAGCACTAAGATCATTTAGTTCCCTCAATCAAATTGAATCTAGTAAAAGCGAACTTGAAAAAATTGCCGCCGCGTCAGCCCGTTTTGTACCCCGTGAATTTTTGAAGTTCCTCAAAAGAGAAAGCATTGTTGATGCCCGACTGGGAGATGCTGTACAAGCAGAAATGACGATTATGTTTGCGGATATTCGTTCCTTCACAAGTCTATCTGAAAGTATGTCTCCTCAAGAAAATTTTGAATTCCTCAATTCTTACTTAAGTCGAGTTGGACCAGTGATTCGACAGTATCATGGCTTTATAGATAAATACATTGGCGACGGCATTATGGCTTTGTTTCCCAACTGTGCCGAAGATGCTATACAAGCAGCAATTGAGATGCAGCAGCAAGTTAAAATTTATAATAAACACAGAGAAAATAGTGGCTATAAACCTATTTCGATCGGTATTGGTTTGCATACTGGAATTTTAATGTTAGGTACGATTGGCGAAGCGGAACGAATGGAAAGTACGGTGATTTCGGATGCCGTCAATTTAGCCTCTCGCGTGGAAGGATTGACAAAGCTTTATGGAGTTGGTATTGTGGCTAGCGTCCAAACTCTTTGCCGGATTGATGACCCTCAACATTATAAGTGCCGATTTCTCGATCGCGTTCAAGTAAAAGGCAAACAAACCCCTGTTGCTGTATTTGAAATTTACGACGGCGACTCGGATATCATGATCGAACTAAAAACACAAACTCAAACTTATTTTGAACAGGGAATTTTTTTCCACTATCAGCAGCAATTTGCACAAGCAAAACAAATGTTTTTGCGCGTATTGCAAGTCAATAAACAGGACAAAGCAGCAATTTTTTATGTAGAACGCTGCGATATGTTGATCAAAAATGCACTGATTATGACTGTGGAAGGGATAGAAATATAGGGCATGGGGAATTGGGAATTGGGAATTGGGAATTGGGAATTGGGAATTGGGAATTGGGCATCACTTATTATCATGAACAGATAACAGATAACTTATGCGCTTAAAATCTCTTGATGTTTTTCGTGGAATTGCGATCGCCTCGATGATTCTCGTCAACAACCCCGGCAGTTGGGAACAGGTGTATCCGCCACTAGAACATGCAGAATGGCATGGTTGCACCCCGACAGATTTAGTTTTCCCATTTTTCCTGTTTATCGTTGGCTGCGCGATGTCCTTTTCGCTGTCAAAATATACTGAAACTGCTACAAAAATAGAAACAAATATCTACTGGAGAATTGCGCGCCGCGCGGCGATTCTATTTGTATTAGGATTGCTGCTTAATACATCTTCGATCACACTTGACGTACTTCTCAACAGCGCCCCCATTGAAAACTTCAGTAAAATTCGGATCATGGGAGTATTGCAGCGGATTGGGTTAGCGTATGCAATTAGTGCGATCGCGATCCTCAACCTCTCCCCCCGCAACCAAAAATTCCTCGCCCTAACCCTACTTTTCGGTTACTGGAGCGCCTTAACCGTATTTGCTGTAGGGGGGTACAGCACAAGCGCACTTACACCAGAGGGCAATTTGGGAGGATATGTCGATCGCGCAATTTTAGGCACCCAACACCTCTACAAAGGTGGCCCCTTCGATCCAGAAGGACTTTTCAGTACCTTACCCACAGTTGTCACAGTCCTCGGCGGCTACTTTACCGGAGAATGGCTGCGAGTACAGCCAATCAAAACTCGCACCAGTATTAACTTAGCAATCTGCGGCTTATCTTGCGTCATCATCGGCAATTTGTGGGGATTTCTATTTCCTATCAACAAACAACTTTGGACAAGTTCCTATGTAATTTTTACCGCAGGTTGGGCATTGCTATTACTAGCAGTTTGCTACGAAACCATAGAAGTGCGATGTTGGAAATGGGGGCGACCTTTTGAAATCATGGGATTGAATGCGATTTTTCTGTTTGTTTCTTCCGGGATTGTCGCCAGAATTCTGTTAAAAACTCATATTGGTAGTGGCGAAAAGCCTCCAAGTACCTACACTTGGATTTACGAAAACTGGTTTTTGCCGTGGGCTGGGCCGCTCAATGGTTCTCTAGCATTTGCCGTAACTGCCGTGTTACTTTGGTGGTTAATTTTGTATGGAATGTATCGCCGTGGCTGGGAGATTAAAATTTAAGTACAACTGAGATCTTGCACCATTCTCAATTAGCTGTTAATTTGGGTATTTGCTAAGTAATGGGGCATAAAACTTGACCCTCAAATGCTGTTTGTTTATAATACTATCATAGATAGCTAATCTCTGCTATATTCAGGGTATGAAATTTATGATAGTTGTTGAAGTTTGTCGCCAATTATACCCTTAGTCTCCATATTCTTAATTATGCCTACTTTTGTTGAAAATATTGCCAGTTTTTTACCGATTCGTGTTTTAAATTGTTTTGCTGCGGACTCTACTCCTCTTGCTTCTCCGGTCAGTGGATCTTTTGAGGCAGCGGTGTTGTTTGTTGATATTTCTGGTTTTACTGCTCTTACTGAACGTCTTGCTCAAAAAGGTTCTATTGGAGTTGAAGAATTAACGATTCATTTAAATGCTTATTTTGGTCAATTAATTGAATTAATAATCGCACACAAAGGGGATATTTTCAAGTTTGCTGGGGATGCTATGTTGGCGATTTGGCCAGCGGAAAGTATGTCTTTAGATTCAGCTACTTATTGTGCGGCGCAATGTGCTTTGGCGATTTTAAATGATTTGGGTAAATATCAAGCTGCAAATGCTGAGTTGCGATTGCATATTGGTATTGGCGCGGGTCAGTTACAAGAGTTTTATATCGGTGGACTGAATGGCCGATGGGAGTATCTTGTGGCGGGGGAACCTATTGCTCAAGTGGGGCTTGCAGAAACGGCTGCGGGTATAGGTGAAGTTTGTGTGTCACTGACGGCTTGGGAGTCGATTAAGGACCAGTTTGTGGGAACATTATTAGCTTCAAATGTGGTGCGTTTGGAGGGATTTAATCTTTTGACTTCTGTGGCGGATAGAAGGTTGTTAAATATAGGTGCATCAGCTCCGATCGCGATTTATGATGAGATGCAAGAACGACTGGAAAGATATGTAAGTGTGGGAGTTGTGGAGCGTTTAAAAGTCGGTCAAACTGATTGGTTAGGGGATTTGCGGCGAGTCAGTGTGATGTTTTTGAATTTGCCGGGGATGGATTATGACGCTGACGGGGCTTTAGATTTTATTTCAACTACAATTAATGCCATTCAAAATATTTTGCAAGTTTATGAGGGGACTTTAAATAAGTTTTTGGTGGATGATAAAGGTAGTACATTGGTGATTGCTTTTGGTTTGCCGCCGTTTTCCCATGAGGATGATTCGGTGCGTTGTGCGATCGCGGGAATAGCGTTGTTGGAAAACTTAAGAAGTTTAGGATTGCAACCGAAGATCGGGATCGCGACGGGTACTTGTTATAGTGGTGTAATTGGCAGTCAGCAACGTCGGGAATATACGATTATCGGGGCGGTGGTGAATTTAGCGGCGCGATTGATGCAGGCGGCGCAGGATGGAATTTTGTGCGATGAGCGGACGTTTGAGTTCGCCAAATCAAGAATACAGTTTGAATCGTTAACTCCGATAAAACTTAAAGGCATAAAAGATGCCGTTCAGGTATTTTGTCCCCTTAGGGAGGTGCGTAAAGATTTGCCTTGGTGGATGGCAGGAAAAACGGAAAAGTCGATTGTGGGGCGGGAAAAAGAACGGTTATTGTTAGGGCATAAATTAGAGCAGTTGAAACTCGGTGTTTCTGGGGTGGTTGCGATTTGTGGGGAGGCGGGAATTGGTAAGTCTTGTTTGATAGAAAATTTGCTTTTGCAGGCGCAAGAATTGGGGTTGGGAAGTTTGGTTGGTGCGGGAAATGCGATCGCTCGCTCAAAGCCTTATCATGCTTGGAATGCGGTGTTTAGTCACTTGTTGGATTTGTCTTTTTTAACTGATTTAGAGGCGAAAAAATCTCACATATTAGACTTATTGGAAGATGAACCGCAATCGTTGGAAAAAGCGGCGCTTTTAAATGAGGTTTTGGGCTTAGATTTGCCCGATACGGAGGTTTCGGCTGCGTTGGTGGGCCAGCAACGGGCGGAAGCGACACGGGATTTATTGGTGCAATTGTTGCAGGATTCGGTGAATCGCTCTCCTAAGTTGTTGGTTTTGGAGGATGCTCATTGGTTAGATTCGTCAAGTTGGGCGCTGGTTTTGGCGGTGGCGCAGAAGGTGAAACCGTTGTTATTGGCGATCGGGACAAGGCCAATGGGTGAGCAGGTGCCGGAGGAATACGATCGACTGCTGACGATAGAAGGGGTAGAACAGTTGCATTTGGAAGCAATGCCCGCTACAGATACCAGGGAGTTGTTGTGCCAGCGTTTGGGGGTAAAGAGTTTACCTGACTCGATGGCGGAGTTAATTGAGAAAAAAACAGAAGGAAATCCGTTTTTTAGTGAGGAATTGGCTTATGGTTTGCGCGAGGCGGGGGTGATAGAAATTCATAATGGGGAGTGTCAAATTGCTGCGGGGGTTGGTAATTTGAATGAGCTAAATTTTCCGGCTACGGTGCAGGGGGTGATTGCTTCGCGGATCGATCGGCTTTCTCCTAGGGAACAGCTTACATTGAAAGTGGCGAGTGCGATCGGCAGGTCTTTTGGATTTCGGCTGTTGCGAGATATTCATCCGATCGAGGATGATAAGCCTGAGTTGCTTAATTATTTGATGAAGTTACAGAGGTTCGATCTTACCCCGATGGAGACACCAGAGCCGGACTTGGGGTATATGTTTAAACATATTATTACTCAGGAAGTGGCTTATAGTTTGATGTTGTATTCGCAGCGCCGACAAGTTCATGAAAGTTTGGCGTTGTGGTATGAAAGAAGTTATGAAGAGTTGTCAGGGTTTTATACGATTTTGGCGCATCATTGGAGTAAAGCCCTGATTGCAGAAAAAGCAATTTTTTATTTAGAAAAAGCGGGGGAGCAGGCAGTGCGATCGCACGCTTTGCGGGAGGCGGTGCAGTTGTTTTCGGAGGCGTTGGAGTGGTTAGCAACTTTGCCGGATACGGTGGAGAGAAAAGAACAAGAGTTGCGTTTACACATTGCTTTAGGTGCACCGTTAACAGCGATTAAAGGCTATGGTTCACCTGAATTAGTTCAAACTTTTACCAGAGCACGGCAATTGTCGCAAGAACTGGGAGAAACAGCAAATTTTTTCCCGATGTTGTGGGGATTGTTTGCCGCCCATATTGGGCAAGCCGATATTAAAACAGCTTATGAATTAGCTCAGCAACTTCTTTATTTAGCAGAAAACAAAAAAGAAGAATCTGCTTTTTTGGTCAGTGCCGATCATGCACTAGGAGCAACTTTATTCTATATGGGGTATTTTGGTGAGGCAGAGTTTCGCTTAGAACGGTGCATAAATAAGTATACTTCAGACAAGCATCATTACCTAGCTTTTATATATGGCCAGGATTTTGCGGTTTCATCTTTAGTGATTGTGGGAGTTTGTAATTGGTTGCTGGGAAAATGCCAAAAAGCACAGGAAAAATCACAAGAAGGTTTAGATTTTGCTAAACAACTATCTCACCCATTTAGCTTATCTTTGGCGCTAATTTATAAGAGTGAGCTATGTCAATATTTACAGGATGCAGAAACAACCAAAAAATACGCCCAAACCGCAATTATGCTATCTAGAGAGCATGATTTTGCTTTTTGGATACCACTGGCAACAATCTTGCTTGGCTGGGCAAATATAAGTTTGGGAGAAACAGAACAAGGCTTAATACAGATACGTCAAGGTTGGGCAGACTATGCCAGTATGGGAGCGAAGCTGGCACAAACCTACTATATGGGTGTTGTGGCATCTAGCTATCTTCAGGTGGAAGATTCGCTAACTGCGGTGTCTATGATCGATGAGGCGTTAAGTTTTGCTTGCAACGGCAGCAGGGTTTGTTTGTGGGACGCTGAACTCTATCGACTTAAAGGTAAAGCGTTAATTATGCAATCAAAAGATGCGGAAGCGGAAACTTGTTTTTATAAAGCGCTTGAAGTTGCTCGTTCTCAAGGTGCCGTGTCTTTGGAACGACGGGCGATTATAAGTTTGAGCCAATTTTTACACCACTGTGGCAAAACCGAAGCTGCACGGCAGTGTATGGCACAGCTCGATCTAAATGCCGAAGAATTTGACCCGGTGGATCGTGAAAAAGGGATGACATTCCTTGCAGCGATCGATTATAGTTGAGCCAGTCGGCCAGATGGCTGCTTAAACTATACTTCTCCTATGTTTTAACGAGGATCGTATACCATGACTCAACCCACTCAAAAAGCGACTGAAACTTTAGATAATGTGGTTTTTAGTCAATCGGATAAATCACGTTTTCCCCAGGCGATGTTGTCCGTGAGTCGAGAGGAATTTGACGGACTAGAATTGAGGGTAAAACAAGGGCTAACAGAAACCCCTACTGAACTGCCAAAAGATTTAACAGGATATGTCTTTATTGTGGGGCCGGCGGGTTCGGTTGATTCGCCGACAAACCCCAATTCTCCAGAAATTATTTACCCTAGTAAAAATGGCTGGAACCCCCTTTATAATGGTGATGGAATGCTTTATCGCATTGGGTTTGAAAATGGCAAGGCTCATTTGAAAACACGCATTGCTAAACCCCTTAGTTATTGGGCAGATAAATATACTTATAAAAATTCAAACTCTGCTAATTTAGGCTTTAAAGATTTTGGGATTGCCCGTGCTTCTTTGGCTTTGGGTGTTACGTCGCAACTCAGTGTTACATTAACGCCTTTTAAACAATACCAAGCCGATCCTTATCGTTTGTTGATTACGGTGGATATGGGTCGATCTTACGAAGTTGACCCAAATACGATGGAAGTGGTGCAACCGATTGGTTTAATTAAAGATTGGAAAGCTGTTAACCCGCTGTTTCCAATCCAACCTTTTCCGCTGAGTATGAGTTGCGCTCATCCGTGTTTTGACTATAGTACAGGAGAGTTATTTACAATTAATTTAGGTCGCTCAATTTCTTCGTTTTTACCAAGTTTGCGGCAATTGCTTTACCAGCTACGGATTTTAACGAAACCTTTGAAAAAATCTCTAGGGTTAAAGAAGACAACCAGTCCTCTTGATGGCTTGATAGAAGCGTTAATAAACTTATACAAAAATATCCTTAAAGCTTTTTTAAGTTTAGGTAAATTCATTTATCAATTAATTGAAAAAATTTATCAAATTCTCCTGCAAATATTTAACGCCATTGCCAAGGATGATTTTGTTGAATTAGTGTGTTGGCGGGGAGAAGAAAACTTTGAGAAATGGAAAGTCGTTTTACCCAATGGCAAGCCGATCAAAGTCAAACAAACCTTGCACCAAATGGGTTTGACTAAAAATTACATTGTTTTGGCAGATACAGCTTTTAAAATTGCTTTAGAAGAGCTTTTATTTGCTGAACAATACAAATTAATTGAAGAAATAGAGGTTTTGATTCGAGAGTTAACAGATATTCCCCAATTAGCAGATACAAAAGTGTGGATTGTTCCTCGCAAAGAATTAATCCCCGGAAAGGAAACAGTCACAGCACAGGAAGTGATTATCCCCCGCGAAATAGCTCATTATGTCGTTGAACATGAAGATACAGACGGCATTGTTATACATACCGTCCATAGTTGTGCTTGTGATGCGGCGGAGACAATTCGCAGTTTTGATAAGTCAGTTTATAACGATGTCGAAATCAATAACCGGCTGCAAAATTTAACCGGCAGTTTAGTCAGCGGAATGGACGTAGATGTCATTGGGTGTTATGTTATTGACCCCGCAAAACTCCCTAGTTCAAATGCCGTGAAGTCCTCTTTAATTGAACGCGATTTTAGTTGGGGAAATCCGGTATATGCCTATCGGGAAATGACACTGAAACAGCCAGAAAAAATTGATGATATTTACTGGATATTTTTTGGAGCGTGGGAAGAATTGTTACCGCAGTTTGTCTGGGATATTTATAAAGATTATAAACACCGAAAAGTACCGCTAGACAAAGTAAAAACCATTACCCAAGAAGGCAGAGCGAGTACCTTATGTAGGGTTCATGTCGATCGCCAAAAAACTGCTCAGCAAGGCTTAGAAATTGAACTGACAACGCCAGATTATTATGAGTTTCCGGCAGGTCATTTCGCCAACTCTCCGCAGTTTGTGCCACGTCAGGGAGGGGATGGCAGTTCGACAGATGGTTATCTGGTTTGTGTGGTTCTTTCGGATCGTAATGATGGCTCTAATAACAGTGATATTTGGGTTTTTGATGCCACTAATTTAAAGAGTGGCCCGCAATACCGTCTTTGTAGTGAACAAATCAATATTGGGTTTACAATTCACACAACTTGGTTGCCAGAAGTCATTTCGCCACCAAAGTCAGATTACAATGTGCGAGAAGATTATGAGCCTGTGGTTTCGGAAGTAGTGAATAAATATTTGCAGTCAAGCAATCCAAAAACACAGAAAAAAGGTGAGGAAATTCGAGCTTTGTTTGATGAAATTTACAAGGAGTTTGAGGGAATTAAGTAGCTTTAAATTAGGCAAGTTTTGCAAAAATTATTTTCTGGTAATTTTCTGGATAGGGTTGGGTTTTGCAGAGGGGAAACCCAACCTACGCTGTAGGCAATTACAAGTTTTTAGGTACTATGATATGAATACTCAAATTAACGCTTCTTCTTCTGGGATGGCAAAAAACTGCCCTCTGCGCGTGCCCCAAGCAGTCATGGTGGCGAGCAGGTGTGAATTAACCGAGCTTCCGCTCAATGTTATTGAGGGAAAATTGCCCGATGATTTGCAAGGTCATATATTTATTGTCGCACCGGCAGGCTCTGTTGATTCTGGTGGTTTACCCTATCCTGATGGGACTCCAATTTTTAACGGTGATGGCATGATTTATCGCCTTGATTTTAATGCTCAACAGGAAGCAAAAATCACGACACGAATTGCCAAAACTCCCTGTTATTATGCTGATGCAGCAACAAAACCAGGAAGCGAGTATGAGAAATATGGGTTTAAAAATCACGGACTCACTCGTTTGTCTACGGCGTTGGGAATTCGCAATCAATTAAACACGGCTTTTTTGAAATTCAAAACCTCTGAAGATACAAATGACCGGCTGTTAGTTACTTATGATGCCGGTCGTCCTTATGAAATTGATACGGAAACTTTGGAAGTTGTGACGCCGGTGGGTGCTAATACAGAGTGGCGAGCTTTAGTGTCAATTCCTATGCCATTTGGGCCAGTTTTGAGTACGGCGCATCCTGTTTTTGATGCGGAAACTAAGGAAGTTTTTACGGTGAATTATGGTCGTTCTATCGGGAATTTTATGCAAACTATTCCATTTATTTATGAGGCCGAAAAACTACCTCACGCCATCAAACAAATTATAGAAGCGATTGCCGGATTTCTGAATATCCTAAACGTAATTAAGTTTTTACTTAACGGGATAACTAAAATCTTATCGAAGCTTTTTAATTGGATTAGTAGCCTGTTTGAGAAGGTTTTCAAAATTCAAATGCAAAACTTCGTTTATTTAATGCGCTGGAATGGTAGCGACAATATTGAACGATGGAAATTAGTTTTGCCGGATCGTTCGCCGGTGGTTATCCATCAAAGTTTACATCAAATAGCTGTAACTCGTAACTATATAGTGTTGATTGATACAGCGTTCAGTGTTGGAATGGCACAGACATTTAACAACCCCCTTCCTAATAATAAAAAAACTGAAAGACTACTGAGAGATATTTTGTCACGTCCTGTTTCTCCTGAATCTTATTTATATATTGTTCGTCGCGATCGACTTCAAAACGGACAGCAGCCAATTGATTCTAAAACTGAGGTTGAAGTTGTGGCGCAAAAACTGGTTATACCGATGGAGATTTTGCATTTTGCAGCAGATTTTGAGGATTCAAACGGAAAAATAACGCTGCATATCGGACATATTTGTGCTGCGGATGCAGGGGAGTGGATGCGGGAATTTGATACGTTAGCTGATAAGTCAGAAACACCTATAACGTCACGCTTGTATGGAATGCAAACCGAAGTGATGGATGTTAGCCGATTTGGACGGTATATTATTGATGTAGAAAAAGGAGAAATAATTGAATCACAAATCATTTCTGATATTAATTTTACTTGGGGTGCAGAACTCTATACTTATTGCGATTTTCTCCCTTCTGGAAAGTCGCCAGAAAAAATAGAAAATATTTACTGGTGTTCTTTCGGATTTTGGCCGGAATTGCTAACAAAGTTTATTTTTAAATTGTATAAAAACTCTAAATATCGAGAGGTGTCAAATGAGGATTTGCTAAAACTTTTAGATCGGCAGGAAGGAAAGCCAGCTTGTTTATTGCGCCTCGACACTCAAGAGATGAAACTTGCTGATGCCTTTGTGTTTATGCCAGAAATTGAACCAGATAATACAGCCGAAGGATACATGATAAACTCCCCGCAATTTGTGTCGCGTGTGGGGGGAAATGGAGATTCGACAGATGGCTATATTGTCTGTACAATTTACTTTAAAAATTCGTCAGAAATTTGGATATTTGATGCGAAAAACTTGGTCGGTGGGCCGATCTGTAAGTTAGGTCATCCTGAATTACGATTTGGGTTTACGTTACATACGGCTTGGTTGCCAAAAATTGCTAAACGGACTGCTGATTATAATGTGTCGGTGGAGAAAGATTATCAAGATTTAGTTGCGAAAAAATCCCCAGAAATTCAAGAGTTATTTAAGAAGGAAATTTACCCGCATTTTAAATCTAAAAATCCGTGAGTGTGAAGCCCGATCGCCCTTTGATCGGAAATCCGATCGCACCCCCGGCACAACTTCGACAAATCAACGCCCCAATATCCCCCAACTCAAGGATTTTGCCAATTTCTCGATCGCCCGCCACGAATCCCTAACTACAAACAAGCCCCACCCGCTAAAATTAAAAAATAGAGACGTAAATAGGCAGGCCCAGTCAATGATCCCAACAGTTATAGAACAATCCGGTCGCGGCGAACGCGCCTTTGATATCTACTCGCGACTTCTGCGCGATCGCATCGTCTTCTTGGGCCAACAGGTAGACTCAGACTTGGCTAACCTGATTGTTGCCCAATTGCTATTTTTAGACGCCGAAGACCCAGAAAAAGATATTTACCTCTATATCAACTCCCCAGGGGGTTCGGTAACAGCAGGTATGGGCATTTTTGACACGATGAATCACATCCGCCCTGATGTTTGCACCATTTGTCTCGGTTTAGCAGCCAGCATGGGCGCTTTTCTGTTGAGTGCTGGTGCCAAAGGCAAGCGCATGAGTTTGCCTCACACCCGGATTATGATCCACCAACCTCTCGGTGGAGCCCAGGGACAAGCAACGGATATTGAAATTCAGGCCAAGGAGATTTTGTACCACAAACGCCGTCTGAACGGGTTTTTGGCAGATCATACCGGTCAGCCGCTTTCCCGGATTGAAGAAGATACCGAACGGGATTTCTTTATGTCAGCGGAGGAAGCTAAGGAATATGGTTTGGTGGATCAAGTGATCGATCGCCGTCCTTCTGCAAGTCGCCCGATCGCTGCTGTCGCTTAAATTACCAGACACACCCCCAGCCCCTCTCTAGAGGGGACCCACCCCTTTCCCCTCCTGGGAGGGGCTAGGGGTGGGTCTGATTCCCCATCATCGTTTTTTTTGATATTGACACTCTCAGGTCTAAAGACACCCTCGATTCTGCTGACAGAGTAAAACTCTCGCTACGACCGTCAAACGCCGTCTACTTAGTCATCAATCGTCAAGCGATAGTTACTAACTACTTTATCTAGATTATAGTATTTTTAATACTACGGCGGTTAAAACCGCACGAGTCGCTTCCCTCTCAGGTCTAAAGACTCTGAGTTTCTCGCATCCCGTATTACTTTTGAATCCACCCTGCTTAGTTATCAGATGGCAAAGATTCGAGATATTGCAGGAAATCTAGCAATTCTTCTTTACTTAAAAAGTGCCGTGCTTCTTTACCGTAAGCTTGTTTGAGATAATCTTTTCCTTGACTGGGACTCCAGCTCAAACGCTTGATTTCATCAGTGGTTTTGCTGTAAATTTGGAGATAATCTAGGAAGTCAATCAACTCTGCCGCAGACAGCAGTCCCTGGGACATCTTGCCGTAATTTTGTTGCAGACAGTCACTTTCTTGTTTTTTAGTCCATTTCAATCGCTTGAGGATTGCCTCTATTTGGGCGATCGTCTCAGAAATATCCTCGATCGCATCACTGGGAATTCCAACAGCTATTGGTTCCAACTCCCTGACTTCGGCTGCACCCTGTAAAAATTCAGTTTGGCTAGCCGTTGGCATGGACTGTTCCGCAAGCGGTTCGCCGTAGTTGGAAGAAAGCCAAGCGTCAGAGTCGAATTCTTGCCTAGATCCTGCCACAGATTGATCGACCATTGGTGGCAAAGGTTCTGGTATTGGGGCTGGTGCGATCGGCTCTTCGATTAATGGCGATTGAGTATTGACAAAACTGCTTTGATGTGATATGACAAAATTGTCAGTGGTGATAGGCAGTTCTAAGAGAGGAAGAGCCACAGGAGCCGGAGCAGCTATGGGAGCCGGAACCGGAACAGCTATGGGAGCCGGAACAGACACGGGAGCCGGAACAGACACGGGAACAGCTACGGGAACAACAGACACCGCAGAGGAAGAAACAGGGGCGATCGCAGGTTGAGCAGCATCATCAAGTCCGAGAAGGGCGATCGCACGTAACCGGGCGCGGTCTTCAGCCTCCTCGATCGACTCAGCAGCCGACATACCCGTAGCGAGAGTTTTGCCGTCAACCTGAACCAGAGAGCGAACCACAAACTTACCGTGATGAACAGTCAGCAATTCACAGATTAACTGTCCAGTGGGATAAAGAGCACGAAATTGAGCAAACATAATGTTTTGAGCCCGCAACCAAAGGGGGCTTATGACTTAAGTTTAGTAGATCTCTGAGAAAACATTTTTCGGAAATCACCTATTCAACATACAATAAATCAAAGGTGAATCATCTGCGCCACCTTTCAAGCCACTAAACCATCTTACATCTCGCGGTTTAAGCTAACAGCCACCGGGTGTCATTTCTACCTACTATCGGAAATGACCAAAAAACTGGGATACAAGCCCCGTCCTTTTAGGACGGCTTTATGCTATAATTAAATTGGTTGAAATACCCACCTAAGATTGCAGCGATATATACTCACTTTGAGTTGAAACCGGGACTGATCTAGCAATAGGGAAAGACTGAAGGGCAATGGTTAAAATCCAACCTGGAAGCAAAATCAAAAGTATTGTTAATGTTT
>JAYSVM010000119.1:0-16182 GCA_043718495.1 Oscillatoriales bacterium | reverse complement strand
GAGATTTTAATTGTGAGTTAGCCCGAAATCAGGACACGGCAGTGCCGTGTCCCTACAATAAATCTGGCTTAGGGAGACGGCAATGCCCATTGGTGTCAACTTAAGCCTGAAAGCCTTGAGAAATCTGGGTTTTATGCCAAGTCTAGATCCCCCTCGCATCCCCACCCCCCCTAGGGCGTGTTTTCAAACCCTGAATTGCATTAAACTGTAGGTTGGGTTGAGGAACGAAACCCAACATTTTTCGTAGATTTGTTGGGTTGCGCTACGCTTAACCCAACCTACATCCTACTACATCCTACAAAAAAAGCTCTAAAGTCGCTCCAAGAAATTGCGTAGTAATTGTTTCCCCGAAGTTGTTAAAATACTTTCCGGGTGAAATTGCACACCTTCAATATGTGGATATTCCCGATGCCGCACGCCCATAATAGTTCCATCCTCAACCCAAGCCGTAACTTCCAAAACTTCTGGACAACTCTGTTTTTCTATGACCAAACTGTGATAGCGAGTTGCAGTCATCGGCGATTCCATATTCCGAAACACCCCAACTCCACTATGTTGAACCTGAGAAGTTTTACCGTGCATTAATATCGGTGCAGAAACAATTTTGCCACCGAATACTTGCCCGATACTTTGATGTCCGAGACACACGCCTAAAATTGGCATAGTCGGCCCTAATTCTTTAATTAATTCCAGAGAAATCCCTGCATCTTCCGGCCTCCCTGGCCCTGGAGAAATCACAACTGCCGCAGGCTGCAATCGGCGAATTTCTGCTAGAGAAATTTGGTCATTGCGGTAGACTTGCACTTCATTTGCTACTGGCAACTCAGCACCTAGTTCTCCTAGATACTGCACCAAATTATATGTAAAACTGTCGTAGTTATCGATGACTATAATCATTTGATTTAAGATCTAATTTGCGATCGCCAATTGAACTGCTGTTAGCAAAGGAGGGAGCAAAAGTGCCACAGCAACGATCGCAGCCGCCATTGCTGATACCAGTACCGCCCCAGCAGCACAGTCCTTAGCAATTTTCGCAAGTTCGTGGTAAGATTGTCCTACAGTCAAGTCTACTAGAGATTCGATCGCCGTATTCAACAATTCCATTGCTAAAACTATACCAATGGTAACGCCGATCACAGATATTTCCACAGGCTTCAACTGCAAAAATATTCCTAGTCCGATCGCCAAAGTCCCAATTACGGTATGAATGCGAAAATTTCGCTGAGTTTCAAAAGCGTAAGTCAAGCCAGCCCAAGCATATTTAAAACTGATCGCTAAGCTAGATGCGATTTTCCATGACAGTTCTCGATTGTATTTTAAGGCTTTTTTCGACCCGTTGACTGTTTGGTTGGAAGCGTCTTGAGGCATGGGTAGAAGCTGTGCAATATTTGATATTTTTGAGTGTTGATCTAGTGTCATATACAACCAACTTTAAGTAATAAAGACGATTACGTTTGAAGCATGAAACATTGACTTCATTAAATCTGGATAACTTTCCTAGGCTTTTACTCAACTTTTAATGTAATTTCAGAAAGTTATATGGGAATTGCCCTGATTTGTCAACGTACCATCAACCCAGTCTATTCAATCTAAAATCCCTGTCATGGTGTCTGGATCACAAGACCTATTCCTTGCAGCAATGTTTCTTGTCGATCGAGCATTTGGGTTAGACTTTCTTCATCCGGGTGATCCCACCCCAAAAGATGCAGGAAACCGTGGGCTGCAAGCCATGCTAGTTCGGTCTTCAGGGGATGTCCTTGCTGCTGGGCTTGTCGGTGAGCTGTATCGATCGAAATCACGATATCACCCAAGTATAGGGGTAAGGATGACACCATTTCCTCTGGCTGAGGACAGTCTACCTCCAAAGCTGCAAAAGCTAGTACATCTGTCGATCGGTCTTGTTGGCGATACTGAAAATTCAATCCTTGCATCTCGTCATCCCCTGTGAGACGGAGACTGACTTCGTAGCCAGGGGCCACAGGCACATCCATCGCCTGGTTTTCCAGCCAAACACTGAACCAAGTTTCCCAGGTTTCAGCGGAAATTTCCCCACTGGCTGCACTCTGAGGTTGCTTGGAATCGTCAGCCGACTGTTGGGCTATCCCATAACAGTCTTCCACGTTCACCTCTATCTGCATCTTTTTAGTTTCCTGTCAAGCATTTTATATGTAATTTTTTGCACAATCTTAGATTGTGCGATCGGGCTCATGGAATTTTTGCTTTTAGCAGGCACGATACAATAATCTGTTAAACATTGCAAGATGCCGATACAACAATCAGCCTAACTCCGTTCTGAAAAATCAAAATATATCTGCGAATTATAAGCTGATTGTTGGAATCCCGACTTAAGAGTTGAAATATCGATCGAGAAAAGCCAAACCGACGAGTACGCCCAAAAGTCCAGCAGCAGTCAACGCAAAATGAAACAGAGACGTAGCCCGCTTCCGCACCATGTTCCGCATCGCTAGCTTGACATAACTCGGTTGAGGTGCCGTGCTAGCAGGCTGTGTCGGGGTTTCGGCGGCGGATTCTTCGGAGGTGCTTGGGGCGGAGGGAGGTTGACTCATCTTGCTTAGTTTAGAAGGTTAACAGAGTGGCTGCTTAGGACAGGCTCGACATGATGCTAACAAAAATGTAACGTTTTGTGTAGGTATTTTCGGCTTTCATATAAATTTCGGTTGCACCGGCAGGATATAGAGGACACGGCACTGCGGTTAGGTGCTTAACTATCTGTTATCTTATAAAAAACATTCGGTAAGCGGAAAACTCAGAGGCTTCAGCCCTGAGATGCAAGCGACACGGGCGGTTTTAACCGCGGTGAATCTTTCTTAATTCTTAACACTTGAAAACAGATAAAAACGTTAAGATATGAACAAGGAGGTGAAGAAAATTGTTGACAAATTACGTTTATAAGTTGCGTCCCAATCAAACACAGACATTAAAAATGTCGAACTGGGTAGATATGTTGCGAAGTCACTATAACTGGTGCCTCAACGACAGAATGACTCAATACTATCAGCATTTAATTCAAGGCAATTACTGTGACATTAGAACGAAAGACGAAGCTTCACCATTGACCTGCTTCGTAAGTAAAAGTGGTGCAACTGGAAATCCCTGGAAAGACTCTAAGCTTGACTTTGAAGGTAAAGCTAGAAATCCTCGCCGAAGCGCTGGCGACATTCAAATAACAGCATTGCCTGAGTTGAAAATAGCTAGACCTTGGTATAGTGAAATCGACTCAACAGTTTTACAACAGAATGTCAAACGCTTAGACATTGCCTACAAAAACTTCTTTGAAGGTAGAGGATTTCCTAACTTCAAGAACCGCAGCAACTTCACATCTTTTACTTACGCAATGGGTGCGAAGATCAAGGGTAATAAAGTTTACCTGCCAAAACTGGGCTGGATGCGGTTTTACAACTCTCGTCCAATTCCAGATGGGTTTACCATTAAGGCTTGTGCGGTTAGAAAGCGCCAGAATGGTTGGTATATTTCCGTGAGGATAGAGGATAAAACCGTACCTGAATACAGTGCTATTTCTGTTGCCGATAGCCCCAAAGTAATAGGTTGCGACTTAGGAATCACTAAACTGATTCATCTTTCTGATGGATACCAAATTGAAAATCCCAAGTTTTCGACAAACAAAAAAGCTAAACGTACCCTGAAAATTAGACAAAGACGGGTTAGCCGCAAAACAAAAGGCAGTAAAAACCGCAAAAAAGCAGCTATCAGAGTCAGCAGATTCCATCAAAAGATTGGTGATAAACGCCAAGCATATCAATGGAAAACTGCGAATTTAATAGTATCTCGTAATATTGATATAATCGCCTTAGAAGATTTGAACATCTCTGGGATGATGCGTCGATGCAAGATTAAAAGTGACGAAAAAACCGGGAGGTTTCTGAAGAACGGGCAATCCAGAAAAAAGGGATTGAATCGCGCCATCTCTGATGCAGGTTGGGGTGATTTAGGATTAAAGATTGAGTATCTAGCTGCAAAGCAAGGAAAAATCGTAATCAAAGTTAATCCTAAGCACTCTAGCCAAGAATGCAGAAGTTGTGGGCACATCGACAAATCCAATAGAGATGGAGAAAAATTCATCTGTGTGGAATGTGGATATCACGAACACGCCGATATTGGTGCTGCAAAAACTATCAGAGACCGAGCTTTGAGAATGGTACGCGGGGGCTCCGCGAAACCTGGTGTTGAACACCTAAACGCCCAAAAGATATCAGCACGCTCTACGAGCAAACGTGCTGAGTTTGGGAACCCTAGAAATAGGGATATTAAGAACGAAATTTCTTAAGAATCTCAGTCGCTTCAGCGCTGAGAGTGTCAATGGTCTGTCCTCTATATCTTAACTTAATGTTTATGAGACTTTTTTGGAAAAGGAATGCCTAAACTTTCATGAAAAACAAGTTGAGTTTTATAAGTCAAACGACGGTTAACTTGTTTGATAATTTTGTCCAAAATTCCCTCACCAGTTTTTTGAATTAAAGATTTAGACATCGATCGAATAAACTTCGGAAAATAAACTCCCACGGCTAAATCCAGCTTCCACTCAGCAATCGTAATCAGAGGTGGTAACTGAGAGCGATCGGATATAGGCCAATTTTTGGCAAAATCATCAGCAGATACTTCCATCAAATTCATAGCGGAACAAAAATTCACCTTATATCCGGGTGGTGTATAATTGGGAACTGGAATTGTTTGAATCAAATAGCAGCCTTGCACATCGGGCGGTAGCAATTCCAAACCAATTCTGGCTTCGACGCGGTAGCCAAAAGCACCAAAACGGCCGATTAATAAATCGTAGCCATTTTCTCCGATCGGTTCAGCTTTCATCGGCAAAGCGCACTGACAAAACCAATTCTTGTGGTTGTTCAAATGTTCCGCCACCGTAGCAGCATCGGCATACATCTCCATGCTGTCTTCAAAATGTGTACTAAACCAAATTAGCTCAACATCCTCGGCTAAATCTGCACCTCCAGTTTCCGGTGGCTGGAAACTCGCATCTGGGTACCAAAGTTCATCAGAGGCCTTAACGGTTGGATATTCAGTGGAATCCTGCTTCATTGTTCGCTCTCCTGTTTGTAAACGCCAATCGATCGGGTTGGGGCTAAGAACTGTATCGTAATTTCTGGACAAATCCAGACAAATCTCTAAAATCGTCCGTATAATCAGTATGGCAGATCAAGTAAATACATCAGAGGCAAAACAAAATGCTTCTCTCTTTCAAGACGGAATTAAAACCGAATAATCGGCAGATGACGCAATTCCGTCAACATTGTGGAGTTGCCAGACACGCTTATAACTTTGGGAATGCCATCATTCTTGATGTTTTGAAACAACGAGAAACCGACAAATCAGTTAAAATTCCCAGCGCAATTGACTTACACAAGCGGTTAATTGCTGAAATCAAGCCGTCTAACCCCTGGTACTACGAATCATCCAAGGCAAGCCCTCAACAGGCACTAGCTGAAGTGAGGACAGCTTGGGATAGATGCTTCAAAAAAGTTTCAGCACAGCCTAAATTTAAGAAAAAAGGGAAGTCTAAAGACTCTTTTTATCTGGAGCAAGGCACTAAAGCTAAACCGGCAATTCGTCATGACGGAAGGCGCGTTTACTACTGTCCTGAATGTGTTCATTCTGAAGACAGAGATTTGAATGCAGCTAAAAATATCGAACGATGGTTTGAAGGAATTCATATTCCGATTCGTTCGGATCAAACGGTAAGTTCTACTGAGATTGCTTGTGGAGCAGACAAACCTCTCAAGAGTCATCTTGAGACTGTGTTGAAACAGGAAGTAAGCATCGAAACCACCAATGTCTAGTTAAGTCTAGACTCAGGTAGTTTTGGGTAGGTCTTATAGAACGGATGTAGCAAGGAAGGAAACTCCCTACAATTGAGAATGGATACTTGGTAGCAGCAAAATTTACCCTTGTTAAGGATAACTCTATTTATGAAAGCATTTGTAGCCGGAGCCACTGGTCAAACAGGCCGCCGAATTGTCACAGAATTGGTAAAGCGCGGGATTCCCGTACGTGCTCTAGTCCGTAATTTAGAGACTGCGAGGCAAATTTTACCCCCGGAGGCTGAGTTAGTCACTGGAGATGTATTAAATGCGACTTCTCTGAGCGATGCGATCGGTGATAGTACGGTATTGCTGTGCGCGACGGGTGCAGCCCCTGGTTTTGACCCTACATTACCTTATCGGGTGGATTTTGAGGGAACAAAAAATTTGGTGGATGCAGCTAAGGCTAAGGGAATTGAGCATTTTGTGCTGGTAACTTCTCTGTGCGTCTCTAACTTTTTTCACCCGCTGAATTTGTTTTGGTTGATTCTGGTTTGGAAGAAGCAAGCCGAGGAGTATTTGCAAAAAAGTGGGTTAACTTATACGATCATCCGGCCGGGTGGTCTCAAAAATGAGGATAATTCTAATGCGATCGTTATGGAGTCAGCGGACAAACTATCAGATGGTAGTATTCCTCGCACTAAGGTAGCTCAAGTTTGCGTAGAAGCGCTGTTTGAACCTGCTTCTCGCAATAAGCTAGTGGAGATTGTGGCGAAGTCGGAGGCCCCAGAAAAGAGTTTTGAGGAATTGTTTGTTAGTGTGATTTGATTAAATGAGGCAGAGCCTCTAGACATGGATTCCCAGGCTCTGCCTGGGAACCAGATAAGCTATCCAGAATTAATGTATTGTGGAACAGGCATCTTGCCTGTTGTAGCCACCTCCAATCTAAAATCGATTGAATTTGCATGAAAACTCTCAAGTGGCCAGCTTGGTTTCCCTATCCGATTTCCTGGTTAAGGGCATTTGTCCTCGCTCAGAGTTTTAGTTTTGTTGTCAACAGGGGCATTCCTCTTGTCAAAGACGATATCGGCTTTCTGACTTTACTGTTAACTGCTTGGCTAATTCAGTTACCTTTGTTCTTTGTTGCTCACTTTTTCGCCGCCACAATCTTAAATCCTTTACTCACTCTGGTTTATGTCCGTTTTCGTCGAGGCAAGTTCCAGCGCCGAAAAACGGGTATTCGATCGCACTTACGAGAAGGATTGAATGCTCTAGTAGTGGGATTTTTGGCATTTAGTCTGTCTCTGCTGGTGCAAATTGCGCTTTTTTATTGGCCAGCGCGTGCGATCGATCCAGTGCAACTATTCACAGGAATCTCTACTCTCACAAAAGTTGCGATCGCAGGTGAATTCGATTTCTGGCTAATTAAATTAGCCGCCGCCTTATCAACCTTAACCCTATTAGCAGCGCCGCTATATCAATACGATTTCCGAGTGCGACGAATGCGGGTTGCTCAAAAATTGACCGAAATTGCTGAAATGGAGATGACTTTGCTGCAAGCGAAGAAACTCCAGCGTCGAAAAATGAATTTGCTGAGACAGTCGGAAATTCAAATCTTCGGATTTTTAATTTTAATTGGTTTGGTAATTGGTAGTGCTGTTTTTTTGGCTGTGAATTTGCGGGAAAACCTGCAATTTTTGCAGCCGACAAGTGAAGTTAGAAAAAAGCCACCTTTGGCTATGAAAACGGGTGATCCTTACATTCGGGCACTAATGCGAACTATTTCTGCTAGCGAATCGAATGTTTCTCGACCTTATCATGTTGTTTATGGTGGCAAATACATATTAGATTTGAGTCACCATCCTGATTGGTGCGTGAAGATTGTAAATGGCCCGAATCAAGGCAAGTGTACTACGGCGGCGGGTAGGTATCAATTTTTGAGTTCGACTTGGAAGGAGAAAGCTGAGCGCTATCACCCGAAGCCTGTTAATTTTATGATGTGGAAAGATTACAGTTTTGAGCCAGAATATCAGGATGCTGTGGTTTATGCTTGGTTGAGCGATCGCAAATTTTGGAAAGCTGATATTTCACAGATGTTGCGAGAAGATAAATTAACTGAGGTTTTGCGGATGTTGTCTGGAACTTGGACGAGTTTGGGATATGGTATTGAAACCAATTCTCTGAGTTCTAGTTTGCCGAGAGTTTATAAAAAAATGCTCGAAGAAGAGTTGAAAAATTAAGGATAAAATATTATCAAAAATATGAAAAGATTTCAACCTCAGTCTTTAATACTATGGCGACAAGTAGGCGGTGTCGCGGCTTTGCAGGGAGCAATTACCCTAACTTGGATGCTTTATCGATTGTATTTACCTCAACTTTTGGCGGGATTTGGTTTTGCAGGATTCGATAGGGGAATCGGAATTTTAGAGGATACCTTGGCAATTGCGATCGAACCTTTTGCTGGCTGGCTTTCTGACAAGCAACGTCACTGGATGGGAACTCGTTTTCCACTGATTGTGGCCGCTACTATTGTGTCGTCGGTGCTATTTATTGCGATTCCTGCTATTTTTATTTTCGGTAATCCAGTCTCGCCTCTGCGCTGGATGTTGCCTGTGGTAATAGTAGCTTGGTCGATCGCAATGGCGATGTTTCGATCGCCCGCAGTGTCGCTGTTGGGCCAATATACAACTCAAACGCAGTTGCCCCAAGCCATGAGTATGTTGGTGCTTGTAGGGGGATTAGTTGGGGCGCTAAGGCCGGTTGCAGGAGAATTTATTCTGAGTTTGGGGCCCGCGTTTACTTTCGCTATAGGTTCATTTGTATTGTTGGGTGCGGTGGCTTTTTTGCGATCGGTTAATCCTGATGCTGCGATGTCGGAATTGCCGCCGAATACTGCAATTTCTGACAGAGTTTCGATCGCACCTCTGGGCTTAGTTGTGCTGACGGGAATGTCTGTTGCTTGGGGAAGTCGGGCGATGGGAGAACGAATTTTGCCCCATGTTTTCCAAACTCAAATCACGGGTGTTAATAGTAAGTTGTTAATGGCGGCATTTACCTTAGCTTTGGCTGTTACTTCTTTGCTGGCTGGGCTGATTGCGGTGCATTTGGGGAACCAGCGGACGCTGTTGAGTGGATTGGTAGCAACGCCGATTTTGTTGTTGGTAATGGTGTTTAGTCAGAGTTTTGCGATCGTGATTGTAACTGTTTTGGCTGTGATTTTTACTAATAGTTTGATTACTATCGGTACGGTTCCTTTTTCTCTGTCTCTGGTGCCTGGGCACAGGGGAGGATTTGGGGTAGGGTTATATTTTGGTGGTTTTTCCCTAGGGATGACTTTGTATTCTGTGGTGTTTGTGGTGCCTTTGGCGGTTCCTGCTGTAACAACGGCAATTGTAGGGGCGATCGCCTTTTTGGTTGCTGCTGCTTGCGTGGTTGCGGGCGATCGACTGAAACTCACATCTTCTACAACGAGCAAAAATTCGTAGGGGCCGACAATGCCCAATGCCCAATGCCCAATGCCCGATACCCAAGACTACCTAATTTTTCTGAGAAAAGCTACATCTAGTTTATCTTGATCCCTGACTATCATGAATAATTATTGCATCCTTTCATCTCTATTACTATTTTGAGTAATAATAGAAACATCGAGCAATTGCTGAGATTTTTTGCAACACCCCTAGGGATTAATTGAGGATACCACAATGTTTTGCTTGACACCAGAAGCCAGAAATTTAGAGCTAATTGAAACCGGAAATCGTGGATTTCGAGCTTCTAGAGCGTCCGGTGCTAACAGAAACCTTCTCCGAAAACGAGTATATAAAGATGAAGTTTTGGTGGCTGCGACATTAAGAGAATTACCAGAGCTTTTGTCATCGTTGGAAAGCTTTCGCGAGTAGTGGTGAGCGATTGAAGTGAACTAAATCACTTCCAAACACCCGAAAAGATGTTTCTAACTGCGATCGCAATTCGATTCAAGTCTTCTTTCAGTAGTGGTGGCCAAGAAACTCCTCTGCGAAGTCCGGCTTCAAATTGCTGCAAACTTTCTACCGACAGTAAATGGAGTGCCGAGATTAATTGTCTATCGAGCATTGGAGATTCTTGCAGCCCCTCAAACAATATTTTTAAAGCCAATAAAATTGCCGTCACCTGTCCGGGGACAGGAGACAGACCTTGTTGGAGACGCATCAAAAAAGCGTCGGGATTTTTCTTGGTTTCCAAGGCGCTTCCCTGGTCTATCAGAAAACTACGGGCGGTTTTGTAATCCATTTGATCTGCGATCGAACTTTAACTATTATATCATTGTTTACTTTCAATTCATTTTAAATTTTATATCTTAGATTGAACAATGGCAAAACACACAAAAAAGAACAAAAAATCAAACAAGTACGCCTACCTATGGACACTTGGTCTATGTTTGAGTTTCCTGTTAGTTCCAGCCATCCAGAAAATCAACTCTCAGCCAGTATTCCCTCCACCCGCACTCATTGCCAACAACGCTAATTTTGGAGCTAACATTCAAAGGACAATGGGCTTGCTAGCTAGCAGTACCCCAACGAATCGCAAACCAGTCCGAATCCTATTTTATGGCCAATCTATCACCGAACAACAATGGTCACAAGATGTAGCCAATGACATCAAAAAGCGATTCCCTTATGCAGATTTAACCATTGAAAACCGAGCTATCGGAGGATTTTCTGCCCCATTGTTGATCCGTCCTAGCGAACATGATTTATATCCTTTTTATCCAGACTTGCTAATTTTTCACGTCTACGGAGGAGACCAAGATTACGAGAAAATAATTGCCAATATCCGCCGCCGCACCACTAGCGAAATACTAATACATTCAGATCACATCGACTGGATGCCAACGGCCACCAATAACGATGCAGATAGCGTCAAAAGATACGAGTGGCACAATACTCATTCTACTAAATGGCTACCTGAACTTGCCGCTAAATATGGATGCGAAATAGCCGAAGTTCGCGAACCTTGGAGACGGTATTTGCAAGAAAATAAATTGCAGCCCAAACAGCTATTAAGCGACATCATTCACCTCAATGATTGGGGAAACTTTCTCTTGGCAGCCCTCATCAAACCGCACCTGCGATACAATCCAAATTTCCCCAAAAAACCTGAGCAAGATTTAGTCAAAACCTATACAGTTGGTAGCGATATCCAGTGGAAAGATGGCAAATTGCGATTAGAATTTGCAGGAAATAGAGTAGATGCGATCGCAGATAAAGCCCTCAATACCAGTGCAACCCCTGCTAACATTACCATAGACGGCAAAAAACCCTCCGAGTTTCCCGAACTTTATGCCATTACTCGCCCCAGTCCCACAGTTGGAGTCAGTTGGCCTGCAATTATCCAAGTATCCAATCAGAAACCGCTCATTATTGAAGATTGGAAAGCAGTAATTACTGAGATCAATAGCGACGCAACCAAGTTTAAGTTTGACGTATTTGGTTCCAAAACAGGTTACGACGGTAGCGGTACAAACGACCAATTATTTGTCTCAAATTCTGGCCGTGTTGTCATTGAACCAAGAGACTGGTGGCTAAAAAATTCCTACGAATATTCTAAACAGCCAACACCCAAAGGATTCGAGATTAAATGGCAGATAAAACCGATGTTTGTGGACTACTATGTGCCGCCACAAATTGCCTATTCAACCCGCGAATATTATACCACATTGGCTCAGAATTTGAGCAACTCCAAACATATTTTGGAAATCGTTCCTGAAGCTAACGGGAAAGTTCCTATTCAAGCAATTCGAGTCTATCGCCCTCCTTATATCAATTCCGGCTGAACTGGAATGATATAGAGGACACGGCTTGGCCTTAGTCCCTACAATTAATCGTGGTAGGGACTAAGGCCAAGCCGTGTCCTCCGTATTCAACTTCTAGTAATTCCTAACTCTTGACATCCTCCTCGGCGTGAACGCACGAGGATTCCTAAACATCACTATTTAGGTTTCTGCTTCAAAGCACCTGGCTTCCGAGATTTACTCTCTTTGGCTCTTATGGTTGCTCCACAGACTGAAACGGCAAGCCCTGCCGCCAAAATATTCTTACTGGCATTGATATCTCGGTCATGGTTTACCCCACATTTAGGACATATCCATTCTCTGATATTCAATGGCAGTTTATCTACAATATGCCCACAGTTCCCACACCTTTTAGAGCTGGGAAACCAGCGGTCAATTTTAATCAGTTCTCGCCCATACCACTCGCATTTGTAAGCAAGTTGTCTAATCAATTCACCCCAACTAGCATCGCTAATCGCAAGGGCAAGTTTATGGTTCTTCACCATATTTTTGATAGCCAGATCCTCAACCACGATCGTTTGGTTTTCACGAACCAGTTGAGTTGTGAGCTTATGCAAAAAGTCTTTACGGGCATCGGTTATCTGTGCGTGGACTTTAGCCACTTTCAGCCGTGCTTTATGTCGATTGTTGCTCCCTTTTTGTTTGCGGGAAAGAGCCTTCTGCACTCGCTTCAACTTCTTCCGAAGCTGCTTAAAGTGCTTAGGGTTGGCAATCTTATCGCCATTACTAGTAGCAATCAGGCTGGTTATTCCTACATCCAAGCCGATCCGTCTATCAGATTTTGGTAGTTGGGCAATGTCGGTATCTACCAACAAGGATGCAAACCAACGACCGCTAGCTTCAAGTTTGATGGTGATAGTAGACGGTTCACACCCATGTCGAGGCAAATCTCTACTCCAACGAATCGGCAAAGCTTCGGTGCATTTAGCCAGAAATACCTGACCGTCTCTCCATCGGAAAGCCGCCTTAGTAAATTCAGCACTACCGCCACTATGCTTCTTCTTAAAACTGGGATACTTTGCCCGTCCAGCCCAGAAGTTGGTAAACGCTTTTTGGAGGTTTCTCAATCCTTGCTGAAGTGGTACAGAACTAACATCATTGAGAAAATCAAGGTCTTCTTGTTTTTTCCAATCTGTCAACATGGAGGATGTCTGAACGAAATCAATTCGCTCACTCCGCTCATACCACTCTGACGTTCTAGCATCTAGAGCTTTGTTGTACACTAGCCGCACACAGCCCATTGTCCGGCGCAAGAGACTTTCTTGCTCGGTCGTGGGATAGAAACGGTAGCGATAGGCTTTTTGCATTCTTAAATTCTAGTACGTTCCTGGTAAGATTGCTAGTGCTAGTCACAGCGCATTCGTCTTAACTGCGTTTGCGCCCAGAAAGTCCCCGTGAACGGGGAGGTTTTCACCCAATTTCCTGATAATCCTTGTGGTGATGGTGTCGTTTTTGTCGTCTTCCGCGCCAGATGCACCAGCAAATGATCGCGGTGATCAGCACCATATAAACTGGATAGACGATAATTTGCCATTCCCATAGATCGATTGCTAGCAGATTAATTACGCTAGCAAGGGTGAATAATAGCCATGAGAACAGATCTTCACTGTCTGGATCTCGAATAGACTTACGGATTGTCGGTAATGCACCTAAAAAATCGATCCCGATATTGAGTCCCAAAGTGAGATATGGCGATCGATACACCCCCCATAATATCAAACCAATCCCTACTCCGACTAAGCAAATCATATCTAATTTTGTCCAACCATCTGCGCCAAATTTGAGCGAGAGCAACGCCGTACAAAATGGCCCGATTACATAGGTAATTGGTACCCACATTGTTGATTCGGCACCAGAGGCTCGATAACTAAACGCAATGATAATCCCCACAATCGTCCAGATCCACCAAGTTGCCCGATTCGGACAAGTCGAACCCTGCACAATCGCCCACCAATAGGGGATAAATCCAGCTAATGTCAAAACCCCCGCAATTATCCCCAACCAGCTCTGAATAGTCATTCCTTACTTTGTCTCGAATTAGATCTTTAGTGTGGGTAGTGGTTTAGTGGATAGCGGTTTAGTGGTTTAGTGAATATGTTGATTGAGATCCCTTCTCAAAATCTAGCTAACAACTGAAAACTAAACCACTAACAACTAATTCGATTTATCGTCTGGATTTGGAATTGCCACATCTGGAGTTTTAATCGCCCGTAGCCGTAGCAAAACTGTCATAATTAACAGTAAAGCAATCCCAACAGCCGTAACAACAATTGCCATTGGTTTAGCACCCTGCATCTGCATCGCAATAATCCCGCCAGCGAGTGTGACACCCCACAGAATCAAGGCCGAATGTCTCTGAGAAAATCCTTGCGCCAATAATCGATGGTGAAGATGATCTTTACCTGGAGTACTCAGAGGATTGTGCCCTGACAGCAAGCGGTTGATGATTACCTGGCTAGTATCAATCACTGGCACCACAAACAGCATGATGATGGGAATTAAAGAAGTAACTGTGGTCACTTTCACATTGCCCAAAATACTAGTTGCTGCCAAGACATAGCCCAAGAAGTAAGCTCCCGCATCACCCATGAAAATCCGTGAAGGATGGTAATTGTGTCGCAGAAATCCCAAAGCTGCTCCACCCACACTTGCGGAAATCAGAGTCGCCGCTGCCCTAGCTTCAAATTGAGCTGATGCAGCTAGCAAACTCATCGCGCTAATAAAGCTCACACCTCCAGCTAAACCATCCATCCCATCCATCAAATTCACCGCATTGGTGATTCCGACGATCCAAAATACTGTCAAGACAATCGACAAGATATTGTCAATGGGCGTGCCAAAATAAACAACGTGAATTTGAATCCCACAGACAACCAGTAATAGTGCGGTCAAAATTTGGACGAGTAGCCGAAATAACGCAGGTAATCCACCAAACTGATCGTCGATAAATCCGACAATCACCAAGACTGAGCCACCTAGTAAGATCGCTAGAATTGCCACTTGAACTTTGATTAATATTCCTGTCGAGAGGCACCCTGCCAGCATAATTGCCGCAATTACACCTGTGTAGATCGCCAATCCACCCGCATTTGGTGACGGCTCCTGATTTAATCTGCGCGCATTTGGTAAATCTGCCCAACCAACTTTGAGAGCAAAAGTGCGTACCTTGGGAATGAACAAATAGGTAACGAGCCATGCGAACATAAAAGTCAGCACTACGGATGGCCATCCACGTCCATATGGGTCAGCAACCCCGATCGAATTCATAAAACTATCAAAAGTCATACTTGTTCCTATTCAACTCGATCGTGGCTGTGATGGTGATGGGAATGAGTGACTTTTTCTTCATCTTTATTGCTTATTGCGGTCGGCGCGCAATTCAAACATACTCCAAAAAATTCGAGCGTGTGATAATAAATTCTGAACTGATGCAGTAATTCTAGTCTCTGCTCCAATTGTTCAACTGGACACTCATCGCACGACTTGTCGTCTGTGAATGCGATCGGAATTGAATCTCCACAATGCAAGCAAGTCAAGTGATGTCGATCGGCTTGCACACAACTATACAATGATTCACCTGTCGATAATGTTCTACCTTGAACGCTGCCTTCTAATTTTAAACTCTCTAAAGCACGGTAAACGGTGGCGAGTCCGACTGTTTCGTTGCGAGTCCTCAATTCAACATAAATATCTTGAGCTGAAATTCCGCGATCGAATTGTTTCAGAAGTTGTAGAATACGTTCTTGACTGCGAGTTCGACAGGCTTTCATAAGGGTTGGGAGTTGGGAGTTGGGAGTTGGGAGCGGTAAGCCAGAATCCCAATTGGCAACGCTTATATAGTGATTGATACCAACCTGAAATTGGAGATTTGGCAAAAATGATAGCCGAGGCTGGTACTAGTTTACAATTGGTGGTGATAGATTTAAGTTTGTTCACAGGCTAACGCCAAAAGCAGCAGGGAATCGCTGTATCTATAATTATCACAAAGTTGAGGGATTTTCGTTGAAGCAAAAATATCAAGCGCGTATTTACGTTACACTTCGCCCCTCTGTGCTCGATCCGGCAGGTACAGCAGTACAATCTGGTTTAGCACATATGGGCTACACTGATGTCGAAAGTGTTCGCATCGGCAAATACATCGAAGTCAGTCTCAGTGCCACCGATGAAGCCGAAGCACGCCAACAACTAGATGTGATGTGCGACCAACTTTTTGCCAATCCTGTGATTGAGAATTATCGGGTGGAAGTTGGGAGTGCGGAGTTGGGAGTTGGGAGTTAGAGCTGCGAGTCTCTTGAATCTTGACTTTTAACAAATAGCACAAACGCCCAATCTCTCTACTCTCAAATTTCTCAGGTCTGATCCAGTGGCGTAGCCACTTCTCCCAACTCCCAACTCCCAACTCCCAACTCATCGTGAAATTTGGAATAATCGTCTTCCCTGGCTCCAACTGCGATCGCGATGTGGTATATGTTACCCGCGATTTGCTCGGCCAACCTACGCGCACTATTTGGCATGAAGAAACCGATCTACAGGATGTAGATGTGGTTGTCGTTCCTGGTG
>JAYSVM010000118.1:0-16207 GCA_043718495.1 Oscillatoriales bacterium | reverse complement strand
TGAGATCTTGCAGCAATGTCAGCAACGGGCTAGAAGCCCGTTCCACAAAGAGTGAATTTTCTTGTGGGATGGGCATCCTGCCCGTCCATAAAAGGCTAGTTGAGAATGCTGCAAGATCTCAGTTTCAACCCACATTCCGCACCCCAACGGGCAGCGTACACTGCTATTGCCGATAAAAATGTATCAGGAGAGTCGTGAGTAAACATACTCAAAAATCTCTGTCGCTAAGCATAACCCTGTTGGGAATGCCTGAAAATTGAAGTTCGGGCGTAAGTTACAGCGTATTCCAGGTTTATCAAGTAAGGACTTCATAAACCTGGGATACACTGTATTTAGTCGATCGCGATTTCCACGGGCGGCGCAATCAAAACAATAACAATCAAAAGAATAAGGAATTCGAGAGCCTCAACATGACTGATTTGACGATTGATTTGACTAACTGCGATCGCGAACCGATTCATATTCCAGGGCTGATTCAGCCGCACGGGGTTTTGCTGGTTTTGCAGAATCCCACCCTAGAAATCGTTCAGGTGAGCCGCAATACCGAAGCAGTGCTGGGTCGCCAACCGGAGGAGTTGCTGGGCAAGCCGTTGTCAGACTTACTGGATGCCAAGCAGATTAAGCTAATTCAACAATGTCTGGCAGAGGATTTTGAGTGCATCAATCCCCTCAACCTGTCGATCAAACGGCGGAATAAATCGCTCTATTTTGATGGGATTGTGCATCGTTTAGAGGCTGCCATTGTACTAGAATTGGAGCCGAAAAAAGCAAAGGCAAAAACAGACTTTTTTGACTTTTATCAACAGGTAAGAGGAACCATTACTCGGATTCAACAAGCACCCACGTTGTTGGATATGTCCCAGATCGTGGTTAAGGAAGTCCGGCGGATCGCTGGCTTCGATCGCGTGATGGTCTACCGATTTGATGAAGACGGGGCAGGCAGCGTTATTGCTGAAGATACTAATCAAGAATCGTCCTATCTGAACTTGCACTACCCAGCCTCCGACATTCCTAAGCAAGCCAGACAGCTCTATATGCTCAACTGGCTGCGACTGATTCCAACTACCAGCTACCAGCCCGTTACCTTAATTCCAGCGACCAATCCCTTCACTAATCAACCGCTCGATTTGAGTTTGTCGGTGTTGCGAAGTGTGTCGCCAATTCATCTAGAGTACCTGCAAAATATGGGCGTGGATGCTTCTATGTCCATTTCTCTAATGCACGATCAAAAGCTCTGGGGATTGATCGCCTGCCATCATTTGTCGCCTAAATATGTTCCCTACAATATCCGCACTATTTGCGAGTTTATTGGGCAAGTGATGTCTGTGGAACTAATGAACAAAGCAGCCAGCGAGGAGATTGACTACAAAATGCAATTGAAGTCTTTGCAAACTCAATTTGTCGAGGCATTGTCTCAGGCTGAGTATTTGCTGGATGGGATGGTGCAACTGAAATTTCAACTACTGAATCTGGTGAATGCCACCGGAGTGGTGAGTTGCAGGGGCAATCAGTATTTTCAAGTAGGTGAAACGCCATCAGAGGAAGCTGTTTACGCCTTACTGGATTGGATTAAACCTCAATTGGATCGCAGCTTGTTTGAAACCCGATCGCTCTCTAAACACTATCCTGCTGCCGAATCGTTTAAGGCGATCGCCAGTGGCGTGTTAGCACTAGAAATTTCTAAAGTTCACCGCAATTACATTCTGTGGTTTCGTCCCGAGGTGATGCAAACCGTGAAGTCGGCTGGCAACCCTAACAAGCCGGTGGAAGTGTTGACAGATGGCAGTTTGCGGATGTCTCCGCGACAATCCTTTGACTTGTGGCAGGAAACGGTGCAAGGCTGTGCCGTGCCCTGGAAACCCTGTGAAATTGAAGCGGTGGCTGAGCTACGAAGCCTGATTGTGGGTGTGGTGTTGCGGCAGGCAGATGAGCTGTCAGCCATGAACTTTGAATTGCAGCGGAGCAATGAAGACCTAGACTCGTTTGCCTACATTGCCTCCCACGATCTGAAAGAGCCGCTGCGGGGCATTCATAACTACGCCAATTTCTTGATGGAAGACTATGAAGAAGTGCTCGACGACGATGGGATTGCGAAACTGCAAACTCTGGTGCGGCTGACTCAGCGGATGGAAGACCTGATCGATTCACTCCTCCATTTCTCGCGGTTAGGTCGCACCGAACTAATGTGGCAAACGGTGAATTTGGATGAGTTGGTGCATCAGACGATCGCCACCCTGACTATTGCCCGCCCGCAAAACGAAGTCGAGTTTCGGATTCCCCAACCATTGCCCAGCATTAAGGGCGATCTGGCTCAGGTGAATGAACTTTTGACCAACCTGATCAGCAACGCGATTAAATACAACGATAAAGCGTCGAAGTGGATCGAAATTGGTTTCATCGCAGGGAATGAAGAAAATTCTGACCTTTACCCCCTGACCTTCTACGTGCGTGATAATGGCATTGGCATCTTGCAGGAGCATCTCGACAAAATCTTTCAGATATTTCGCCGCTTGCATGGACGAGATGACTTCAGTGGCGGCACAGGGGTAGGATTAACGATCGCCCGCAAAATTGTGGAGCGGCACGGGGGCAGAATTTGGGTTGAATCTACCCCTGCTCAAGGTAGTACGTTTTATTTCACTCTGGCAGCAGAAACTATCGCATGACTCACAGTTCAAATCTCTCGATCGCAAAAACGCCACCGCTGTTAATTGTAGAAGACAGCAACGAAGACTTTGAGGCACTACAACGATTTTTGCGGCAATCGCCCAAGGTTGTTCCCATCCAGCGGTGCGTGAATGGCGAGCAGGCATTGGCGTTTCTTTATCGAACTGGCAACTATGTCGATCCTAAAAGTGCGCCCCGTCCCGGTATGATTGTGCTTGATCTAAATCTGCCCGGCACCGATGGACGGGAAGTATTGCGCCGGATCAAACAAGATCAGAGCCTGAAAACCATTCCGGTCGTAGTCTTTACAACTTCCAATAACCCAAAAGATATCGAAGACTGCTACCAATATGGTGTCAACAGCTACATGATTAAACCTATCAACTTTGCTCAACTAAAACGAGATGTGCAACTACTCGTAGATTACTGGTTTGAAGTGACAACACTGCCCGATCGCCTAGAGTAGTAATTAATAAATTAATAGTAATCATGGGTCAACTCTCGCGCACTATTTTAATTGTGGATGATTCTCCTGAAGACCGGGAACTCTATCGTCGCTATCTGCTGCGCGATCGAGATTACTCTTACACGATTCTAGAAGCAGGTCTGGGGCGCATCGGGCTAGAGCTGTGCCAACAACATCAACCGGATGCCCTATTGCTGGATTACCGATTACCCGACCTGGATGGACTGGAATTTATGGTCAAACTGCAATCCTTCACGCAGCAGCCCTACTTACCAGTGATTGTGGTGACGGGGCAAGGCAATGAGGCGATTGCGGTGCAGGCGATGAAATCGGGGGCACAAGATTATTTGGTCAAGGAGCACATTACTCCACCGGGGTTGCATCGGGCAGTAAATGGGGCGATCGCTACAGTGCAGCTTCACACCCAACTGCAACAGTCCCACGAACGAGAGCGCTTAATCTCCCAGATTACCCGGAAGATACATCAAACTCTGGATCTGGAGGAAATTCTGCAAACGACGGTGACGGAGGTGCAACAATTTCTGCACACCGATCGCGTTCTGTTTTTTCAGCTACAACCAGATGGCAACGGAACAGTAGTAGCAGAATCAGTAGGATCAGAGTGGCGATCGCTGCTCTCCTCTACAATGTACGATCCCTGCCTCGCTGAGAACTACTTCAGATTCAGCCCATCGCAATCAATAAGCCACGATCCCACCTTTGCCGAAGATTATGTCAAACGTTATCGTCAGGGTCAGGTAACGGCGATCGCTGATGTTCACGATGGCAGCATCGATCCTTGCCACGTTGAATTGTTGGCTCAGTTTCAAGTCAAAGCCAATCTGGTCGTGCCCATTCTGCACGGCGATCGGTTCTGGGGCTTGCTGATTGCCCATCATTGTGCTGCACCGCGATCGTGGCAGCCCTTAGAGATTGACCTGCTCAAAGAACTGGCAACTGGGGTGAGCATCGCCCTGCGGCAAGCGGAACTTTACCAGCAGGCACAGGATGAATTGGTTGAACGCCAACGGGTAGAAGTGGAGCTACGAGAGAGCACTGAACAGCTAAACTTGGCATTGCAAGCCTCTCGCATGGGAAGGTGGAACTGGAACCTCCAGACAGGAAAAATTTTATGGTGCCAGAACCTGGAAGCCTTATTTGGAATGCAACCAGGAGAGTTTGACGGCTCCTATGAGATGTTTGTCGCTCGGCTGCACCCGGACGATCGCGATCGTGTTTTGGCAAACATCGATCGTGCCATCGCGACCGGAGAAGATTATGACATTGAATTTCGGGTGGTATATCCTAACGGCACTATTCGCTGGACACTCACTCAGGGAAAAGTGTTTTATGACCAGAACGGACAGCCGATGCGGATGGCGGGCCTGGATCTCGATATCACTGATCGCAAACGGATAGCCGAAGCGTTGCGACAGAGTGAAGAATTTAAGAATCGGATGTTAGATAGCAGTCCAGACTGCATCAAGGTACTAAACCTGGATCGGCAGCTCCTTTATATGAATACGGGTGGGCTGTGTTTGCTGGAAATTGATGACATCGCTCCTTACCTGAATACCGAATGGCTCTGCTTTTGGGATGGCGACTATCGGCAACAGGCAGAGCAGGCATTTGCCGCCGCCGCATCAGGCGAAGTCTACCTGTTTCGCGGCTACTGCCCAACCGCAAAAGGCACGCCGAAATGGTGGGAAGTGATCGTTAGCCCAATTTTGGATGCCTCTGGGCTGGTGGAACGAGTGCTGGCGATTTCAAGGGATATCACCGATCGCCATCAGGGTGAAATCGAACGCGATCGCCTGTTTGAACAGGAGCAAGCAGCCAGAGCAGAAGCCGAACGAGCCAATCGGATCAAAGATGATTTTCTAACCGTTCTCTCCCACGAATTGCGATCGCCCCTGAGTCCAATTTTGGGTTGGGCAAAACTGCTGCAAACTCGCAACTTCGATCCTGCTAAAACGGCCCAAGCACTGGCAACGATTGAACGTAATGCCAAACTGCAAGTCAAACTGATTGATGACTTGCTCGACATTGCCAAAGTTTTGCGTGGCAAACTCAGCATAGATACGACTCCCGTCAATCTGATATTTATCATTGAATCGGCGATCGACACCGTGAGGGCAGCAGCCGTCGCCAAATCAATCCTGATTCATCCGGTGCTCCCCAAAATTGGGCTGGTGTCTGGCGATGCGACTCGACTCCAGCAAGTGGTTTGGAACCTGCTGTCTAACGCGATCAAATTTACCCCCAATCATGGACGGGTAGACATTCGGTTGGAGCAAATCGACAACCAGGCACAAATTACAGTCAGCGACGCGGGTAAAGGCATCAACCCTGACTTTCTACCGTATATCTTTGAGTCATTTCGGCAAGAAGATGCTTCAACCACCCGTAAATATGGCGGGCTAGGGTTGGGGTTAACGATCGTCCGTCAGTTAGTAGAGGCGCACGGCGGCACGATCGTGGCTGACAGCCCCGGTAAAGGCTTGGGAGCCACGTTTACAGTGCAATTGCCCTTGCTGAATGTTGAGCCGGAAAACAACCAGACAGGCTCACTGCCACAACAAATCTTTGATCTCACAGGAATTCGAGTCCTTGCAGTCGATGATGAACTTGATACCCGCGAGCTATTTGCCGAATTGCTGACTCAATATGGAGCAGAAGTGCTGACAGTTGCCTCTGCCGCAGAAGTGCTGACAAGCCTGAAATCCTTTCAACCCAATGTACTCGTCAGCGATATTGGAATGCCCGAAGTCGATGGCTATACCCTGATCCAACAGATCCGCGCTCTACCACCCGAACAAGGGGGACAGTTGCCTGCGATCGCTGTGACAGCCTATGCCACAGAAGACGATCGCCAGCGTGCGATCGCCAGTGGCTATCAACAGCACCTGATCAAACCCCTTGAGCCAGAACTGTTAGCTGAAGCTATAGTGGCGATCGCACACAGCTTGGGGTTAAGCTGACCAAAGAAGTAGCCGAAATTAGGACACGGCAGTGCCGTTTCCCTACAAGATTATTTTGGGTAGGGAAACGGCACTGCCGTGTCCTCTATATCATTCCGGTGCAGCCGGAATTGATATCAAATAAGATTTAGCTATAAAAAATGGGGCGAGCCAGAAGCCCGCCCCACACTCAATTACAATGTGGCGATTAACCCAATAGCGCCTTAGCCTTAGCTAGGACATTCTCAACGGTGTAGCCAAATTTTTCTAAGACAACGGGGCCTGGTGCAGAAGCGCCGAATGTGTCGATGCTGATGCTATCGCCTTCACCGCCCACATAACGTCCCCAACCAAAGCTACAACCCGCTTCCACAGCCAAGCGTTTTGTAACAGCTTTTGGCAGTACAGATTCGCGGTAAGCTGCATCTTGTAGGTCGAACAATTCCCAACAAGGCATCGAAACTACTCGCACTTTATTGCCGGCGGCGCGCAATTTTTCAGCCGCATCAACGCAAAGGTAAGTTTCGCCGCCGGTGCCGATTAAAATGATGTCGGGAGTATCGCCGTCGTCGGACAAAATGTAAGCGCCTTTGGCTGTTCCTTCGATCGAGCTTCCAGCCAAGTTAGGCAAGTTTTGACGAGACAGAGCCATTAAAGTGGGGACTGTTCGCTTCTCAATTGCTACTTTGTAAGCGCCGGATGTTTCGTTACCATCGGCAGGGCGCATTACCAACAAATTGGGAATGACGCGCAGAGAGGCGATGGTTTCTACGGGTTGGTGAGTCGGGCCATCTTCGCCCAAGGCTACGGAGTCGTGAGTCATTACATAAATCACGCCAGCTTCCGATAGTGCAGACAGGCGAATTGCGCCGCGCATATAGTCAGCAAATACCAAGAAAGTAGCGCAGTAAGGAATCAAACCGCCGTGCAGAACCATACCATTGGCGATCGCACCCATGCCATGTTCCCGTACACCAAAGCGTAGGTTACGACCTTCGTATTGACCTTTTTGGAAATCTTTTTCACCCTTCAACAAAGTCATGTTAGAAGAGGCTAAATCAGCGGAACCACCGATTAATTGAGGTAAGACAGCAGCCAAAGCATTCAAACATTTTCCAGAATGATTCCGAGTCGAATCTGCCTTATCTTCTGGCTTGTAAGTCGGCAAAACTTTATCCCAACCTTCGGGAAGTTTGCCATTGATAGAGCTTTCAAATTCTGCTGCTTCTGCGGGATATGCTGCTTTGTAAGCATCAAAAGCTTTCTGCCATTCTTGTTCAGATTGAGCGCCGCGTTCCACTGCTTTGCGGAAGTGTGACAAAGCATCAGCAGGAATCTCAAACGGTGCATATTCCCACTTCAAGAAATCGCGAGTTGCCTTGACTTCAGCGTCGCCCAAAGCAGCACCGTGAGCGCTGTAAGAATTTCGCTTGTTGGGAGAACCGTAACCGATGATTGTGCGAACTTTAATCATGGACGGTTTGTCCGTGACTTTCTTGGCTTCTTCAATAGCTTTGTGAACAGCGGCCAAGCTAGTATCTTGGTCTAAAGCGTCATTGTCTACTGTAATAACGTGCCAGTTGTAGGCTTCAAAACGCTTGCCGACATCTTCAGTAAAGGCTAAGTTTGTATCGCCTTCGATCGAGATGTGATTGTCATCGTAGAGAGCAATTAACTTGCCAAGTCCGAGGTGTCCGGCCAAAGAACAAGCTTCGCCAGAAACGCCTTCCATGTGGCAACCATCACCCATGATCACGTAGGTGTAGTGGTCAACAATGGTGTTACCAGGCTTGTTAAATTTTGCAGCGAGGTGAGCTTCTGCCATTGCCAAACCAACGGCGTTAGCAATACCTTGTCCCAGAGGGCCCGTAGTAACTTCTATGCCTTCGGTAACGAAGTTTTCGGGGTGTCCGGGGGTTTTGGATTCCCACTGGCGGAATTGCTTGATGTCGTCGAGGCTGACGCTATCGTAGCCGGCCAAGTGCATGAGGGCGTACTGTAGCATACAGCCGTGGCCGGCGGAGAGGACGAAGCGATCGCGATTGAACCACTTGGGATTTTTGGGGTTGAACCGCATGAACCGATCCCACAGCACGAAGGCCATAGGGGCAGCGCCCATCGGCAGTCCCGGATGACCTGATTTTGCTTTTTCTACCGCATCGATGGCGAGAAAGCGGATAGAGTTGATGCAGAGCTCTTCGAGTGATTGGGTTGCAACAGCCATAATTCTGGTTTTTATGTGTAAGGGAGTGTGTATGGTCGATTCTGCCAGAGGTGCGATGAGTCGAGTTCGATCGACGATCGTTTCTGCTGTTCAGTTTTTCTGGAACTGCCGTGAGGCTGCACTACACATCATCTCACCACTTGCGATCGACGGACAACTTAATTTTTTAAGATTTCGCCGCCTTTGTGCTGTTGTCAGTTGACGGTTGACTGTTGACTGTTGACTGTTGACGGTTGACTGTTGACGGTTGACGGTTGATAGTTGTTATTGGTTATTTGCGATTGATAAGCTTCCAGGTTCTGATTCCAATGCCCGATGCCCAATGCCCGATGCCCGATGCCCTATTCCCTATTCCTTCTTCCTTCTGCTATATTTGCAATTTTAACCAGGCAATAAGTAATGACTCTGAGTGAAGCCGAAGTCCGCAGTCAAAAAGTAGACGAACTGCGATCGCAAGGCATAGAACCGTATCCTAGCCAATCTTATGTGCGATCGCACACAGCCCAACAAGTTCGCGAAATATTTAGTCAGCCGGGAAAAGAACTCGAAAACGGAGAAAATGACCCCGAAGAAATTTCTCTGCGAGTAGGCGGACGCATCATTTCCAAACGCGACAGCGGCAACATTGGTTTTATCGATTTAAAAGACGCCACAGACAAAATTCAACTCAAAATTGAGAAAAAAGTCGTCACCGGTGAAGTTGGTTTAAGCTTCCAGCAAATTAAAAAATTGCTGGATGTCGGCGATTTTGTCGGTGTCGAAGGCATCGGCTGTCGCACTCAGAAAGGAGAACTTTCGATTTCAGTGCGAGAATTCACGCTGTTATCAAAAGCGACAATTCAATTTCCCGATGCTTATTACGGAGTTAGCGATCCCGAAGTTTGTCGCCGTCACCGCGAAATGGATTTGGCAAGCAACCAAGACGCTTTCAACCGTTTCATGCTCCGCAGTCGTATCGTTCAAAGCATTCGCTCCTATCTCTGGAAAGCCGATTTTCATGAAATAGAAACACCGACACTACAAGCTATTTACGGCGGCGCTGCTGCTAAGCCGTTCATCACTCACCACAATGCTTTGGATGTGGATTTGTATTTGCGAGTTGCTCCTGAACTGTTCTTGAAAAGGGCAATTTGCGGCGGTTTCGAGCGAGTATTTGAACTCGGTAAAGCCTTTAGAAATGAGGGAATTGATAGCACCCATAATCCTGAGTTTACCTCGGTGGAAGCTTACCAATCCTATGCAGATTACTTCGACATTTTAGCAGTTGTAGAAGAGGTTATGTGTTGTGCAGCTCAGGCTGTACTTGGCGATGTCAAGGAAGTTGACAATCAGGGACTAATGATTAGTTTAGAACGCAAGTTCGACTATAGCGAAAAATATCCCAGTTTTACAGGTCAACACTGGCAAGTTAAAACGATGGTGGAAGCTGTCAGAGACGAGTTTGGACTGGATTTTGACAGTTTAGACCTCGAAAGTGCGATCGCCTCTGCAACCAAACTAGAATTACACCTTTCTAAACTCGAAAAACAGAGTTTAGGTTACGTGCTGTATGCTGTCTTTGACAAGTTAGTTGTCCCCACACTAATTCAGCCAACTTTTATTATTGACTTTCCTATAGAAGTCAGTCCCCTCGCCAAAGGACACCGCAGCAAACCTGGATTTGTCGAGCGTTTCGAGCTGTTTATCAACGGAATGGAATACTCGAATGGCTTCTCGGAATTGAACGATCCAAAAGAGCAAAGAAAGCGGTTTGAGGAGCAGTTAGCGCAGAAAGATGCAGGCGACGACGAAGCGCATCCAATGGATGAAGATTTCATCCAAGCCCTATCTTTGGGAATGCCAAATTGTGCCGGCATGGGAATCGGTGTCGATAGATTAGTGATGCTTTTAACTAATACTCAAAGCATCCGAGATGCGGTGATGTTCCCGACAATGAAACCTGTTAAAGATTGATTCATAAAATCTAGTAGGGGCGGGTTCACGAACAATATATAACAAGAACCAACAATCTCAATAAACCCGCCCGCCCCCAACAGTAAATTCAAATGTACCTCTTTCAAGATACAAGGGGCGGGTTCACCAACAATATCTAATTCCCACAAACAATCTATATAAACCCGCCCCCCATCACAGATAACCTACATCAACCTTGACTTCAATCGAATACGAAAAATCTGCATTGCGATTGTTTGTTGGGTGGGGGCGGGTTTATTTAAATCGTCAATTATGGGCAGGTATTGTTGGTGAACCCGCCCCTACAAGCCTGGATTTAACAGCCTGTAGGGTGCGTCAGCTAGAACACTTACTATACATGGGAAATATCTTAAAACTGACGCACCCTACAATCGTCTTTTAAATGCCGAACAGCTTAGCCCAACCCTACATATTTAACACTTCAAACTCTGGTTGACCATAAACCATTTGTTTATCTACCGCCGACAAAACTTTATTGTTAGCAGCATCAGACACCAAACATTGACAAACTAACTGCGCGACATCAGCCCGATGAATTGTTCCAGCCACTCGACAATCTTCTGTTAAAATACCATTGCCAGTTGCTGGTTCCGATTTGAGTCCACCTGGACGAATCACAGTATAAATCATCCCACTTGCTATCAAATGATTTTCGGCTTTTTCCTTTTCAATTAAAACTGGACCCAAGGTTTCTAAAGCTTGGGGTGGCAAAGCCCCGGCACTGTTACCGCTACCGATGGAGGAAACTAAAATAAACTTTTGTACGCCTGCTTTGACAGCCGAATCAATCAAGTTTTTGTTGCCTAAATAATCGGCTCTTTCTCCATCTTTTGGTAAGCCGCCAATGGTGCTGATTACGGCATAAATTGGTGCGCCACCAGTCATCGCTGCTTCTATGGCTGCTGAGTCCAAAGCATCGCCCAGAGTGACTTTGATGCCCATTGCTGCTAATTCTGTGCTGGTTTCGGGCGATCGCAAAAATGCAGTTACTTCAATATTTTGTCCTGTCAAACATTTCGCAATTTCTTTGCCGACACCTCGACTAGCACCTGCTAAAAAAATGTGGAGTTTCTCGCTCATTATTGATTGCCCTAAATTTACAATAACTTCTATTATAGCCCTGTTAAGTAGATTTTTTTCCCACCATCACTACCCAAGATTGAGCTTCACGAGGTAAACCCGGTGGGCGATAGTAATGATTGACAATCTCAAATCCAGCTTGTTCCAACTCAGGCGCTAAAGTATGATATTCCCATCCAGCAGTATAACGTTTTCCCGTCGGCCGCTCGTCGTACCCTTCCCAATCTCCACGGCACATTGACATCACAATTGCACCGTTAACAACTAGAGCTTTGTGCAAATCTTTCAGCACTTTCACCATCTTATCGCTGGGAACATGAATCAGGGAAGCATTGGCAAAAATACCATCAAATTCTGCATTTGGCAAATCTAAATTCAGAAAAGATTGCTGCAAAACTTCGCATCCTGACAACTCTTTCGCTATCTGTACAAAAGCTGGTGTTGCATCTAAACCTACAACGGTGTGTCCTTGGCTCTTGAACGCCACCAAATCTCGTCCCGGCCCGCACCCTATATCTAAGATTTTACCGGGTTTTCGGGGCATGGCAGCCGTCAGTGCGTCCCGATTTTGGGATACATCATGATGCCATGTCCCTTCTCGGAAAGATTCGGCGGTTAGTTCATATTCTGCGATCGTCACTTCTTCACGTTTGTCCACAATTTCTCCTATTTTAAAGTTTTCTTCCAATTAGACAATAAGTATTCATGTCTCCTTTACCTTTGATATAGATTGTACCGCGACTTTCCAATAAATACTTATCACACAGCAATTGATAAGTTGAATCACTGACTTGGATTTTACCAGGAAGTCCTTGGGATTCCATACGGCTTGCTGTATTGACAGCATCTCCCCATAAATCATAAATAAACTTTTTAGTACCGATGACACCGGCAACAACAGGGCCTGTATTAATCCCAATGCGGATTTGAAGGGGTTGGCCGCTTTCGTCACTAAATTGTATAATCTCTTGCTGCATTTCCAGGGCCATTTCTGCAATAGATTCGGCGTGATTTGTACAAGACACTGGCAAACCGCCAGCTACCATATAACTATCGCCGATAGTTTTGATTTTTTCCAGTCCATATCGATCGGTCAAATGATCAAATGCTGAAAATATTTTGTTAAGTAATTCGACTAATTCTTGTGGAGATGTGCGGGAGGATATTTCGGTAAATCCTACAATGTCAGCAAAAAGAATTGTGACTTCAGCAAATCCATCGGCAATGTTGCTCTGACCTTGTTTTAGGCGATCGGCAATAGTTTCTGGTAAAATATTTAATAATAAACGTTCGGATTTTTCTTGTTCAGCACGCAATATTTCCTCGGCTGCTTGTCGCTGGGCAATTTCTTTGTAGACTCGGCCAAACATTTGATTGAAAGCAACCATTACTTCTCCCAATTCATCATCACGCTTGACTGAAACAGAGTAGAAATCCGGCTGTACTCTATTTTTGCTCAAAGCATCTCCCGCAGCGATCAAGTCATCGCGCAGTCTCAAAATAGGTGTAATTACTGTTCCTCCTAAAAATAGCATAGTCACAGTAGTCACAAAGATTGTGATAATCAGAACAAGAATTGTAATTCGCCAGATAAATGCGTATAATTCCGATTGGACAAATGAAGCATCATGGCGCACAATTAAAATGTAATTACCACCCAAAGATTTATTAGTCCAAGCAACATCATAGCGTTTTGCATCTAGATAGTGTTTACGAAAGATTCGCTCATTTTTGGTCTGATCTAAACTAATTTTTGGTGACTCTCCAAATGTATATACTAGCTGACCATTGGTCATATAGATAGATAATCCTAAGATGATTTTCGATTGTTTGATAGCAGTTTTTACTTGACTCTCCAAGAAATTGCGATCGGATATATCTTGTTTGAGCAAAAACACTAGGGAATCTATAGTGGCGCGAGATACTTGTTCGAGTTGTACCAATAGTTCATCTTCGCGCCGAAAATAAGATGGAACTAAAATAATTGCCTCTATTACCAGAATGCTGCCAAATACCCACAAGGCGATTTGCCGAGATAACCGAGATTTGAAAAAATCTAAGAATGATAAAACTCGCAATGACATAAAACTCACTATAGCAGAAGAAGGAAGAAAGAAGAAAGAAGAAGGAAGAAGAACATTCTTCCTTCTTCTTATCATAAACCAATTAAACTGATAGTGGACTGACTAACCTACCCTCCAGCAGATAAGTGTTCATATCACCCTTGCCTTTAACATGGATAATTCCTCTGTCTTCAAACAGATACTTATTTCGCAAAATATCGTAAGTTGATTTGGTGACTTGAATTGTGCCAGGTAGTCCGTGGGATTCCATGCGGGATGCTGTATTGACAGCATCGCCCCATAGGTCATAAATGAATTTTTTAGTACCAATAACGCCTGCGATTGCAGGGCCAGTATTGATGCCAATGCGAAGGTTAATTGCCGAATGATGTTTGGCATTAAATTTAATTAATTCCTCCTGCATATCTAAAGCCATTTCTGCAATACATTCGGCGTGGTTTGTACTGGGATTGGGTAAACCTCCAACTACCATATAAGCATCGCCAATTGTTTTGATTTTTTCCAAACCGTACTTTTCCGTCAGACTATCGAAGGCTGAAAATATTTCATTCAGAAAAGTGAGTAATTCTTCAGGAGATATTTGAGATGATAGTACGGTAAACCCAACAATATCCGCAAACAAAATAGTGACTTCGGCAAAAGCATCAGCAATGCTGTTTTGACCATCTTTCAACTTGGTTGCAATGGATTCTGGTAAAATATTAAGCAACAGCCGATCGCACTTTTCTTGTTCTTTTACCAATTCTATGTTTGTCTCTTGCAATTGGGCTGTGCGTTCCCGGACACGCTGCTCTAATTGTTTGGCATTTTGACGCAACCTGCTGATAGCTAAACTTAATCCTGAAATCCCTAATATGGAAAGTCCAGCTAACAGGAAGAATAGATTTTTTAGTCCACCGCGAGTTTTTTGAGTGATGCTATCAAGAGGTTGAGTAATTTCTAATATTCCCCGCACATCTCCCACTTTCCAGTCTTTTTTGGGACTGTAGGGGTGAGTGTTGTGACAGCTAACGCAGCTAGCAGTTAAAGGGTCGGCTTCTGCATATCGAAATGCTGGCTTACCGCGAAATTCCTCACTGCGAAAAAATTTCTGTGTCGGATTTTGCGTCAAATAGCTGAGGGCTTCTCGTTCAAAATCGTCTTGAGCCCCACCTTCTTTTTCCCGCCAAGGAAACGGGTAGTTGCTGTAAAGACGAACTGACACTTCAGGATTTTTTTTAGTAATATGTTGACCGAGTTCTATCAAAAAGGTTGCCGGTACAGGAACTGTTGTTTTTGTTGGATTGTAGTCGTGGGTAAAGTTAATGGATTTAGCGCTGTTGAGGGGATTGACAACATCGGAACTGTAAAGGGTGCGGGCTTCTTTAATGCTTTGGGCATAAAGGGTGGCATTCTGGAGTGCTTGCGATGAAATTAGGGTGGAGGAAAGCTCAGACATATTTGTCATCGCTATGGCTACACCTACACAAAATAAGATTGTCACCGCAAGGATAACTCGTTTGTAAACTAATTGGCTGATGGCAGCCAGACTGCGAGAAATTAACTGGCGCATGGTATCCTCAAGTGTGAGGTTTAATTTTTATTTGGATTTACGCACTACCAACATAACACTGCTTTTTTAGGCAAGTTTTCTGGCCTGAGAGCTAAAGCAAGACAGTATAATGTAAGAAGTTGTTTATTATTACGGCGAGGACTTGAGTTTTCCCTAAAAATACGCATAACTTAATAGTGCTAATTGTAGTTATTGATGTATGTCGGTTAAGATAACGATTGTAGTCTATGGTTAGCGATCGTGAATTCTCATTCTACTACCTCACTCGAAAACAAGGAGATATTGCCGGGAGAGGTTTTTATCAATACTGCGGATTTTGATACTGGCATTCGGCGACTTTTGCCTAAATATGATGAAATGCTGGATGTGTTAGTCGGTTGTATTAGTAGCACAAACCACCGTATTTTGGAACTGGGTTGCGGTACAGGGGAACTTAGTTTAAAAGTTCTGCGACGCTACCCATCTGCGGAAATAGTAGCTTTGGATTATTCGCCGCGAATGCTTGATTTTGCTCGTGCTAAAGTAGAGTCAGCAGGATATGGAGATAGGTGGACTGGAATCGAGTTGGATTTCGGAGAATGGGCGAATAATTCAAATTTTTCTGGTTTGCGTGATAAGTTTGATGGTTGTATTTCATCTCTGGCAATTCATCATCTGGATGATGAAATGAAGTTGAAGTTGTTTGAAAGAATTTATGAAAGTTTAAATCCTGATGGCTGTTTTTGGAATGCTGATCCGATGTTAGCAGAATCTGCAAGAATGCAGAAGGTTTATCAAGTGGCGCGGGAAGAGTGGGCGGCGAGTCAGGGGGAAACATTGGCCGCAATTCGGGGAAGTGTGGGGATGAGTGTATCTTATGGGTATTCTAATCCCGATCGCCTAGCAACACTTTATGCTCACTTAGAAATGCTAGCACAAGCTGGATTTGAGGCGATCGCAGTTCCTTGGAAATATTACGGTATGGCGGTGTTTGGGGGATTTGTTAAGTAGGGAAACGGCACTGTCGTCTCCTCTAGATTATAAAACAAGTTCGGCAAGCGGAAAACTCAGAGTCTTTAGACCTGAGATGAAAGCGACACGAGCGGTTTTAACCGCCATGAGTCTTTCTTAATTCTTAACATTTTTAGCAGTGTAAAAAGGGCTTTTGCCCTTACACTGGGATTGGGATGGATACACAGGTGCAAACCTGAGAAGCAAATG
>JAYSVM010000117.1:0-16289 GCA_043718495.1 Oscillatoriales bacterium | reverse complement strand
TACTTGACTGAAACAAATTATTGATTTTCTGGTGCGTGAGAATGCGTTGATTCCCCAGCTCTGTTTTACAAGGTTTTCGCTACCCTTCTTTTTGCTTTTAAAAAGCTTTCAGGTTCGAGGGTGCCGACTCAAAGCCGCTTCACAACCGCCCACCTTGGGAATTACAACCATGTCTATTCTATCAAAAATCCGTCCTATAAGGACGGGGTTTTACACCCAATTTTCTAATAAAATTAGTTGATTAAACATTATTCCCACACAGCGACTCGATTTCGCAATACGATCATACTCGATTTTGTCACCATCGGCTAAATCAAACTTTTGCTTGACTTTTTTAGTTTATTTTAAATCATCTGTACTACCTTGTTTTCGCTACCTTTTTAGACTATTTTCAGCAGAGAAACAAGCCAATTATTGTTCTTTATTTTACATTTTAATCTTAATTTTTATATGGTTAACACTATGAGTAGATTAACTACCAGGATGGTGGAATGCCAAGACTTGAATGAGGCGTACAATTCTCGGTGGAGTAAGGTTTATAGATTGGAGTTATATCAAATCCGTAGCATCAGAATTGTAAAATTGAGTCAAAGGTCAACCGTCAACGGTCAACCGTCAACAGTCAACCGATGCCCTAAAATCACTCATCCATCCGCATCAGCTTCCGATAAAAAACTTTAGAAAAATCGACGGTGCGACTGCGCTGAAAAATCATTAGGACCTCAATCAAGCAATTCACAAAGTCAGAGCTTTGCATAGTTACTTCGTAGCTGAGTTCAGCATTGCCATCAAATAAGACTCGACAGCGGGTCAAATCGATCGGCAGTGATGAGATATTCCAACTAGCTACAAATGGAATCTCGTCGCCACCTTCAATTTTTCTTGCACCTTCCAAGCTTTTGAGCTTGTAGAGAGCAATGGCGTAGGGTAAAGACTTGCGCCTCTGTTCGGGAAAAAAAGGTGCATAGACCTTTGATTCTTTTTCATCGGCTGGCTTCAGTTGAGGAATAGTCATCAGAAAAATGGGTTGGAAACCCCGTCCTTCCAGGACGGCTTTACAATTTAACTCGCAATACGCCACGAGTTGTAGGACAAAAATTTACAATCTGCGGGCGATGCGTTTTGAGTGAGACGCTTGCCATTTTTTAAATCGTGCAAGCTAATTGTTTTCCGGTACGGGTCTTTTTTTGTTGGCGACTCTTGCCAGCCTCCAACGTAACAAAAACCGTATTTAGGGTGTTTAACAATTGAACCGCGCTTAAACCCGACACTAATTGTACCACCGTATCTAGAGCGGACATGACCGGTAGAATATTGCAAGCGATGGAGTTGTCTGCGATGAAATTCAAGGGGCACAATCTCAATTAGCGATGAGTTGTCGGGTTGAATGTGTCCTCCCACGCACCAATTAGCCAACACCCAAGAATCAACACAATGTGCTTCAAACTTGTTTGATAGCTTCTGTTTGGATTTTTTGAGTCCTAATTTTTGACGCAGTTCATAAGTGTCGTTTCCCACTCTAATCTCAAGATGGGCAATCTTTATAAGTAGGTCGTAAAACCAGTGCTTACCCACTTCCAAAGGACTAAATGATACGTTCCACTTACGTCCGTTTTTCCACGTTCGCGCTTTGATGTCCTCCACAACAAATGTCGATATCGGAAACATCAACGTTAGCCAGTTAACTATTCTCAATTTCCACCGCCACCGCGCTTTAGTTGATGGAGGAATACGGTTTTTATTGACTAGCCGATTAGCTCGATTTTGACGGCATGGAGTATTACGAAAGCGTCTTGCCCGTCGCATATTGCGCCTTACTTCAACGCGGTCTTTCACCCAGTCAACAGCATGAGTTTGAATGTTTAAGTAAGTATGCGATTTGGATTTAACGGTAAATCCTTCGCGCTTGCTACCCGGATCGATGCCTACCGCAATGGGCTGATAGTTGTGATTTGAAGGTTCTGCATTTAGCCGGACACAAAATACACCCGAATTCCAGAATGGTGTTGCCTTACCCGACTTAATCCAGCGCTTTACGCGACTTGGGGTAGTCGGCATTAACGGTCTATTTTCACTGTTTACAACGGGTACAAACATTTACGGTAAGTCCTATTTCTAGGTATATATTTCCCTTCGCCACTGACTGCCAAAGTGGTTAAGAACTAGGGAGGCATTCTTAACGTTTTGTGAGATACCACTCTCAGGCAGTTCAGTTGGTCTTTTAAAGACGCAGGCTAGACACTGTTTTGGTCTTGAATTTGGAGGGTGGTGAGCCTTCCTCTTTCAAGCCCCATGCCTTCAGGCTGGGGTTTGTGACTTTTCCACTGCCTGATAATTACTAACAAATTATACAATTCCTGCTGCCGGATGACTAAAGCCACAGCCTAAGTGCTGGGCTTGTTAGCGGGCACAGTTACCACACCTTAACATCTCCTAAGAAACTCATCCCAAATCCTCGTTAAAAACTCTCAAGAGAGAGAGGGGCAGAGGGAGTGGGGGAGAGGGGGAGAAAGATTCGTTCAAAATCAGTCGGCTTTCGACAAAATCCCAGAAACTGATACAGTGGATACTTGTGTGTTAAATCCAAAACTATTGGTGATTGAATCAAATAACCTATGCAGGAGAGTTCTTGGCAAGAAAACGACGATCGCAGCGAGCTTAACTTGGATATCCCTGATTTAGCTCCCGCACAACACAAGAGTTTGACCTCAAACTCCAAGGTTGGCAAGATATGTACTACACCCTCCAACGACAGGGAGTTTGACGTAAACACAAAAGCCGATCGAACGGTAGCGGTGAACTTGCCCAATTCTCCCTCTTTTCCTCAAAAATTATACCAGGGACGTCGGGGAAAAGCCGCTATAGTGCTGACGGCGATTTGGGGCGGGACAATTACTTTGCACTTGGTTTCCTGGGGTTCTTGGGTTGTCTGGGGGTTGACGGGACTGCTGTGGATGCAAGCGTTTCGATTTTTGTTTGCTTCGCCCAAACCCGCAATGCTACCTCTTTCGGAGTCCAATCAAGCAGATTGGCCCTACGTGTCACTGCTGGTGGCGGCGAAAAATGAGGAAGCGGTGATTGCCAGACTGGTAGAATCAATCTGCAATTTGGATTACCCGATCGACCGTTATGAACTTTGGGCGATCGACGACAATAGCACAGACGGTACTGCACTGGTATTGGAACAGCTAACCAAACAGTATCCCCAACTCAAAGTATGGAGCCGAGGAGCAAATGCCAGTGGTGGCAAATCGGGAGCTCTGAATCAAGTTTTACCCCAGACTCGTGGAGAATTTGTGGGCATATTTGATGCCGATGCGACGGTGACACCAGACTTATTGCGCTCAGTCGTACCAGTGTTCTCTAGCACTAAAGTCGGAGCAGTACAAGTCAGAAAATCGATCGCCAATGCTCCCCTAAATTTTTGGACTCGCAGTCAAGAAGCCGAAATGGCGCTCGATAGTTTTTTCCAGCAGCAGCGAATTGCGATCGGCGGCGTTGGAGAATTGCGCGGTAACGGCCAGTTTATGCGCCGTACAGCCTTAGAAAGCTGCGGAGGTTGGAACGAGGAGACGATTACCGATGATCTAGATTTGACACTGAGGCTGCACTTAGATCGGTGGGATATTGATTTTCTGGCTTTTCCGCCCGTATCTGAAGAAGGAGTCACTAACGCCAAGGCTCTTTGGCATCAGCGCAATCGCTGGGCAGAAGGTGGCTATCAGCGCTATCTTGACTACTGGCAGCTAATTTTTCGTAACCGCATGGGAGTTGGGAAAACTTGGGATTTATTTGGATTTTGGGTATCTCAGTATTTCTTGCCCACAGTAGCACTGCCCGATTGTTTAATGTCCATTGTGCTGCGCCGAATGCCTCTAGCCAGTCCCCTGACTTTCATGACTATTACCCTGTCTCTGGTGGGAATGTTTGTCGGTTTGCGTCGAACTCGCCAAGAAACCAAATTTGACTTTAAAAAAGTTTTTACTACTTTGATGCAAACTCTATCGTCTACAGTGTATATGCTTCACTGGCTGTTGGTAGGTGCCGTGACGGCTCGGATTTCAGTGCGTCCCAAGCAGTTGAAATGGGTCAAAACTGTGCATCAAGGCACTGCTAATATCAAGTGAAACTCGCAAAAAACAATCCCAAACTGCCAGGATTAAAGAAAATATCAACAGTTAGAATTCTACCAACCAATGATGGTAGAATTTTAAAAGAAAATGTCTTTTATGAAAAAATACCAAATAGGCGATCGGCAATAGGAAATAAGTGATCGGTAATACCAATTAATTGATAATGGATTTGTTAGAGTACCAAGCTAAAGCTTTATTTCGCCAGATGGCAATTCCGGTTTTGCCATCGCAGCGGATTGACAATCCCGCAGACCTCAAAGGGCTGAAGATTCCCTACCCAGTCGTACTAAAATCCCAGGTGCGGGCGGGGGGACGGGGTAGGGCCGGTGGCATTAAATTTGTTGAAAATACGATCGATGCGGTGGCTGCGGCTCAGACAATTTTTAATTTGCCGATCGAATCTGAGTATCCCGAAGTCCTGCTAGCAGAGGCTAAGTATAACGCTGACCAAGAATTGTACTTGGCGGTACTCCTAGATCCTGTAGCACGACGTCCGGTACTTCTGGGTTCACGCCAAGGAGGTATGGATGTAGAAGGCTCGATCGACCAAATGCAGCAAGTTGTTGTAGACCAAGAGTTTTCCCCTTTCTACGCGAGACGACTGATGCTGAAAATGGGATTGCAGGGAAACCTGATTCAATCAGTCAGCACAATTGTGGAAAAAATGTATCGGCTGTTTGTCGAGAAAGATTTAGACTTAGTAGAAATCAATCCTCTTGGCATCAGTCCCACGGGAGAGGTAATGGCTTTAGACGGTAAAGTCAGTGCCAATAATGATGCCTTGGGACGTCATCCAGATTTGGTTACACTTGGCGCAAAGAAGCAAGATACCAAACTGCCAGGGGAGAGGAGAAGTCAGACGGATCGCCGCAGTGCCAACTCGAACTTGCTACACTCATCTTTGGAATTGGCCCCCACGTCTCTATCCCAAATCTCGAATTCTGAACCCCTGAATTTGGTGGAATTAGACGGGAATATCGGGATTTTGTGCAACGGAGTTGGTTTGACAATGGCTACTCTGGATGCTGTGGCCCAGGAAGGAGGCAAACCAGCTAATTTTGTGAATCTGGGTTCCCTAGACCGCTACGATAGTGTAGAAGCCCTACACGATCGCGCAGAGTTGGCTCTGGAGCTAGTCTCTCAGGATAAAAGCGTTAAGGTGGTGCTGGTGAATATTTTGGCTAGCACCACAACCAGCGAGGCAATTATCTCCGCTGTGGTGGGCTATCTGGAACGAAAAACCCGTGCTAACCGCCAACTCCAGATTGTGTTGCTTCTGGTTGGGATCGATCGAGATGCTGTGAAAAAGCGTTTGGGCCAGTTGCACGTGCAGCTAGCCACAAGTTTAGATCAAGCTGTGGCTCAAACTGTGTCTTTAGCTAAACAGCACTGAATCCCCACTTACCGAGTTTTTTTATGAATTTAACTCCTGAGAGCAAAGTCCTGATACAAGGGATTACAGAATCTTCCGCGTCAACCCTTGTGGGGCTGATGATGAAATCATACGGCACAAATGTAGTGGCTGGTGTCAGTCCCGGTCGGGGCGGCCAGGAGTTGGAGGGAATTCCGGTTTTTGATTTAGTGGAACAAGCGGTAGCCGTAGTTGGCCACATTGATACTACGGTAATTTTGGTAAAGCCCTACTGGGTGCTGGATGCGGCCCTGGAAGCGATCGCTGCTGGCATTAGGCAAATCGCGATCGTCACTCCAGGAGTGCCTCCTCTGGATATGGTGCGCTTAGTCAGAAAAGCTGAAGCAACCGAAACTTTGGTGATTGGCCCCAACAGTCCAGGAATTATTGTACCGGACAAGTTATTGCTGGGAACTCACCCCAAGGAATTTTACACTCCCGGCCCGGTGGGGATAATCAGCCGCAGCAGCACTTTGACTTACGAGATTGCTCTGGAACTGACTAATGCCGGGTTGGGACAGTCTATGGCTGTTTGTATTGGCTGTGACGCTATCGTCGGTTCTTCTTTTATGCAATGGTTGCAAATTTTGGACGAAGATGAGACTACCGAGGCGATCGTTTTGATAGGGGAAGTTGGCGGGTGGAGTGAACAAGCTGCTGCTTCTTACATCGCTGAGGCGATCGACAAACCGGTGGTTGCTTACCTAGCTGGCCTCTACGCTCCCAAAGGCCCGTCTTTGGGCCACGCCGGCATCCTGATCAGTTCTAGGGCTGCGGCGCGGACAGCCTTTGGGGTGACAGCAGAAAATAAAATGGCGGCTTTTGAAGAGGCGAACATACCAGTAGCTTCTCGACCTTCGGAAGTACCTAAGTTGATCAACAAATTACTCAAGAAAAATTAAGTATAAGTCCGAATTGAAGTATTTCTTGAGTGGTTGCGAACCTAATATTTGCGTAGCTATGGTTACAAAACCTTGACAAAAGCTCTGTTAGTCTGGTAGCAATTAATAATATTGGAAGCTCGCTGCTGTGGGATTTGTTAATATTTCAATTGTTGAAGGAAATCCGCACCTGCGATCGCTCTTGGCCTGGCATCTACAGCAAGTCGGTCACTGGGTGCATCAATCCGCGGATATCAATCACGCTAGGGAAATATTTTTCAGCCACCAGCCCTCCCTAGTAATTCTGGATGCAGAATTGCCAGATGGGGATGGTTTAGCATTTTGCCGATGGCTACAACAGCAGCAGTCGCTGATTTTGATGCTGTCGGCACGGAATTCCGAAGCGGATATTGTTGAAGGTTTGAAATCGGGGGCTGACGATTACCTGACTAAACCTTTTGGGATGCAAGAATTTATGGCGCGGGTAGAAGCTTTGATGCGTCGCAACCGCACGACTATACCGCCGGCGACGCTGGAGTGCGGGCTGCTAAAAATTGATTTGGTACAGCGTCGAGTGCGGTTGCATGAGGCACACATCGAGCTGACTCCCCAGGAATTTAGCCTATTGTACGTGCTAGCTCAAGCTGGAGGAGTTCCCCTTTCGCGATCGGATTTACTGCGGAGAGCTTGGCCTGATGCTATTGACAACCCACGCACCATTGATACTCACGTACTATCTTTGCGGAAAAAAATCGAAGTCGATCCGCGACAACCAAGTTTGATTCAAACTGTGCGGAATGTTGGCTATCGGCTGAATTTGGAACTGTTTCATGGGAATGAATGGCATTCACCGTTACCGAGAGTTGTGAATTCTTAATCCGGTAGGGACACGGCAATGCCGTATCCTAAATCCAGTAGGGACACTTCGCCGACACGGTTGGTAAAAGCGATCGCACTTTGAAAATCGGGGAATTTGTAGGTGCGTTCTAATTGGGGAATCCCATTTTTTTCGACGAAGTTCCAGTCAGGAATTTGAGGTTTTAGTTGGACTATTTCATAGGCTGTGACGCGGGGTGAGTTTTGGTGACAAGCAGCACATTTTTCTTGGGATAAAGTTGGCATAAGCTTTTTAGATAATATTTGTAATGTGAATTATTTGGGACAAGACAATTGTCCGTTGGGAGTTAGATATACATTATGGTTGAAGTCATTAATAAAACAGATTAGCAATCCTTGTCGGTGATTTTTTTTTCCATCATTCCATCGTAATAGTTCAGTATTTGCCGTTGTCCGCCGTGGTGGCTCGGAAGTTGTTTCCAAGGTGCTTTCTCCTGGATTTAGCGATGTTTCTACACGAATTTTCATTTCTTGTTCTTCTCCAGTTCGTTTGCCAAATTCATTAATTTTGTGATTGCGGAGAACGAAGTTTTTCACAAAAATCCGCTGATCGGAAGTATTAGTCAGGCGCAGCGTTCCTTGTTTGACAGTTTCTACTCGCAGCACGTAGGTGGGTGGGATGAATGCTGCAATCGATACAGATGCGATCGCAATTCCGGTCAAAAATGGTAAGACTTGTTTCATTTATAATACTCAAATCAGATTTTGAGTATTTATTTTACTACAGTATTAACCGTTCAAAAAGCGATCGGGATCGATACCCGATTCCCGCAGTCTTTGCATCAAAAACTCTAACCGAGCTTCGGCAAGTTCGGCGCGTTGTTGCTCTTCGTTTGCGCGCTGCTGTTCTTGTTGTGCACGCTCTTCGGGAGTTGGAATCCAATTGCCTTCACTATCATACCAGCGCAACCACAGGCGATCGACTCCCAGATACTCACCTTGCCACAAACCCAAGCCTAAATCGATCTCAGGCATCCACAGCCGCGAATCTGACAACTCTAGTTCTTGATAGCTAGCTCCTTTCAATTTAAAAGGTCTCATTCTATTGGTATAACGGCTAAAAACCACATAGTAAGGAACCCGCAAAATCTGCTCGTAAACTTCCCATTTTCGCGCAGGTTTTAGGTCTTTTGGTTCTGGATTTATATGGCCGTTACCTGCTAAATTCTGAGAGGTAGGTGGTAGTTCGCGATCGTTTTCTCTCAAATCTTCTTTTTCAGTTCCCGGCGAAAGCAATTCTACAACTACAAAAGGATTGATACTTTCTTGCCAAACCACATAACTCAGCCGCATATCGACTTCATCATAAAGTCGGGAAACTCCCACAACTCCAAACCAATCCGGGCGTTTGTACCACAGTGGGTGACGTGCGTCATAGTAAAGATTCATGTCACTCCCGCTAAATATTTGGGAAGCGAGATAGTTGGAAGGGCGAAAGGTATAGCTCAGCAACTGCGGTTGCAGGCCGTGAAATTCATCAGGCAAACCAGGTTCCTCCGAATTTTCGCTAGGTAGATCGTACATTGTGGGGAGCGTTTCTTTGGGCGAGTTTGGTGGCTCTGTTTGAGGGACGGGATATTTAAATGGAAGCATAAGAAGTGGGGGGAATAATTGATGTTATTTTAACTCAATAGAATATTTGCCAGTCAAATCTCTATCAATAGAAAGGTGTATCGTGGTGAAAGACTAGCTATCTTCAAGAAAGGTAGCCAGCATCCTCAGCAATCTGCAACAGTTGGCTGTTTTGGCACAGAGCACAATAATCAGAGTCAGAATAACTTGATTCCATGCAAAACACCATAGAGATACTCCCATTATCAGACTCGGCGAGTCTTTTCAACAAGCAACCAACAGGCACAAATTATCAAGCTGTTGAGCAGCAATTTGTCAAATTGCTAGATGTCGAGGATCTAGATCGGACGGTGGCGGCAAAACCTTCACTTGTTATTGACTTTGAAAGCGCGATCGCCCAGGCAATTTCAGCAGCTTATAAACAAGGTTTCAGCGACGATGCCGCCCACTGCTTTTTGCAGCGTGTGCTTTACCGCATCAACAGGCTAAACTTATTTTGGTACGATGATTTGAGCCATTATAACAATGAGCGATCGCACTATTTGCGTTCCGTGCGCGATCGCATTGAGGAACCTTGGCAGCAATGGGAACTGGCACAAATTGACGTCGCAGCACTGCAAAAGTTAGAAGTCAAGCAAGCTCTGCGCGATCGGGCGGCGGCTGATGTCGATCCTCCTTTGAACGAGGGCGATCGCTATTTGCGAGAACAGATGACAGCAGCAGGATACCGACACCTGCTGGCGATCGCATCTTTCGACGGTTTAGTCGAAGCTAGCAGGCTTTCCCGCATCCTCGGCGGTGCCGGCAACGAAATTCAGTCAACCCTGACGCGGGTGCTGATCGAAGAATACGGCGGTGGCCGCCTATCCCGCAAGCACTCCACCTATTTTGCTCAAATGCTGGCAGAATTCGGGATGAGTACGGAACCGGAAATGTATTTCGATTTAGTGCCTTGGGAAGTTCTTGCAGGTATCAATCACAACTTCCTGCTGACGGAACGCAAGCGCCATTTTCTGCGGTACAACGGCGGACTAACTTATTTTGAGGTAGCCGGGCCCGTCGCCTACAGGAATTATCTAGCAGCCGCCCAGCGTCTGGGCCTCTCGCAGGCTGCCATGGGTTATTGGGAACTGCACATCCGAGAAGACGAGCGTCACGGGCGCTGGATGTTGGATGAAGTTGCTCTGCCACTGGCCGACAGATACTCGCAGGATGCGTGGGAACTGGTGTTGGGGTACGATCAGGAGAAACTTATAGGCGATCGGGCTGCGGCTGCGGTAACGCGATCGATTCAAACCGCAGAACAAAATTAACGGCTATATCGTAGGGTGCGTCAGAAACTGACGCACCCTACCAGGATTAGCTGACATTGGTGCAAGATGTGAGTTACAAAGCAGTCATCAACTGAATTAACTCGATCGACAAATCCCTTTGCGAATTTTGCTGCTGCTTAAACAAAACGCCACCCAACACATATATATTTTCAGAATAAAAAGCCATTCCCTCTTTTCGGAGAGTGGCGATCGCATTTTTCACCTTGGACTCGGAACTGTAATAGCCAAAAGTTAAAGGTGCAATCTCAAAACCCGCAACCGAGTAACCTCGATCCGACGCATAATCGATCAAACCCACAGGATTAGAATAGCTAGAAACCATCAGCAAAACTTCATCGCAGCCCAAAGATAAAAGTTTTTTAGCAATTTTAGAACCATCAGTCCCGCCGTGCAACAGCGGCTGGTAAATCTTGTCATCAGCAGCAGGCAGGTAAGGCGGATTTGAGATCAAACAATCTGCTTGCTTATATGAAGGTGAATCAAAAAAAGAGCAATTGTGAACGACATATTGTTCGCTTAGTTTATATTCTCGAATCTGAGATTGAGCAATTTTCCAAGCTACATTATTTAACTCAAAACCCTTAATTTTTCCCTCAAAACTCGTTCTCAGCAAAGACTTAATCACCGGACTTCCCTCTCCTGAACCAAACTCTACGATTGATCGAGAATTGTCGCTAACATTTAACACTAAATTTTCTAGGCACTGCGCGTAAAAATTAGATTCTTCGGGACAGTGGAATACTTGTTTGGGAGAGTAAGATAAAGTGAGCATAAAGTTTGTAACAAAAATTACTTTTTTTAAAGTTAACGAATAAGTAATATTCAAACCATCTGTCGGAAGAGTTATATTATAAAAATCATAAATCTATCTTTTGTTCCTGTAGCAAGAGTGATCAACTTGTTTCGGAAAGGGCGTACAGTGTCCGATTCCTAGTTGCGCGCGATCGTGCTACTGAACTCAACATAAACCTTTGATGAGCGGGCAAGATGCCCACCCCACAAGAAAATTGATATGTTGTGCAACAGGCATCTTGCCTGTGCTTAAAAAGGGTACAAGGAATTATTTCTTTTTCAACCGATCGCCTTTTTGATCAAATCCAACTTACCCTTATAGGGAGCATAGCGCCATTGCAACTCCAGCCAGAATGACTTTTGCAACACACTTTTGTAATGCGAAAAAGTATCAAAACTCGCTTTCCCGTGATAACTTCCAATTCCACTTTCCCCAACCCCCCCAAATGGCAAAGTTGTTACACCCACTTGCATTACCGTGTCATTGATACAAACTCCCCCAGAGGAAGTCTCCCGCAAAACTCGCTCTTGTTTCTGCTTATCTTTCGAGAACAAATACAAAGCTAAAGGTTTGGGGCGCGCGTTGATTTGGGCAATTGCCTCCCCGAAATCTTCATACTCCAACACAGGCAAAATCGGCCCGAAAATCTCATCCTGCATCACCGGCGAATCCCAGGAAACCTTATCTAAAACAGTCGGTGCAATATACTTATTTTCTGGGTTAGTTTGCCCACCAATGACGATTTCTCCGTCTTTGAGAAACGCACTCAAACGTTCCAGTTGCCGCTGATTGATAATCCGCGAATAATCAGGACTTGTTTCTGGATTGTCGCCGTAAAATCCTTGAATTGATGTTTTAATTGCTTCCATTAATTGGGGCTTGACTTTCTTGTCTACCAACAGGTAGTCTGGAGCAATACAAGTTTGTCCGGCATTGATAAATTTGCCCCAAGCAATCCGTTTTGCAGTATGTTCAATCTGAATATCTGAATCGACAATGCAAGGACTTTTGCCACCTAATTCTAAGGTGACAGGTGTGAGGTGTTTGGCGGCGGCTTCCATGACTATTCTGCCGATTTTTGTGCCGCCTGTAAAGAAGATGTGGTCGAATTTTTCGGCTAGCAATTGTTGGCTGACTTCTACGCCTCCCTCGACGGCGGCTACATAGGCGGGATCGAAGGTTTTGGCAATCATGTCGGCGACGACTGCTGAGGTGTGTGAGGCGATTTCTGAGGGTTTGAGGAGTGCACAGTTCCCGGCGGCGATCGCCCCGACTAACGGTGATATCATTAACTGGAATGGATAGTTCCAAGGCCCGATGATTAAAACTACGCCTAAAGGTTCTGGGAAAATGCGGGCTGATGCGGGGAATTGGTCGATCGAAGTTGGTACTTTTTTCGGCTTTACCCAGGATTTGAGGTTTTTGATGGCATACTTGACTTCTGCGATCGCAGCGATTTCAAAGTAAGCCTCAAACTCCGGCCGATTCAAGTCTGCCTTGACAGCATCGACGATTTGTGATTGATTGAGTTCGATCGCGCTTTTCAGCAATTGCAGTTGTTCAATCCGAAAATCCACATCTTTAGTTTTCCCAGTCGCAAAAAATTGTCGTTGCTGCTGGATCGTATTGCTGATTACCATTTTTTGTCCTCCATGTCTATAAATAAATGTTACAGCAGGACAAGAAAAATTGGGTAAAATAGAGATATTGCGCTATTCTCCAGAACGGGCAAGATGCCAATTACCAATTACCAATTACCAATTACCAGTTAACTTATGAGAATATCTAAGAACGATTTTTTTTTCTATTCCTGCTGGCTGCTTTTATTATTTGCAGTAGCAGGATGTACCTCTAAGCCTCAAAAACAAGTTGTCATCTGCTCGAAAGACTTTACCGAACAAGTCATTTTAGCAGAAATTTTAGCACGGCATATCGAAGCTAAAACAGATATCAAAGTAGAACGAGAACTCAATCTCGGAGGCTCACTTTGTCATCAATCTCTAGCGACAGATAAAATTGATTTGTATGTCGAATATACGGGCACCGCTTACGCGAACCTACTGAAGCAAAAACCAATTTCTGATCCCAAAAAAGTATTCGATTATATAAAACAAGAGTATCCGAAACAGTTTAAAGCAGAATGGATGAAACCATTAGGATTTGAGAATAGTTTTGCAATCATCGTGCGGGGAGATGATGCGAAAAAGCTCAATCTACAAACTCTCTCGCAACTTGGGAAAGCTGCACCAAACCTGCGGGCTGCTTTTGGCCCAGAATTCAAAGAAAGAGAAGATGGATTTCCAGGATTGGCTAAAACTTATGGGATTAAATTTCAAGAAGAACCGAAGGAATTGTTATTAGGATTGCTGTATCAAGCGTTGCAACAAAAAGAGGTGGATGTAATTGCTGGAAGTACCACCGATGGTTTGATTCAAAGCTTGGGCCTGGTAGTGCTGAAAGATGATAAAAAGTATTTTCCGCCCTATGAAGCGGTGCCAGTTGTGCGATCGCAAATCTTGACAAAATACCCAGAATTACGTGCTGTTCTCGCCGAATTGGGTGGGAAAATATCTGAGGATGACATGAGAAAAATGAACTATCAAGTTGATAAAAAACAGGAGGAACCAGGACAAGTTGCACAGCAGTTTTTGCAGCAGAAGAAATTGGGTAATGCTAATTAAGGGGACAGGCAAGATGCCTGTTCCACAATACTCACCAAAAATTCCCAACTACTATGTTTTTGCTAAAAATTCTAAAATATGTTGAGCGGTAATCTGTGGTTTTTCTAAGTGGGGAACGTGTCCACAATCTGGTATCCAAATTAGTTCAGAATTTGCGATCGCACTTTTGAACTTTTCGGCATCTGCCGTCCCCAAAATTCGGTCTTGTCTCCCCCACAAAATCAGCGTTTGCTGATGAATCTCCGATAACTTTTTCCCGAAACCACAGTAACCGCCGCTTTTGGTAAAAGCAATTAAAGCTTGATTCCAGTTGGGTATTTCTAGGTGCAGGGCGGCGCAAGTTTGGGCATCTACAGAAGCAAGAGTTTTATCAAAATAAGCATTGACACTAATTTTTTGACGGATTTTCGGGTTTCGCAAAAACGAAGTTGCCAAATATCCTAACGGCGGAATTAAAAATTTCCCTTTGTTAGAGGTGACGGGAAAACCGGCACTATCTATTAAGATCAATTTTTTGACAAGTTCGGGATGATTGAGGGTGAAATCAATCGCTGCTGCACCTCCCATTGATGCACCAATTAAAATGACCGGCTGGGAAATTAGCGTTTTCCAGAAATAGTAAAGGTGACTTCCAATCCCTTTTTGACTAAATGGTAAACCCGCTAATCTTTCTGTAAATCCAAAACCCAGTAAATCCACCGCCCAAGTTTCGTTTGTTTGGGCCAGCAGTGGCAACAGACGGCGGTATTCAAACACGGAACTGTCGAAGCCGTGAATTAGCAAAATAGGGGTATTTCCGCTACCTTGATGCACGTAGGTTGTGGCTATTGGCTGCTGGCTGAGACTCGTTGTGATTGCCTCCTGTTGAATGCTTTGGGCTAAGGCTATTGATGTGGATTCGGTTAATTGTGCGATCGATTTTGGGAGAAAACTGGCTGGCATAATTCTTGATCAATTGTGAATCGGTACGGGAGGGAGTGGGTTGAGTATATATGCTCGATCGCTATTTTAGGGCTTGGGCGCGATCGCAGCGTTAAAATGCGATCGCAATTTAGATTTATTCTGCCCGCATATCAGCCGCTGAGTTTGTTTAATTTTTGCAAAATTATTTGAGAATTGTTGCTAACAAACAATTTTTCATATACTATTTGAGAATCTATCTCAAGTTGATCTATGAGTAAGATCAAACAACTTGCTACTAAAACCGATCGACTGTGAGAAAAAATATGAAACAAAACCAAGCATATAGCCAACAAAACCAAAAATCAAAGCCCAGACAGTTCCAGGGTTTTACCTTTTATGGAGAGACACCAGAAGTCTCTGAAACCGAAGACAATAGCACAGAATATCAGCCTGCTGTGGCGGGCAGTAAGTCATTTCCGCTAGCAATAGCAAGCATCGGCGAGAAATTGCGGATTGTCAAACTCAAAGGTTCAGAAGGTACGGTGCGCCGCCTAATGGGTATGGGATTAGTCCCCGGAATCGAAGTTAAAATCATCAGCAATTCCGGCGGTTCCGTAATTGTGGAAATTGGCGACAACTCCATTGGTTTGGGCGCTGGTATGGCACAGAAAATTCTGTGCACAAACGATGATTTTAAGTGACATCTTAATAATTATCTCAATAGTGGCGATCGCAAATCTAGAACTTCAAATCTAAAATCGGTTGGCGGCTATGTAGAGATAGCCAAAAATTCAGTATTTCTTCCCCGACTTTTTCTGGATAGAAGTGATGGAAAAAATGCTTGCCGTCTTTACATTCCCAAAGTCGATCGCCTTTTTTAAGAAATTTCGACCAGCGACGCATCAAAATCGGAGATACTACAAAGTCTGTCTTGCTACTGCATAACAACAAAGGTACTTCTACACCCTCATCGCGTAAATTGCTCATATTAAATAACGAGTTAGGAGAAGGCGAAAGTGCTAAATCCTCTTCAAAATATGATACAAATCTTTGATTGATATACTGATTTTGTTCTCCCAACATATCGCAAACCATTTGAGTTAAAATTTGTTCGCGACTCCACGTAAAAGCCGAAAGATGTGCATAGTAATGAGCTTGCCAATTAATATTAGATGGCAAGCCGACAGCTAAAAGCCCCAAAGAGCTTACTTTGTGAGGATAGCGGCGCGCATACATTAAACCAATTAGTCCGCTGGTACTGTGACCGATTAGATGAATTGGGCGATCGCGAAATTTTAAATAGTGATGCAGTAACTCAACAGCGACATCTAAGGAACAACCTTCGTCTTCGGTTTGTTCGTATTCCCATATTTGGATTGGTACTGACTGATTTAAGTAATGAAGCAAAGAGCGATCGAATAATTGCAAACTTGGACTGGCACTTAGCCACAGCACATCATCTGAAGTAAATCTCATCAATTTTAAGTTAGAAATTGAACTATAGAAGAAGGAAGAAGGAAGAAGGAAGAAGGAAGAAAGAAATTAGAAAGAAGGAAGAAGGAAATTAGGAGACGGCAGTGCCGTGTCCCTACCCAGAATAATGTTGTAGGGACACGGCATTGAAGAAGGAAGAAGGAAATTAGGAGACGGCAGTGCCGTCTCCCTACCCAAAATAATGTTGTAG
>JAYSVM010000116.1:0-16416 GCA_043718495.1 Oscillatoriales bacterium | reverse complement strand
CAAGTCAGTTGCAGATGAACAGCCAGCAAACCAAACAACTCGATCGCATCAACTGGTTTGGCTAGGAAATCATCTCCGCCGGCTGCTTCACTCATTTGGCGATCAAGCTCCGCGACAGATGCCGAAGAAACGATCGCCACCAAATCCTTTAAATCAGCATCATTCCGCAACTGCTTGAGCATCTCAAAGCCATCCATCACAGGCATTGCCAAGTCAGCAATCATCAAATCAGGTCGTCGTTTTCTGGCTTGATTTAAGCCTTCTTGACCATTTTCAGCTTCAGTAATTATGAATCCCATCGGTTCTAGCAGGTTCGCTAATACCGATCGATTCTCCCATCTGTCATCCACCACCAAAATATGCCGTGGTGCTCCTTCATAGCCGATAATCGTCCGTCCCTTGTTGACAGAATTCTGTTGTACCCAATCGCTAGCACTTGGCAAGGCTACTTCAAAATAGAAATTGCTACCCACACCCATCTCACTTTCCACCTGAATTTGTCCACCCATTAATTCGACAATCCTTTGGCTGATTGCTAAACCTAAACCAGTACCTTCTGACTGACGTTTTTGTTCCCCGACTTGTTCAAATGCTTGGAATATCTTGTTTACTTCATTGGGTGAAATGCCGATTCCCGTATCTTCGACTTGGAATTTGATCCGGGGAATCAGAATATCTAAAGAAGGTTCATTAACTTCTACCTTGAGGGTGACGCTACCCGAATCGGTGAATTTAATTGCATTACCTAGAAGGTTGAGCAACACTTGGCGGAGTCGTTTTTCGTCAGCTTCAATTCCTGTAGGTAAGTTGGGTTCTGGGTGGTAAATAAAGTCGATGCCTTTTTGGTCAGAACGAACACGGCAGATTTCTACTACGCCTTGCAGGAATGAGGGAAAATGAATCGCTTTTGGGGCTAGTTCTAGTTTGCGGGCTTCGATTTTGGACAGGTCTAAGATATCATTAATTAGTGTCAATAAATGGGAACCACATTGATGAATGATTTGGACTCCGTGGCGTTCTTTGTCGGGTAATACTTTGGAACGGGTAAGAATCTGAGCATAGCCAAGAATCCCATTGAGGGGAGTCCGAAGTTCGTGACTCATATTTGCCAAAAAATCACTTTTAGCTTGATTCGCGTTATCGGCAGTTTCCTTAGCTTGTTGAAGTTCTACTGTCCGTTCTGCAACCCGATCTTCGAGTTCAGTGAATGAAGTTTTGAGTTGCGCTGCCATTTGGTTGAACGATCGCGCTAACCATGTCAATTCATTGATGTCGTTGACTTCGACGGTCCGATCGAGGTCTCCTGTGGCAATAGCTTCACTGGCTTGCTGCAATTTCAGAATCGGACGGGTAATCCATTGAGAAGTATAGATGCCTAGAATGGTTGCCAAAACCAACGCACCCAAACAGAGTAAAATCGTAGTGCGCGTGTTCGCATCAATTTGTGCCATGAAATCTGATTCCGGCACTACAATAACGCTGAGCCAATCGATGCCTCGTTCGTCTCGAATGGTTGAAACTTGAACGAACTGCCGTTGATTTTCCAGCATGAAATCAAGTTTCTGACTCTGCTTAATCTCATTAAAATTGCCAAAGTGATTGATGATTGCTTCGGCTGTAGCACTAATTACCGGACTTTCTGACTTGACGGCTGGAATTTGTTCCAACTCACCTTTTTTAGCATCAATAATGTAAGGGTTTTCAATTTTGGAACTTGCAATCAGGTTGCCTGAGCGATCGATGATAAAGGTTTGTCCCGTCTGACCCACTTTTAGCGCATTGAGAAAATGATGAATTTTCTCAATGCGAAGGATACTATTTTGAACTCCCAATAACACGCCATTGTTGTCGTATATTGGTTGAGTTAAAGCAATTGAAGCAGTTTTAACCGCATTACCCAAAAAAGGTTTTGTCCAGCTTGGTTTTCCGGCTTTTTGTGCATTTTTATACCAGGGTCGAGTTCGGGGGTCATACTTTTCTTGAGTTTTTATCAACGTAGTCCGTTGACCTCGATCGTCAAGTTGGTAGATTTTGCGCTGAGGTAGACCCGCTTTTTGCCCAACAAGAGCCACGATACCTTTATTTTGTAAATCCTCTACTTGTATACTCGTGCCGTCAGCCAGAGCAATTTGAATATATTCGATCGTATTTTTGCTGACTAATTGCCAAAAAGTCCGTTCCAGTTTAGTGATATCCGTTAAATCAAGCTGCCCCTCTTCAGCAACCGAGACAATCGCTTGTCCGGAAATATAAGGTTTTTCTAAGTAGTTAAGAACTTGTAAATTGATGCGATCGCTCATCTCTTGACGTAACTGAATGGCAACATCATTAACAGCCTTCTGCCCATTTTTGAATGATAAATACCCCACCAGGCCGACAGCCACAAAGATTTGCAGTACGAAGGGTACTACTAATACTAATTGTAAAGGCAGAGTTTTATTTGCTTTAATCCTAGACTTTTTCATGGGATATTTCCTATTTGGTAATGTTTTGATGGATACTATTTATGATTAAATCGGCAGGGCGATCGCAAATTCCGTCCCTTTTCCTACTTCAGAATTCACATCGATCGCCCCATGATGCTTTTCTAGCACAATCTGACGGGCGATCGCCAAACCCAACCCCGTACCTTTCCCCACAGCTTTCGTTGTAAATAAGTGCTCGAAAATTTGCTGCTGCACTAATTCGCTCATCCCAATTCCATTATCCTTAATCCGAATTACGATAGATTTTTTATCTTCAGAAACGGCTGTTGTAATCGTAATTAGATTCGGATTTGTTTCAATATCCTCATAGCTGCATCCAGAATTAGAGTCTTCTAGAGCATCAATAGCATTGGCTAAAAAGTTCATGAATACCTGATTTAGCTGTCCCGCAAAACATTTAATAGCAGGTAAGTTGCCGTAATCTTTGACGATTTCAATCTGCGGGCGCAATTCCGAAGCTTTGAGACGGTGTTTGAGAATCAAAATAGTGCTGTCAATGCCTTCGTGGATATTAAAAAGCAAAGGGCGATCGCTATCAGCACGGGAAAACGTCCGCAAACTAACGCTGATGTTGCAAATGCGATCGATTCCTTCTGCCATCGAACCCACCAATTTTGGCAAATCTGCGCGCAAAAAATCTAAATCGATCGCCTCTATTTCATCTTGAATCGCCGGAGTTTGGTCTGGATATTCCTGTTGGTAAATGTCAAGTAAACCGAATAAATCTTTAATCCCATCCATTGCAGGTTTCAAATTGCCTTTGAGAAAACCGACAGGATTATTAATTTCGTGGGCGACACCAGCCACGAGATTACCAAGCGCCGACATTTTCTCGCTTTGAATTAGTTGCAATTGTGCTTCTTGCAGATTTTCTAATGCTTGTTTCGATTTTTGGTAAAGTCGGGCATTTTCCAAAGAGATCGCAGCTTGAGAGCATAGCAGTTTTAGTAGCTCGATGCGATCGGCTGTAAACGCTCCCGCCGTCAGCGAGTTTTCCAAATATAAAACACCGATCGACTTACCTTGATTTAGAATCGGCGTACACAAGAAGCTCGGCGGATGCTGTTGAATTAGGTAGGAATCCGAGGCAAAAACTATATTATCTGAAGTCGAAATCACCGTTTCCTGAGTGCGCTTGACATAATAGATAACGCTGACAGGTAAATCTTGGCAATTCTCAATCGAAAATGCCTGCAAGTTACAGGAAATATTTGCAAAACATTGGGCGGCAATTTCTAAGTTGCCGTCTTTGTTTAAGATGAGTACAGCTTTGTCAGCTCCCGCATTTTCCATGACTACTTGCATCAAGCTAGACAGCAATTCATCCATTTCAATTGCGCCGTAAAGAGATTGAGCGGCTTTCAAAACAGTTGCGATGTCCAGCATCTGCGAAATAGTGCTAGTAGAGCTACTTGTGGAGACAGTATGGTGAACCGAGACAAGGGTTTTGAGGGAGCTACTGATGGATTCGCTAGCTGTCAATTGGGCGGCTGATTTTTGTAGGATAGGTGTGAGGAGTTGCTGGTAGCAGATTTCTAAGTCTTGAACTTTGGCTTTAGCACCCCAGCGAGAATAGGCGTAGTAGGCATCAATCATGTAGGATTGAGCGACTTTTTCTTTGCCCCAGTCGAGGTAGAATTTGGCTGCAAGTTCGTTGGCTAATGCTTCTTCTTGAATGTATTCGTTTTGTTTGGCGAGTTGAATTGTGCGATCGTACATTTCGATCGCATCTGCTTTGTTTCCCAGTACCCGATGCTTTTCTGCTTCAACTAAATACCATTTGTGCAGATAATTCATCGGAGCATTTTCCGCCCACTCGTGCAATACGGTTTGATGAGTTTCTACAACCAGCAGAATTTCGGCTTGCTTGGTTTCTGACTCTGTGGGAAAGATTGCCAATTGTGTCAGAGCAGCATATAGATGGAAAATCGGAAAAATAACTAACCCTGATACTGCTATCAAATACTCTTTGGATTGGATCATGTGATCCAGAGCCGCCAGATAATTACCAAAGACATAGGCAAGAAGCATTTTGTAAATATAGACTATAGCAAGTGAACCTACCTCATTATTCTGATGGTGATCGGGAACCATGACTATCTCATCATAAGCAACTCCAATCAAAGCATCTGGTTGACTCATCGTTTCCATCAAATTTTGTAGCATCTGCCTGGTTATATCCACGTATCCCTGGGCAGAATATTGATTTATTTGACCCAAAGCAACACTAAAATCTATCATCTCTGATTCAACATTACTCAGTTCTTGTCCACCAAAATAAAGGGCATAGCCATAGGACGAAGAATTGTAACCAGCACATAAAAAATCCCCAGTTTCTATGCCGGATACATAGCCAGCTTTTAGTGTAGGCAGTGTAGCACTCAATAGCTCTTGGTGATGCTGAATGAACGCTCCAAATATAGCTAGAACCTGAGATTTTACTTCCGGTATATTGGATCGATCTAGCAAATATATTGCCAATTTACCAAAGTTGTAACCCTGTTTTTTATTTCCTAAAAAAGCACACATTACCATACCATGAACTACATAACCAATTGTGGATGTAGGTGCATTTCCAAACTGAAGTGATAAGCTCACCATTGTAAAGCTAAGTATTGGTAATAAACCGGGCATTCCCGCCATAATCGGAGCAAACAAAATGGCTAATAGTTGCATGGCAGCCTGTGTTTGGCGATCGGTCATTACTGGCAGATCTGCTAATTCTTCAATCTGTCTACCTTGGAGTTGCTTTGCCAAGGCTTGTAGCCCTTTGCCAATAAAAGCTTCATCTGGTTCTGTGGGAAGTTCAACTCCCAATTGTTTCAAAACATCTCTGCCTACTGCGATCGCCTCCAACATATGGCACTGAGCGGTGAGAGACTTAATTTGAATCTCGTAAATTTTCACCTTATCTAAAATCGTCTGGGCATTATGCAACACAAATTGTGCCATCTGTTCCATGCCATCGAGATCGGTATTCAAATAGGCAGCTTCCGTCGCAGCAACATAGAGATCCAGAGTCAATTCATATTGATTTTTCCAACTGTTGTCAGTCAATAATTCAATCCCTGTTTGTATATAAATATTTGCCGCTACATAAGCCGTAGAATTTCTTGCCTTACGTCCAGCTTTCAAGTTGAGTTTAGCTAAGGCTTCCCGTTCCTGCTGTCGATCAATTAATGATTCTCCTAAATTTAAATGTCCCAGAATATCAAACAGTTTTTCTTCTTGTTCTATCTCTGAACATTTTTGCTGAATTAATTGTCCTATTTTGAGATGAGTGACTGTTTTTTGGTCGTCTGGAATTAGGGAATAGGCGGCTTGTTGCACGCGATCGTGTAAAAATCGATATGTCGGATTCGTTGCTACATCAGCAACCCAGGTACTATCAGACTGAATAAAAAACTTATAAACTTCTGTATTCGGAACAATCAAACCTTCTTGCAATGCTTTCCACAAATCATCTGCCGTTGCTTCTAATGATCTTTCTGAAACAATTGCCAGCGTATTCAAATCAAACTGCGCCCCAATACAAGCCGCGAATTTCAATACATCCTGAGTTTGTGTCAGCAACTTCTGCAATTGCAGTGCCATGAACTCCACCACATCATCGGTGAGTGCTAATGCTTTGACTTGAGCAATATCGCACTGCCACCCCCCCTGACTTCCCCCCTTACCAAGGGGGGACTGAGGGGGGTTAAAGCTAATCAGTTTGTCATCATATAAGGCTTTTAGGAATTGGGTGGCGAAAAAGGGATTGCCTTTGGTTTTTTGGTAAACTAATTCGGTGAGAGGTTGGGCAACCAAGAATTCGCAGTTCAATGTATCTGCCACTAACTGATTCAAATCCACTACATTTAATGGTTGCAGGGTAATTGTATTGACTATAGACCCGGTTTTGATAATTTCATCTATGGTGAGCATGAATGGGTGAGCTGGTGATACTTCATTATCCCGATATGCACCCAATATCAATAAATGTCCTGTCTCTGTCATCAACAATTGCAGCAATTTCAGTGATGCGGAATCTGCCCACTGCAAGTCATCCAAAAACATCACTAACGGATGCTCAACGCTGCTGAAGATTTGCACAAATTTCTGCATCAGCAGATTGAAGCGGTTTTGGGCTGCAATCCCGGATAGTTCTGTGGCTGTGGGTTGAGTGCCAATAATTCGCTCTAGTTCTGGAATGACATCAATCAAAACTTGCCCATTGTCGCCAACAACTTCGAGAATTTTGGATTTCCATGTTTGCAGTTGTGCATCTGATTCTGATAGCAATTGTCCGATTAAATCGCGAAATGCTTGCACGAAGGCGCTGAAGGGAATATTACGCTGAAATTGGTCGTATTTGCCTTTGATGAAATAACCGCGTTGTCGAACTATGGGTTTGTGTATTTCGTTGACTACGACGGTTTTGCCAATACCGGAAAATCCGGCGACTAGCATCATTTCACTTCCGTGGTTGCCATTGTTCGCTTGTTCTTTTCCGGCTACGCGATCGAATGCTGCTAATAATGTGGCGACTTCGGTGGCTCTGCCGTAGAGTTTTTCGGGTATGATGAACCGATCGCACAAATCGCGCTTTCCAATCACAAAATCCTCAATTTTGCCCGTTTCATTCAATTGCTGCAAACAAGTTTCCAAATCGGCTTTCAGCCCGAATGCGCTCTGATAGCGATTTTCAGCATTTTTCGCCATCAATTTGCTGACAATGGACGAAAGCACAACGGGCATTTTGGGATTGATTTCACGTACAGATGGCGGTTGCTTGGCAATATGACAGTGGATTAATTCCATCGGATCGCTGGATTGAAATGGCAATTTTCCAGTCAGCAATTCGTAAAAGGTGACACCTAGTGAATAGAAGTCTGTGCGGTAGTCAATGCCGCGATTCATTCTGCCGGTTTGTTCGGGAGATATATAGTTGAGTGTTCCTTCTAGCACGTTGGGATTTATCAGAGTTTGTGTTTCCCTCGGCAGCAAGGATGCTATACTAAAGTCAATCAGTTTGACTTGTTTTGTTTCTGGGTTAATTAAAATATTGGCTGGTTTAATATCTTTGTGAATAATGCGATCGCGGCAAAGTCGATCTAATATGTTGCAAAGCTCGATCGCAATCAATACAAAATCAACGACAGACGGCACTGTTTCCCCTTCCTCCGTCCACTCCTTCAGGGAAATTCCCCCAAAGTCTTCGACGATCAACGCATAGCCATTCTGGTACGCTTCCAGGCTGTAGGTTTGAATGATTCCGGGTAAATTGAGGTTTTTGGCGATCGTGTACTGATTGCGAAACTGCACGAGTTCAGTGAAGCTGGGATATTCACTCCGCAAGACTTTGATGACGACTGGTGTTTTGTCGCAGATCCGAATTCCGCGATATACCAGGGTGCGAGTACCTGAGTAAATTAAATCTAGAATTTGATATCCAGTTAGTTCTATCATGGCGATTGTTTTTTTTTAAAGTGATTTATACGATCTTTTTAACTGTAATTTTCGGGTTAATTTGATACACCGAGTGGCTCGATCGTGTTTACAGTCCTAACCTCTCAATCATATCAAATCCGGTAGTATCGAAATTAATATTATCCACTAACACTAGGACACGACAGTGCCGTGTCCCTACAATTAATTACAGTAGGGACACGGCAATGCCGTGTCCTTTATACCATTGGAAAATAGTTGATGATATTTTTTGTTTGTTACAAATGCAGTCAATCAAACCGGATAATAGTAATACCATAGCTATTAGATGTGATCTGGAATTTGATATTGAGTGATTTAGATCATGTTTATTAATATGTTTTTTAGACTGTTTTATACAATTATAATGGTGGGAGTCAGATTGTATGTGAGTATAATTACTGATTTATTATATTTTATTTGTTAAGTGTGATTTGTGATTGGTTGCTGTTAGTAAAGGACACGGCAATGCCGTGTCCCTACCGGGATCGATCAATCAGGGGTGTACTTCATCAACATGGAATCTGTTCTAACTCACATCTTGCACCATTCTCAGTTAGCTGTAGGGGCGGGTTCGCGAGTAGCTTTAAAGGTTACAGACAGGTCAAATAAACCCGCCCTCGTCCCCTACTCCCCATCGAAAATCCCTTTATTGACATTGGTGCAAGATCTCAGTTCTAACTGCTAACCCCATACATTCTTTCTCTCAGGGCATTTCGGGCTTGTTCTCGATCGTCAAAATGAACTTTTTCAGTACCTAAAATCTGATAATCTTCGTGTCCTTTGCCTGCAATCAGCACGCCGTCTCCAGGTTTAGCGTCCATAATCGCAGTCCGAATTGCATCAGCCCGATCGCACAGGACGATCGGCTTAACTCCGGCGGGAATTCCTGCTAAGACATCCTCCAAAATGCGATCGGGAACTTCAGTGCGCGGATTGTCGGAAGTAACGACAACTACATCAGCCAATTCTGCGACGATTTTACCCATGATTGGGCGTTTCGTGCGATCGCGATCGCCACCGCAACCAAACACACAAATCACCTGACCCGAAATAAACGGCCGCGACGCTTTCAACAAGTTTTCTAAACTATCGGGAGTGTGCGCGTAATCGACGATTACACTAATATCTTGTTCCCGGCTAATTTGTACCCGTTCCATTCTTCCTGGAACTCCAGAAAACTCCGATAACTTGTCTACAATTGCGGATAAATCCAAACCCAACTCCAAAGCAGCACCAACAGCAGCCAACATATTAGATAAATTGAACTGACCGACTAAAGGCAAAGTAAAAGCTGTTTTGCCTTTGGGAGTATGCAGAATTCCTTTAACTCCATTAGGCTGATATTCCAAATCATCAGCATACAAATCAGCCGTTTTGTCGGTAGTGCTATAACTCCAAACTTGCTCAGAATTGAGATTTTCAACTATCCGCCGTCCGTAGGCATCATCAATATTGACTACCGCCCGACCTTTGAGATAATTCGGATTAAACAATAACGCTTTTGCCTCAAAATAATCTTCCATATCGCGGTGATAATCGAGATGATCTTGAGTCAAGTTTGTAAACACAGCAACTTCAAAATTACAACCCAAAACTCGCTGCTGTGCTAAAGCATGGGAACTCACTTCCATCACGCCATGTTTGCATCCGGCGGTGACAGCTTCTGCTAGTTGTCTTTGTAAGTCAACTGCAAAAGGTGTGGTGTAAAGTGCAGTTTTTTCATAACCAGGCCAGCGAGTATAAAGCGTGCCAAAAATCGCCGTCGGTAACTGCATTTGATTCAGCAAAAATTCAATTAAATGAGTAGTTGTAGTTTTGCCGTTAGTGCCGGTAACACCAACAAGTTTTAATTTGCTAGCTGGATTGCCATAAAAAGCGGTTGCGATCAAACCGCAAGCTTGAGCCATATCAGCCACTGAAATAACGCAGGGAACCTCTTGTAGCCCCCCCTTAGCAAGGGGGGGTTGGGGGGGTGTTTTCTCGGCTGCTTGGGTAGAAATTATGGCGGCTACAGCATTATTGGCGATCGCACTTTCCCAAAAATCTCCCCCATCTACCCGCATCCCCGGCATTCCCAAAAACAAATCTCCCGGCTGACAAGCATGAGAATTAGTCGATAAACCCGTGACTTCAGCATTGAGGGCAGGATGTTGTGCGTCAAAGGAAATGCTGGGAACCGCTGCTAATAATTCTCTCAATTTCATCTCGAAAACTCCTGATTTGAACGTGTTGAATCTATTCTGACTGATCGGTTTACAAATATTTCTGTAACAGTTGCTTCAATTGGGCGACTGTACAGCGGGGAGAAGGACGTGGCAACAATTGTTCAGGGGAGAATACAGCTTCACCCGCAGAATTGTTTGGCTGGATCTCAACTTTATACAAAACTGGTACTTCGTACTGGTAAGCTTGAAACCAGTCATCGCGATCGGTAATGTCTCGCACTTCTAGTTGTAAGTTGAGGCTTTCCATTAAAAGCCCTAGTTTTTCTTCCAGCCCTTCGCACAAATGGCATCCAGGTTTGGTATACAAAATCAATCTGATCATTGGGTAAAATTACACTCGGTATTAAATTCTAGTTTTAGCGTAACCTGTTTGTGGAAAAGGCATCTTGCCTGTTCTTAATCAACCTTTCACTGGTTCCCAGGCAGAGCCTAGGAACCGATATCTAGAGGCTCTGCCTCGCTTGATTTGGATGGAGGCAGAGCCTCCGGATCTGCGTTACTAGGCAGAGCCTAGTAACGAGCAGAGTCAATTACCAATTGGCTTGACTAATAAATCAAATTTCAGTATAATATACAAGTAGCCCTACAAAAAGGAGGCAGTATGGACTGCACCGAATACGCAGAAACAAAGCGAAAAGCAGCTAAGAAAATCAGCGCCGACATTCGAGAACGCTGGAACAATCGCATTGTCCAACGAGAATTACATTTGATGGGTGAAGCGGGTGCAGTACAATATTTAAGTGATTATGGACGGGGCATTGGTACGGCAAAAGTGATTGGTTTTGCACTGTGTGCTGAGTCGGAAGGATATCCAGAAATGGCGATGGGATTTTGGAAAAGAGCGTTTGAATTGGAAACGGGAGAAAAGCCGATCGCACTCAACGCTCAAAACAATGCTACCACCGATGTCACTTCTGTTGCGAAATCAACTTCTGCCACAAAAACAGCAACTATCAACCATCCCATAGTTGCGGAATTGCCACCAAACTTGCAGCCGGGACGGATTGTGACAATGCAGCCCGTTGATGCACCAAGCGAACGTGCTTATTACATCGAAAATCCCGATTATTGGGGTCAGCCAAAACGTGACGGTAATCGGGTAGTCGTCATTGCCACTAAAGATAAAGTTTACTACCAATCGCGATCGACTAATCTGCGACAACAGCCATCAATTGCGATCGAAAAAGCATTAATTGAAACAGCAGCTAAAATTGGTACTTTTGTTTTAGACGGTGAATTGTATTATAAAAGTCATAGTGGGAGCGAACACCGTACAGGAGCGCAAGCTGCTACAGTTAATATTGACAGCGGTTTTCCGACAGTTCAACCATCAGCAATTTATGCCATTTTTAAATGTTTGTTTTTCAATGGCGATGATTTAACTCAACTTGCGGAATCAGCACGAATTGCAGCCGGAGTTGAAGTTGGCGAAATGTTGGCAAGTTTATCCCCAGAATTTGAAGTTGTGCAGACATTTCGCACGGTACCCGAAAAACTTTTACTAGCAAATCAGCAGAAATCGGAAAATAGAGAAGGCGAAGTTTGGGTGTTGTATAACTGTCGCTATATCGGCGGCAAAGATATTAAGAAATTTCCGATGGTGAGGACTAAATACTGTCAGGAATTAGATTTGTTGATTGTCGGATTGACTCCGACAAAGGTGGCGGGGCGGCCATTTAGTGCGATCGAAGTTGCTCAAGAAATTGATGGCAAATTAGTACCCATAGGAACCGTCGGAACGGGGTTTAGCGGGGAGGAAATGCAGGAAATAGCCCGACGTTACGAGGCTAACGGGAAAAATGTCAAAATTAAAGTGCGATCGCAGGGTTTGACAGAAAGTGGCAAACTGTGGCACGCCCGATTTTTGGAATTTTGTTAAATTGGTAGGGAAACGGCACTGCCGTGTCCTTAACATTGGTAGGGAAACGGCACTGCCGTGTCCTTAACATTGGTAGGGAAACGGCACTGCCGTGTCCTTAACATTGGTAGGGAAACGGCACTGCCGTTTACCACCCGGATATGCGATTATCAACCAATAGTATCAAATAAAATCAGCAGAGGAAACATCAATGTTTATCAGCAAAAATAATTTCTACATCTCCCCAGAAGAGTATCTAGAAGGCGAACGAGTCAGCCCCATCAAACACGAATACAGACGCGGACACGTTTATGCAATGACAGGAGCAAAAAAACCTCATATTGTTATTTCAGTAAATTTAGCAAGTTTGCTTAACAATCATCTCCGCGAGAGTTCCTGCTTAGTTCTTTCATCCGATATAAAAGTTCAACTGGAAGAAGCAAATTGCTATTACTATCCTGACGTGGCGGTGACTTGCGACGAAAGAGATACAAGTTCAACAGAAGACTTCATTCTCTATCCATCTCTAATTATTGAGGTGTTATCTCCCTCAACCGCATCTTTTGATAGAGGTGATAAATTTGTAGATTACCAAACTGCATCCAGTTTGCAAGAATACGTGTTAATTACTCAATCCGAAATCAAAATTGAATGTTTTAGACTCAATGCTGAGGGAAATTGGGTTTCTCAAACTTACAGAGAAGGAGATACAGTAGAATTTGTTAGTGCGAATTTTAGTTGTGCAATTAGCGAAATTTATCAAAAAGTCCCAGGTATCATATTGTGATGTATGATTTTTAGTTCATTGTCAAGAATTTAATCCCTTCTTATGAGCACTTCAGCCCTCAGAAAAAATAACCAATTCCCAATTCCCAATTCCCAATTCCCAATTCCCCATTCCCCATTCCCAATTCCCAATGATTAAAATCTTACACCTTTCAGACATCCACATGGGAAGTGGCTTTTCCCACGGGCGCGTCAATCCAGAAACTGGTTTAAATACACGCTTAGAAGACTTCGCGAATACGCTGAGTAAATGTATGGATAGAGCGATTTCTGAACCCGTAGATTTAGTCATATTCGGGGGCGATGCTTTCCCAGATTCTACGCCGCCACCGTTTGTAAAAGAAGCTTTTGCACGTCAATTTAGCCGCTTGGTGGATGCTCAAATTCCGACGGTTTTGCTGATAGGAAATCACGATCAACATTCCCAGGGACAAGGTGGGGCGAGTTTGGGAATTTATCGGACTTTGGGTATACCTAAATTTATTGTAGGCGATCGCCTGGAAACTCACCGCATCGAAACCCGCAACGGGCCGGTACAGGTGGTAACATTACCTTGGTTGACGCGATCGACCTTAATGACTAAATCAGAAACTGAAAACCTGTCGATGGGCGATGTTAACCAATTATTAACCGAAAAACTGACGATCGCACTAGAAGGAGAAATCCGCCGTCTCGATCCAAACATTCCCACCATACTTTTAGCACACTTAATGGCAGATAAAGCCAGTTTGGGAGCCGAACGTTTTTTAGCAGTTGGAAAAGGCTTTAATATCCCCGTTTCGATGTTAACTCGCCCGTGTTTTGATTATGTTGCTCTCGGCCACGTTCACAAACACCAAAATCTGAATGCTTCTAATAACCCGCCCGTAGTTTATCCTGGGAGTATCGAACGAGTTGATTTTAGCGAAGAGAAAGAAGACAAGGGTTTTGTGTTAGTGAATTTGGAAAAGGGAAAAGCTGAGTGGGAATTTTGTACTTTACCAGTGCGAGTATTCCAAACAATTAAAGTGAATATCACCGAATCGGAAAATCCGCAAGCAGAGTTGGTGAAAGCTATTGGGAAGAAGGAGATAACAAACGCGGTTGTGAGATTGATCTACCAATTGCGATCGGAACAATTGGATTTAATTGATAATGCAGAATTGCACAGTTTTTTGGGTGAAGCACACAGCTACACAATTCAACCGGAATTAGTTAGTCAGTTAGCAAGACCGCGGTTGCCAGAATTGAATGCTAACAATAGTATAGACCCATTAGATGCTTTGAAAACTTATCTGGCAAGTCGCGAAGATTTAAAAGATGTGGCGGAGAGTATGCTGGAGGCGGCACAAGGTTTGTTGGGGGGCGGCGAGGAAGTTTTGGTCAACTAAGTGCTTGCAGGGTGCGTCAGCCCGCAGCGTTTCCCTTAGCATGGGCGATCTAGCTGACGCACCCTAGAGGCCTCGTTATATCAAATCCGTTAGCATCGGAATTGTTAGTGGCCCAAATTAGGACACGACAGTGTCGTGTCCCTACAGTATTATTTGCAGTAGGGACACGGCAGTGCATTAGGGACACGACAGTGTCGTGTCCCTACAGTATTATTTGCAGTAGGGACACGGCACTGCCGTCTCCTCTATATCATTGCGGTGTAATTAGAAGTTTGTGTTGTAGGACTAATGCTTAAATGTGGAACAGCCTAACTAACCTGCGACTGCTGTCGCCGTCGATACCAGCAGTTGTCAAAGTAATGGTTTTTTTCTTAACTTGGACTTGCCTATGGTTGCCGATCGCAATTATGGTCGCGATCGCACTCAAATGGCAACCACCCCAACCCTTGGGAAACAAAAAACTACCCTTACTAGCTTCCCTCTACCTAATAGTCCCCTTCATTTTATGGGCGACAACCTGGATAGAAAGCGTGTCTTTTGCTGAGTGGGGTTGGCTTTGGCAACCCACAACTTTCATTTCCGGGCTGCGAGGATTAGGATTAGGAGTAGTCAGCTTAGCTATTTTATTCGGCTTACAATTAGCCTTGGGTTGGATTGAACTACAAAGCAGCGAAGTTGAAGCCAAAACTAGCGAACAAATTATTAATCCTTGGGCTTCAATCCTCAACCCTTCTACTCTACTAATTTTGTTATTAGCATTGTGGATTAGTGCGACAGAAGAGTTGATATTTCGCGGCTGTTTGCCAAATTTACTGCAACAAGATTACTCAATAGTAACAGCCGCAGCGATGGCCAGTTTCATTTTTGCGATCGCCCACCTCATCTGGGCTCCCAAAGAAACCCTTCTTCAACTCCCTGGATTGTGGCTGATGGGGATGGTTTTAACCCTAGCCCGCGTGACAGATGGTGGTAGTCTAGGAATTGCGATCGGGCTTCACGCAGCTTGGATTTGGGGAATCACCATCGTAGATACAGCTAAACTAATTAAGCCTACTCAAAGTGTCCCCGAATGGATTACAGGAATAGAATCAAAACCCCTAGCGGGTGCGGCCGGAATTCTGTTATTAGTAACCACAGGAACCCTACTATTTCTACAGTAATCCTTACAGGTCTGGATTACCTGAGCTAGCTGGGCGTTTTCGGCTCAAAAAATTGCATAACGACCCTATTTTGTGCTTCCTGTTGTGCTTTTTTACTATTTTGGCGATAAAGTGCCGATCGGTTGGTAGCTGTTGTGTAGCGGGGATGCTTTGATGGCACTGCTGCCATTAAATCGGAAGCTTGTTGCCACTTAGCTGCTACAACCAACCAATCCTCGCGAGATTGGGCTGTTTTGCCTTCTGAGACTGCTTGCTCGGCCAGACGCACTGCTTGTGCAAAAGAGTCTGAGTTCGCCTGGACTATTTGCTGGGGGCTTGACTCAGGAATCGGAGTGACAACTGCTTGGGTGGTAGCGGCTGTACTGTTTGGCGATCGGGCATTGAGTGCTTTGTAAATGGCGAAGATGGCGGTGAGCAACAAAACGCTCAGCCCAATGCCGCCGATGATCCCGCGCTGAAATTGTCGGGGTTCCTGCATCGACAATCGAGGAAGGGTGGTCATTTTGGGCAAAGCTGGTTTGTGGCCTTGGCGCTCTTTTTGGTCGATCGCGAAACGTTGCCAAAAATAAACTCTTCTTAGTTTAATCTCTTGAGACCACAACAGTTGATTTTCTGGGTCGCGGCTAATTTCTTCCAGCCACAGGAGTTGGTGTTCTCGGACAAGCCGAGTGTTAATCTTGACTCGGCGAATATTGCGGGGCGAAAGTTGTTCCAAAATTTGCGTGAGGCGATCGACCAAGCTAGACTGTTCGAGCAAATCAGCGGTTGCAGCTTCACACAGCAGTTGTAGCACCCCATCTGCAAACACCGCTCTAGTTCTAACTCCAATCTCTGCGAGTCTATTGTTCAGGATTTGAATGATTGCGGCCACCGAACCCTCGCGAGCTTGTCGCGCAAGATCTTCTACTATATTCACCATAAGAATATTTTGATGCTTAGCAAGCTATTAATTTTTGACAAAAACTTTCGGAGAAATTAGGAGACGGCAGTGCCGTGTCCCTACCGAAAATAATATTGTAGGGACACGGCACTGCCGTCTCCTCTATATCATTCCGGTGCAAC
>JAYSVM010000115.1:0-16419 GCA_043718495.1 Oscillatoriales bacterium | reverse complement strand
TTGTAGGTTATTAATTATTGGTTATTAGTTATTGTGGGAATACTCTAACTTTATTTTCTTATTCTAAATTTACCCCCAAATAACCAATAACCAATAACCAATAACCAATTATTAATCAAAATATAATCTCACTTTAATTAACCAGAAGGTTAACTTCCCTTAATTTAACAACGATAAAATTCTATAGAGAATCACCAGACTAGGGATGTGGGGTTGAACAGGAATTTATGTCTAAAATAACTCGCCGACAACTGCTAATTTTCTTCGGAAGCAGTGCAGCTACAACTGTGCTTGCACCTCAACTAACTGAAACACTATTCGGAATCAATTCCACCTCGGCGGAAGCTGCATTCAGTCCAATATCTTTCACTCCCTTAAGACTTCCCCACCCACTGCCAATTTATCAAGAATTGTCCAGCTTTATGCCAACTGGCTTAAACGGACAAGGAACTGTGATGGCAGCTTCACAGAATACTAAATTAACTAGCTACAGCGTTATTGACGATGTAGTTGTGCCACCGGAATACGAACGCTATGTGATTCTCCGCTGGGGCGATCGCGTTTTCCCCGATTCATCTGACTATTTCGGCTACAACAACGACTACACAGGCTTCGTAGGGATTCGCGGCAGCAGTGACGACGGCTATCTTTGGGTAAACCACGAGTATGTATCCTTCCCGATGTCGAAAGTGGCACCGGAAACGGCGTCAGATGTGGCATCATTTCCAGCAACCGATCGCGCCGTCCTCGGTATAGACTTATCCGTAAAGAATCGCGCTACCCTCGGCGAATTTTTGTACAATCTTGGTGGTTCGATTGTCCGCATCACCAAACAAGCCAACGGGAGATTTGGGGCGATCGCCCGCGACCCCCTCAACCGACGCATTCACGGACTTTCCGGCCTCGGAATCAACAGCCAACGTTCCGACACATACAAAAGTGTCACCTCCTGGGGCACCAGACAAGGCGACGACAAATATCTGACAGGCACCGGCCCCGCAGCCACCCAAGTCTTCGCACAAGTCAACAGCGACGGGCTAGGAAACCGGATCATCGGTACAGCCTACAGTTGTTCCGGCGCCACAACCCCGTGGGGCACAATCCTCTCCGCCGAAGAAAACTTCCAAGGTAGCGAAGCATTTTTCGTCGGAGTTCAAGAAAACGTCAAACCCAACGGCGGCCAAACGGGCTACGCCAAGGGCACAAGTGGTGAGGAGTTCGGCTTAGTCGGCGAAAAATACGGCTGGATGGTAGAAGTCGATCCTCAAGACCCCAACTTCCGTCCCCGCAAACACACCTGGTTGGGCCGTTTCCGCCACGAAAACATGGCGATACGCGCCGAAGCAGGTCGTAAGTTAGTAGTGTACATGGGAGACGATCGGCGCGGCGGACACACCTGGAAATTTGTCAGCAGCGGTACTGTCACCAATCCCGCAGATAAAAACAACAGTCGCTTGTTTGAAGAAGGCACTTTGTACGTCGCTCAATTCAATCGTAACGGTGTGGGAAGATGGCTACCACTGGCATTAAATAGCCCGACAAATCCAGTGAGTCCCAAAAAAATGGGCGAAGCCGAATTGGCAAGTTTTGGCAAAGCTCAAAGAGATGCCAATACTCGCTTCCCAAAACGTGCAGGAATTGCCGGTCAAACCGAAGACGGCGGTTCTTTTGTAGTAGATACAACTAATGAAGCAACAGCACTTTCTGGCTACAGAAATAAAACTCTTGCTAATTTCTATACCAGCCAAGGTGCGGTTTTAGTTGATGCCTTTTTAGCTGCTAATTTGATTGGTGGCACTCCGACGGCACGACCGGAAGATTTGGAAGTTAATCCTACTACTAAGGAAGTTTTCATTGCTTATACTGACGGCGCACCGGGAAGCGACGGCTATCCAGATTCTCGCATTTTTAATGTTGCGAAATACACTGCCGCCCTCAATAGCGGTCAGCAATCGGGAGGAATTTACAAAATAATTGAAGATAGTTCCGACGGTGCGGGTTCGACCTTCCGCTGGCAGCGTTTTGCTCAAGGTGGAGAGGCCGGTGCGGTAGCTGGCGCGGGATTTGCTAGTGTAGACAATTTGGATTTTGACACTCAAGGCAATATTTGGGGTGTCACTGATATGTCTACTAGCACACACAACGGTTTTGATGTGGGTGCGGCTGGAAAGCCAACGACGATCGACCACAAGAATACTGGAAATGTGTCAGACTTTACTGGAGTTTTCGGCAACAATTGGCTGTTTTATATTCCGACTGTCGGCCCGAATGCAGGAAGTGTAATTCCGTTTGCTCACGGGCCGAACCGGTGCGAACTGACTGGGCCGACTTTTATCGGAGATACGCTGTTGCTTGCGGTGCAGCATCCTGGGGAACAGTGCCCGATCGATGATGGTACTGTACTCAGCCGGCAAATTGAAATGTTGGATTTGAACGGTGCTGTTTTCAATCAGACTCGGACTGTTTCTCGTGGTAGTTTGTGGCCGAGTAATATCTCGAATGATTCGCGCCGTTCGCCCATGCCTTCGGTGATTGGGATTCGCCGCCTGCGATCGAATGCAAGCGGTCAGTTTGTTTAAATAGGATTTACGATGGTGCCCAGAAACCGGGTTTTTGTCCAGGTATGTCGTCGCGATCGGCAGATTAGGTAAAAACCCGGTTTCTTTGGTCAGAGTGCGTAAATCCTGGTTGTGGATAATATTAATTATGAGACTAAGAAAATTGTACTTGGCGATATAAATCGGCGATCGTTCGATTTTGGAGGTTGCCGCGCTGCGCTGGTAATGATGGGCTTGGATGGAGTTTTAGAAACGGCTTTTCCTCCAAAGGAACCGGAAAGCTACTTGGCTAATTCAATGTTTATTTATGTAGGTTTAGTTAAGGATTTGTTATGAATATTTTGCTAAAAAACTATTGTGTAATGGTTGAATTTCCTGATGTGAGTGGGGCTGAACATTTAGAAATGTTGCAACTTAGAGATGAGTTGGCAAAAGTTGAATCTCAACTGAGTGAGGAAGAGAAAGGTTTATTAGCAAATGCGGATGGACGGTTAGTTGAACAAGCAAGGGAGTTTTACGAGGAGTTGTCAAAATTTGTGGATTTAACCCAGAAGCGCAAATTTGAGGAGATTACACCTCAGCGTTGGTGGTGGTATTTGGATGTTTTGGCATTGTTGCCGAATTTGAAGAAACAAGAGTTGACAAGCGGTGTTGTTTGAAGCGTTTATTCATTGTCGAGTTTTGATATACTGCTTCAGTACAGGTTGCAGAGTGTAAAGACTTCCTTCTTTTTCTATCAAGCAGCGCCGTGATAAAGATTGCAAGGCGTTTAGCAAATCTGATGATGATATTTGTCCTTTTTCTAGCAATTTTGCTAGGTTGACTGGCTGGTTTTCTGTCGCCAACAATGACATGACTTGTTTTTCTAGTTCGGAAGTGCGATAGAACTGCTGCTGTAAAACATCTTTCAAATCTTCCGGCAACAATATGGTATCATCTAGTAATAGTTCTGTCGCGCCGATTCCCAACTCTTGAATCAGATTCGCCACGCTTTTTAACCATAGCGGGTTGCCTTCATAGCGGTGAATGAGTGCTTCACTGTTGTCAATTTCTTCTAAGCCACAATCTCTCAGGATTTCCCGTCCGGCTGCGATGTCTAAACCTTTGAGTTGTAAGGTACGAGTGGGAGTATTTTGGTTTTTAACTTGAGTCACTTCTCTCGGTTGTTCCCAACCGATTAGCAGAAAGCAACTTTGATGGGATAATTTTTCTATTTGTTTGAATAAAGAGCGATATTCTTCGTATTCTGGTTTATATTTTCCTGCCAATTCGCCACTACAGAAAAGATTGTGAACGTCATCTAAGACTATTAAACAGCGATGGTTTTGTAAATATTTAATTAGAGGTAAGCGTTTCTGGTTTGTTGGGGATGAATCTAGTTTTTCTGAATTGGTAAAAATCTGTATTAGGTTAGATTGAAATTTATCTATGGTGGGGAATTCGTCTATGCTGCACCAAACTGCGTACTCAAACTCGTGTTTGATTTGTTTTACGAGTTGTACTGCTAGGGATGTTTTGCCGATTCCGCTGATGCCTGTGAGGGTGATGAGGCGACAGTTTTGTTGTAGAATCCAGGTTGTGAGGGTTTGGAGTTCGGGGGTGCGATCGAAGAAATTACCCAACTCCGGCATTTCGCTTAAATCTTGATGCGAAGTTTTAGTTGGTTTTGAGTTAGATGTTTCCTGATTTGGTGGGTGTGAGTTTGGGATATTTTGTGAGTGTCTAGCTTCTCCACAAATGTTAACGCTACCAACTCCAACATAATCTACAACATTTGAAAATATGGAGACTTGCAACCTCTCCATTGCCGAACGAAAATTCTTTTTATTAACATCTTCTCCCAACTCTTCTGAAAGTGTCTGCCATAATTCCGATCCGATTTCCCTGATGCGACTTTCAGAACAGTCAAAATCTTTCGCTATTTCTTTGTATGTCTCGCGTTGTAGAGTTCCTTGCAATACCGCTGCTTGTAAATCGTCAAGGTGCTGACCCGTTTTAGCAAATACTATATCATCAGCGAATTTTAACATTTCTTTAAGATTCATCTGGTTAGGTAGATGCGATTATTTTATGTATTATAACTCACATCTGCCAACATTCTCGTACATTTTCGTACAAAATCAGATTAAATAGATAGAAATTTAGGTAAAATAATTGACAAAATAGAACAGTTTTGGGCTAGACAAATTTCTGATTTATTGACGATAATAGAAGAGCTTTAAAAAGAGAAATAAATTTATGAATTGGGAAGATTTTGCCAGTCAAGCGGGTGAAGAAGTTGTAGAAAATGTTGTAGGAAAAACTACGGGCATGGATGGAAATACAGTCAAAACAGTCAAAGCGGTTGCAGAGACTGGTGCTGCGGTAAGCGCGGCTGCCAGTGCTGCTACAGGGTTGACTGTTGCAGCAACTTCAGGAGCAGGAATTACTTCAGGTCTAGCTGCGGCAGGTGGTGTGGTTGGCGGTGGTATGGCGGCTGCTCCTGCGGTATTAGCAGCAGGCCCAGCTTATCTTGGGGCAAAAATAATGAATGAAACTTTGTTCAAAGACCAACCTAACTTGTCTCAGGAAGAGAATAAGGCTCGTGCAGCGGCAAGAACAGCTACAAACATTGGGGCTGTTGCCGGTATAGCTGGTGCTGGTGCTGCAACGGTAGCTGGCGGTGCTTCTGGTGCTGCAATTATGGGCACCCTTGCTGGTATCGGTGGCGCTGTCGGGGGAGGTGCGATCGCTGGTACTGCCATAGTTGCTGCTGCACCTGTTGCTGTGGCGGCTGCTATTGGATACGGAATATATAAACTTTTTGGAGGGAAAGATAGTTAGTTCAGTTTGATAATAAAGGTTGGGTTTCCTGTTGCAACCCAACCTCTTTTTATACTTACAATTTTATCCATCTCCACCATTCCAGTGCGATGATTGCACGGAGGGCGATCGCCCGATCGCGCATCAAGAGCGATCGCATTTCTCCTTGACGAATCAAGATTTCAAATACTTAGGGAAAATAATGATAAAATTCAAGGGCGGTGTAGAACACGCATCACTTCTATAACATCTTCATTAACCTCTATTCCAATACGGTAATCGCCGATGCGGATGCGATAGCGACCAGCGTAACCTCTCATCGCTTTAATGTCAGAAATCTCCTCTAAGGTGTTGATTGATTCTAGTGTTGTAAAAGCCAGATCGTAGATGCGTTGGTATGATGTCGAACTCTTCAGTTGTTTCAAGTCTTTTAGAAAAGCCTGACGGTATTGAACTTCCAAGATTATTCCTCTAGATAAGCTAAGGCTTCCGATCGTTCTAGCAAGGGAGTATTAACAGCTTCATCCATTGCTTTGTTCATGCAATAATCTTCTACCGCTACCGCAAGTTGATCTGCCGAAACTTCTTCATTAGGTAGTAGTTGTCGCCATAGCTCAATAGGAATCACCACAGCGCTTACATCTCCGTTTTTGTTCGTAAGATATTCAATATTTAACGTTGTTTCCATATCAGACTCCAGAAACTTCGAGCAATTCTAGTTTACCTCAAAGCTGTTCACCTTTGCCAGTATCTTGACCGATTGTATAGGTGCTATTGAATGAAAAGAATCTCGCCCATCCCAGCAAATACCAAACACTGCGATGGTTGTACGGAGTGCGATCGCCTCTCTAAGGTAAATTCCGCATATAATCCTTATTAACAGCAGCATTTTCTATCTGATTACGGAATACATCAAGCATTCCCATAATTTCTGTGTGTAACTCTATATACTCTTCTCTGTCAACCGTCAAATAATTACCATGTGCAATTTCGTTTCTTGTTTTCAAAAGCTTAATATCGATTAACACGGACTTAGTAGAGTAAACCGAAAAGTCTATTCCCAGAGTACAAGTTATTTCCTTCAAAATGTCAGAAGATAGATTGGAGGCAGTAGAAATTGCATCTTTGTCTTTGTATGGCAAAGAGCATTTAGTATTTAAGTTAGAAAGGAAGAAATCACAAACAGGTATATATAATGATGGTTTATTGGTGTCTCTAGCTTCGTTCAATTTTGTCTTCATTGCCAAAGCTAGAAAATTGCTACTAAGCTGATCGTAGCGAAGCTTTTGCATCGCAACATACTCTAAGTAACTATTTGATGCTAATTTGACAAAACCTTCCCAATGAGCATAGAGAATACATATTCCACTCCGAATCGACGCATTATGCCTTTGAGGAGAAACATTTCTCGTTTCTACCAAAGATTTGACTTCTGAAAGTTCCTTCTTTCGCCAAGCAAGATCAGTTGAAAGTTTATCACTTAATTGTTCAGGAGTTCGGATACTCATTAGGAGGAAAATACTTTTCTACCAAGCGGAATTAGGTAAGGTAAACGTCTTGCAGCATTCAACCCTGCTCCAGACCATTTTTGATAAGTCGGATCTGACCAAATAGTTTTGACACTATCAGATATCTGGTTTGTTTGAGGTAGATTTTTATAGTTATATCCGATTCCCAATGCTACCACTTCATATAATGATAATACAAAACCACCAAGGAACTTGTCTTGTTCAGATTTATATCTCTTGAAACTATTATCACCTGTAGTTTCATTAAGAAGATCGAATGTTGTTTTGAATGCTGCTTCTATATGCTGATAATCTAACTCTTTATTAGAAGCCATTTCACGCATTTTTTCTGTCAGGAAAACGTGAACATCACCACCCAACTTTTTAATATTTTTCTCATCCTTGTCAAATAGAAGTATGAAACGTAATACTAATTCCATATCATACTGTTCTTCATAGAGCCTATCACTTAAAGCCGTGCATTTTTTGAATGGTTCATAATCTGCAAGTGAACGCATCAGTTGATATAAATCTTTATTCAACATCAAAAGAATGCAATTTCTCACTTCTTGAGGTGTAGCAACTGAACCTCCTGTATTCAGTCGCTGAAATAGCTCATATTTAATCATTTTATCGCTTTCTTTCTCCACAATATTGACAGCAATTTTTGAGCGCTTAATCAATAAACGTTGGGCTTGAGTGAAAGAATTATCTTTATCGTTTGGATCGTCCCATTTTTTACCTTCTAAAGAAGCTAAATATGTGGTTTTTTGTAGAGATACTGGCTGTGAACTATTTTCAGATTCATCTTTTTCGGATTCATCTTTTTCTGACTCATCTTTTTTCAAAAGACCAACAAATTCATATATTGTTGATAGTCTCTGAACACCATCTACAACATCCCAAACACCATCATCTCTTTGGCTCACAAAAATTGGTGGAATAGGTATACCTAGCAAAATTGATTCTATGAAGGTTGATTTTTGATGATCTGACCAACGGAAAAATCTCTGAAAGTCTGGATGAATATCAATCTCACTCCTCTCATAAAGACTAATCCACTCCCCAATAGACATTGAGTAGCCATCAGTCTTAATTTCTTGCCTTGTTTTATCAATCTCATCTTGCAGGGACATAGTTCAAGGTGTATTAAATGTTGTTATGTATAACCATTGTTGTAGAATAGAGATACTTAGCTATTCTAGTGTGTTCCGTTGCGCCTGACAAAAAGTCAGTCTTTAACCCTGCAATTATAGCATATCAAACGATTTCTTGCGTAAGTCTTATTAATTTACCAAATTACTGTAGCCGAATCCCCTTAATAAACTTCGTCCTTGCCTCAATTATTGAAGGTATTAAAACGCAACGCACCAACAATTCTAAATCCAACTCTGGCAACAACTCACTTCTTGAAACTTGCTCATAATCATTCTCGCGCAGCCCATAAACAGAAAGTCGATTATTTTCCCAAAACCAGACTTCAGGGATGCGAAGTCGCAGATATTTAGCGAGTTTATTTGTACTCCCGCTAGTAATTGTCACCTCCACTGCTAAATCAGGATGCTCTTTCTTTTCACCTATATAATAAGACTCATCAGGTTCAAATGAGACATCTTTGGTTTTATCCCTGCGAGTCGCGCTTCCTACAGGAATAAAGTTAATCTCTTTCTCGAAAAAGTATAGTTCTATAAATATAGCGATCGCTTTTTTAAAGCTTTCATGTGCTTCACCCAGTGTCATAAACTCAATCCACCCATCAAGATAAGTTATCCGCAAACCAGAAGAGTCTGCCATCAAAGATTCTAAAGCCTCAAATTGCTCCCAACTATAATAACCAGGGAGAATCAATCGCTGTTCCGCAAGCGTAACTGTTTCTTCTAAAAGTTGTGCTGTCATAGGTATCACCATCCTATTTTAAATATTATATCAATTCCGACTGTGCCGGAATGATATAGAGGACACGGCACTGCCGTTTCCCTACCGCCATCAATTGTAGGGACACGGCCAAGCCGTGTCCTGATTTCGGGTAAGATTAATTCCGATACAAAAGGTCTAATTAACTAATCCGATCGCCCTTTTAGTCAACGCATCAGCCGTCAACCCATTAAACGCCATCAATTGACCCGCAGTAGCAGTAGTTTCCCCGCGCTTCCAAGCGAAAGTATCACGCGGACAATTGCTGCGTAGCATCACAGGTTCCAACATCCCAGAAGCGCCGCCTATGACACCAATCAAGGCATCTCCGCCAAACATTTCGGCAAATTTGTCATCGCTCAAAAAGCCGCCGTCAGGAGCCGAACAAGTATCCCAAGCAACATCAGTTGGGCGGTACAAACGTCGTGGATTGATAATAGAAACAATCCGCGAACCAATCCCAGATTTTTCCAAAGCTGTCGCAGCTTCAAACGCTGGAATCAAACTCATATCGCCAATTACAGCAAATACAACTTTCTTACTCCCAGCTATTTCTTGCAACACAATCGCACCATCTTCCAAACCTTGGCGAGTTTGGGCAAAAGTAGTGCGAATTGGCAGTGGCGACTTACTCGCAGTAATCACAATTCCCTTATTCTTCGCAGTCAAAGCCCAATCGTAACAAGCTTGAATACTGTTAGCATCGGGTGGAAACAAAGGAAACACATTTCCATTCCGCATCATTGCCGCAAAATAAGCTTCAATTTCCGGGCGCTGGTGCGTCCAACCATTGCGGCCTTGCTCTAAAGCACCGGCTGTAAATAAGGTGACAGTAGCTGGAGTTGGACGACGCAATTCTGCCATTGCTTGGGTGACTGTTTGCCAAATTGGTAAACCGTTGATGGCAAAAGATTCGTAGGAACACCACAAAGTCCGCGCGCCAAATAGTGACAAACCTACGGCTAAACCTGCACAAGCATCTTCGCTCAAAGGTTCGTAAACTTGTCCGTTTGGCCCTTGATTGTATAGGTCATCTGTGGTAGGGTGAATGATTTTCAGGGCTTGGTTGATATTTGCAATTCCCGATGCTTCATTGCCGTCAGCATTAGTGACAATAAAAGTCCGATCGCGCTCACCGACTTTCCCTACCAAACGTCCCATTGCTGTTGTCGAAACCTTCGATTCTCCACCAACTGCAAATTCCTCTAAAGGCAATTCGCCTAAATCTGCCAGTGGCAATTCAAACTCAGTCACAACAGTTTTTGCTGCCGGCCCGCCGCCCGCGCGTTCGGCATTTGTCCGCACCAACTGCCAAGCTTCAGCAGTCAAAGCGCGCTTTTTTAAAGCACTGATAATGTGCGGTGCATCCAGGGTATCTTTTGGATAAAGATTGTGGGATTTGGCTCCGAGGGCGTGGACACCAGCACCTTTCAACTGTTTGATGATAAACACAGTTAATTGGCCACCTAGAGCAGATTTTGCAGCTTTGTCAACTCCTTGCAAAACAGCTTTGGTAAACGCCATCCGCTGTTCTAGTGAAAAAGCAGTGCTGTCAATATAATCTCCGGTTTGACTGCCATCGTCAAATTCCTTAGCGTCAATTAAGATGATTTCTTCAAAACCATTTCCTTGCCAATAAGCAATCATTTCGGCATTGGTTTTAGTCGAAACCATGCTATGATGTTCCTGAGAATATCCGTTCCAAACTAACACAGGCAAAAAGTTAGTAACGCTCGGATAAGCAGTGTGGAAATGTCCCATGCTGCTCATCGGATAAGGTTCGCCCATGCCGCCGTCGCCCATTGTGAAAGCAAACAGTTTGTCGCGGTGCAAAAGTGCTCCTGACATGGCAAAATGCTGTCCTTGTCCGAGAGGCCCGGCTGGTGCTAAAAGGCCGGGAATAAAACCGGAAAGGTGTCCTAACAAACCGTCTTTTTCGCGAAATTTGTCGCGGACTTGCTGTACGTTGACAATGCCCATGTCTTCCAAAGAGCGATCGAGAAACATGGCACTATAAAATCCGGGGGCGTGATGCCCGACTTCGGTGACAATATTCTTGTGTCCCAGCATCACCAAGGCTGCGTAAGCCTCGGCTTGGCTAGCAAACCCCCCCGGATGTCCCGATGCTTTGCTGGCTGTAACTTGCAGCGTCAGGTAGCGTAGGGCATCGGCTGCTAGCATGGTTTGGAAGACGGCTGCGGGATCGGCTGGATCCGCGATCGATTTGCTTCCCTGGGCGATCGCAGGTGTTTTCCCGTAAGCCTCAAAACCAGGCACTGTCTCTGAGAAATACTGGATTCCTTCGCAAAAGCTGGGGATTGCTGACGTTGCCTTCGGCGTAGTTGCAGTCATGCGTTGATACCTGAAAAATTTTAATTGGATTAACGTAAGAGTAATTTTATAGCTTCCGTGTTACCAAAAAATCATCAGTTCTATTATCTTAATCAAAAATAAGTGAAATATCTCAAATTTTAACCTGATAAGTAGTTCTTTTATATCTCCGACTTATTGAAGAAGTCGGAGATCTGAGTTTACAAATTACTCATCAATCTAAAATCTAAAATCTAAAATCTAAAATTGTTCCACACGTTCCCGCACATCAAGATAAGGTATAGTACCGCTTTCATAAAGAGAGGGCTTAGCTTTTTGATTCGCCAACCAAACAAAGAAACTACTAAGTGCAGGAACAGGATCTTGATCGCGCCGCAGCGTATAGATCAAACCTTCACATGGTCCATTAACGCGGCTAGTCGTGCAAATTGCTTTCTGGTTATTTACCATACCGACAGTCACATAATTTAGCTGTTGATTGCGGTTATAATTGTCCAAGCGCTGAGTCACTTGTCGGCAGCGAGTCAAAGGATCGTAGCCAGCACTAGCAAAGAAATTAGAATTCCACCGAATCCAAGGTTCTCTGAATCCTTGTGGATTTTGATACACTGTCACTGGTTCCCCAGTCGAGGTATCGCACACAAATCCTCCCAAACCCACATTCTGTTGACTTTGACTAGAGCTGCGGCTGATTGAAAGATTGCTGAGAATATCAAAGGTGTTACGTTTATTTTGTGATAGCAATCCCATAAAAGCATCGATCGGGATTGCCGCATTCAATCCTGTTTTAATCTCCTCACTCTGACCGTTCCACTGGCTAGTTACAGTGCCAATAGAATCGCCTTGACCGTGAATTCCGACAATTTTGCCATCATCATCAAATACAGGCCCGCCACTCATGCCTCGCCTGGTTACAGCTTGATAGCGCAGTCCATAACCTGATGATGCCCGATCGAGCCGAGAAGATATAATACCAGCAGTAAACTCCAGTTTTCTTTCAGATCCAGATGCGATCGGCAGCGGATAGCCCGCAACATAAATAGTAGAACCGACAACAGCACGTTGAGACTGGCCCATTGGTGCTACTGGATACGGATCTCGGCTCTGAAACTGTATCAAAGCCAAATCTATATCTCGGTCATTTTTCGGAAGTCTCTGTATTCTGATGGCAGTATAATTTTTTTCTAAATGAGTACGAATACTGTATTCTTGGGCGAGGCTTGCCACCACATGATTAGCTGTCAAAACAGTGTAAATATTACCCTGTTTAGCAATAATTACTCCTGATCCGCTACCCGAAAAACCCAGGGTATTGTTGACTTCCACAGTTGTGAATATTGCTAGCTGGGCAATGTCTTGGGCTGTTTTGGCAAAGGTAGCAGATTGTTGGCTAACCACTGCTGTCACCGTCAATACACCGGTCAAAATGATTGTCAGCGCGTCAAACCGCAAACTCCACACATTCATTAGTAACTTCCTAAATGAGATGAGGCAAACTGCAAATATGCACCGATCGAAATTTCACAACTAGATTTAACCATTTTATCCAATAATTCCGCTGTCGGTTCACTTGTATCTTCAAAAAAATAGACTCCAAAACCGCTGGATATTTGCCCCAACCTCAGAACCGGCAGGGAACCAGGCAGACAGCACCGGGTCTGATATTGCCACTGGCTCCCAGCTAATTGGTTCTATTTTATACTAATCAGCACTAAGCTGTGGAGCATTTAAACCACTAACGAGGCCTGTAGGGTGCGTCAGCTAGAACACTTGCTATACATGGGAAATGCCTTAAAACTGACGCACCCTACAATCGTCTTTTAAATGCCAAACAGCTTAACTCTCAATAGAGCCGGGATGATTGGAAAAACTAAAGTTGTGGCAATACCTCGTCAGTATTTTCTCCCAACTTTTCCCTGACATCTATGTAAGGAATTGTACCGCTTTCATTGGTAGATGGCATCTCAACTTGTCCTTGGCGCCAAGCCAACAAGTTATAGAGAGATTCGATCGGGTCTTGACCTCGCCTGAGAGTATAAATCAAATTTTGGCACACGCCATTAATTTGGTAAGCAGTACAAATTACATTTTGACCATTCATCACACCGACGGTAATGTATCTTAGCTGCCGATTGCGACGATAGGTTTCGAGGCGTTGGCTGACTAATTGACACCGAGTTGTGGGATTGTAGCCAGAACCGGAAAAGTAATCCGAAGCCCACTCAATCCAAGGCTCGATCGCACCTTGAGGGTTTTGGTACACAGTTACCGGCACACCAGTAGAGGTACTGCACAAAAATCTGCTTTCTCCCGGTAAAAACCTGGCGTGACTTGGTTGAGAAAAAACCGTCAGACTACTTAGGGCGATCGCTGTTGCGCCCAAAATTTTTGCTAATAATTGCTGTTTCACGATCGTCTCACTCTCTTTGATGGTACTCGACACAAAAAATATCAAATACTGCGTTTACTTCCTTGACGCCCAGCTCAAATCAAATTAGCTTGCATCAGAATTATGTTTGTCAGGTTCCAATTTTGTGATTGCGATTCTAATGTAGGCTTTCGTTTTGGTAAAGAGGGTGATAACCTCCAACCTTCCGATTGCTTTGTCGTCGCAACGGCAAATTACACCACTGAAAAAGTATTTTAGATCACTTTTGAGTCTGGTAGCGAGTGTGACCCCAGGGTGTCGCAGTCTTGACCATGAGGGGGTGTTACACCTCACTCTATTGCCCCCTGAGACCATGCTATAAATAAGCACTATCAATTTATTTTCATCTCTATATTTAGGGATTCCGGAAAATGCTTATAAGTCACTGTAATAAGGGGTTAAGTGCTTCCTACGAACAAAAATATTCCTCAATACACGGACGTTTTGTTGCGTATCAAAAATCATGAACCATATTTATAAACAGTTCAAGTATTTAGCGATCGCATTAACGGCGATCAGCCTCTTCAGTTGTTCTAGCTCTGATGCAGCGAACTCTGGGGAAAACCAAGATCAACTCTCAACTAAAGTCAGTCAATTCGCACAGTTACAGAAGACACGTCATCAAATTGAAGCCGTATCCACCCAACTGGTGCAGCCATTTAATCCTGTTCCTCCAGCTTTAGCCGATGTGGCAGCATCAGAAAACACCGTCACAGTTACGATGTATAAGGTAGACAATAATTGTCAAAGTCTCAACCCAGAAACAGTTACAGGCCTAGACAATCAGTTAATGTCATCTGCCGTGAATGAAGTTTTAAAGCAGCAGGTTTTTTCGAGTCTAGGTTTAGTGGGTTATCGACTCAGGATCGATCGCACTCTTGGCGTCGCCACCGTAGATTTACGTACATCAGGAAATGATCGGCAAAAATTGCAAAACCTGTCAACTTGCCAAATGCTAGGTTTGTTCGGAGGGCTGCGCCAAACATTAACCAGTTACACTCCTTGGCAAATCAAAACTGTTCGCTTTACAGAGCTTGGAGAGGACATTTTGAACACTGTTCGAGAATAAGCTAAGACACATTTTTAGGTATAAATTGTTGGACGAAGAGCAGTGAAAACTCTAAAAACAGCTAGAGAATCAAAGAATTCTCTTTACCAGATGAAAGGTTTAACAATTGCCTTTCATGACATGGCGCTTAAAGGTCAGTCGATGAATTAAGAATCCCCACGCCTTCTTGTGGGGATTCCCGTCTGGTTAGCTAGAATCGGATCACCAACATCCTGGTAATTCCCATGACACTACCCAACGGCCCCACAACTTTGCCCTTCGTGCAGCTAATTCAATGGATTTCCGATCCGTTGACATACATGGACAAATGTGCGAAGCAATACGGCGACATTTTCACAACTCGATGGGGCAACCTTGAACCATTAGTGATGATCAATCACCCGCAAGCAGTCCAGGAAATGATCAACAGCAACGATTTTGAGGCTCCCGGCCACCTGAACAACATCCTCAAACCGCTGCTGGGAGAACAATCGATGATTATCCTCTCCGGCGAAAGGCACAAACGTCAGCGCCAATTATTAATGCCCCCTTTTCATGGGGAACGGATGCGGAACTACGGCCAGCAAATTTGCGATATTGCTTTAGATGTTGCCGGCAAATGGTCGATCAACCTTTTTTCGCCCGCAGCGCCATGCAAGAAGTCACCATGCGGGTAATTTTGCAGGCTGTGTTCGGCTTGGATGACGGGCCGCGGTTGCAAGAGCTCAGACCCCTACTTGCTTCAGTTGTGGATATGACTGGTTCTCCATTGCGATCGAGTATGCTATTTCTCGGCTGGATGCAGCAAGATTGGGGGCCCTGGAGTCCTTGGGGACGCATCAAACAGCGACAGCGAAAAATTGACCAATTAATTTATGCCGAAATTGCCGAACGCAGAGAACAAGCAGACACCACGGGCACCGACATTCTTAGCCTAATGATGGCTGCGCGTGACGAAAACGGGGAACCGATGACCGATGAAGAATTGCGCGACGAGTTGATGACACTGCTGTTTGCCGGTCACGAAACCACAGCTACAGCCCTAGCCTGGGCATTTTACTGGATTCACAGTTTCCCCTCGGTGCGCGAGAAACTGCTGCAAGAATTAGACAGTTTGGGGGAAAATCCAGACCCGATGGAGATTTTCCGCTTGCCATATTTGAGTGCAGTTTGTCAGGAGACGCTGCGGATTTATCCGGTAGGAATGCTCACATTTCCGCGAGTCGTCAAGTCGCCCGTGAAACTCATGGGACATCAACTCGAACCGGGTACAGTTGTCGTCAGCCGCTTCGTAAAACTTATCTAAACCTATCTAAAACCATCTTTAGATACAATTACGAGTTCACTTCCTACGCTGTTGGGTAGTCGGCTATCCCAAGATAAGTAGGCTATCCCCCTCAAGCCGAGGGGTCCCAGTTTAAAATGTTTAAACTTGCATTCCAATCGCGATCTAAAGATATGCCACAACCAGGACAATCAAAAGTCCGAACGCTTAGTGGCATATCTTTTTTAGTGCCACAATTTGAGCAAGTTTTGGTACTAGGAAACCACTGGTCTACCAATACCAAATTAGCTCCATACATTTGACATTTATAGTCGAGTTGACGCTGAAATTCGTAAAACCCAAGGTCAGATATTGCTCCAGCTAACTTATGATTTGCCATCATCCCTTTGACGTTCAAATTTTCAATCTTAATTAGCTGAAAAGTTTTAGCTAAATAAGTTGTTAACTTGTGAAGGAAGTCTAGGCGAATACGAGCTATTCGTGCATGGAGTCGGCTAATTTTATTGTAAGTTTTGCGCTGGTTTCGAGAGCCTTTCACCTGCTTT
>JAYSVM010000114.1:0-16466 GCA_043718495.1 Oscillatoriales bacterium | reverse complement strand
TACAATGTTATTCTGGGTAGGGAGACGGCACTGCCGTCTCCTAATTTCTACAATGTTATTCTGGGTAGGAACAGGGCACTGCCGTCTCCTAATTTCGGCTACTAATAATTCCGATGCAACCGAAAACGATATTAATTAAGGAACTAAGAAAGCAATAACTAAGATAAAATGATAGCAAAAGGGAAGATAAGGAAACTTTAAACATGGAAAGCGTTGCTTACATTTTGATTCTGGCTTTGGCATTAGGTGTACTGTTTTTTGCGATCGCGTTCCGGGAACCTCCCCGCATTGGCAAATAAGCCGATCGATATTTCTAGTTCAACAATTCATCTGACCCCACCAGCGTCAGATGAATTGCAATTTTCTGGCGAAGCCTGTAAAAATCAGCAATCATGCGCTGTTCCTCCTGTCAACACACTAATAGTCGCGTTCTAGAATCGCGCTCAGCCGAATCGGGTCAAAGTATTCGGCGCCGACGCGAGTGTCTGAATTGTCAGCATCGCTTCACAACTTACGAACGTATAGAATTTGTGCCGATTACGGTCATCAAACGGGACGGTAAACGCGAATCTTTTGATCGGTCAAAGTTAGTCAGGGGACTGGTTAGAGCCTGCGAAAAAACGGGCTTGTCTTCCGGGCAACTTGAAACCCTCGCAGAAGAAATTGAAGCCGGGCTCCAAGGTCGATCGCTCCGGGAAGTCACTAGCTCGGACATTGGAGAATTAGTATTGTTACATCTGCGACCACTCAGCGAAGTCGCTTATGTCCGTTTTGCCTCTGTATATCGGCAGTTTCGAGGCATCCGAGATTTTGTAGATACTCTAAATCACCTTCAGAGTCCTGTCATCGAAGCTTTGTGTCCAGAAAGTCCGTCCGAAAATGACCCAGATTTGTCGGAAGGGGATGATATCAATTCCGGTTGCACCGAAATGATTAGAGTCCAAGGCAGTGCCGTATCCCTACCGCAAATAATACCGTAGGGACACGACACTGTCGTGTCCTAATTTTAGAGTCCAAGGCAGTGCCGTATCCCTACCGCAAATAATACCGTAGGGACACGACACTGTCGTGTCCTAATTTGGGTCACTGTCGTGTCCTAATTTGGGTCACTGTCGTGTCCTAATTTGGGTCTACTCCCAGCTAAACTCGCTTAAATTAATTTGAAACCAGTATGCCGGTAAGTTATAATAGTCCACTGGACTCTGAATGTTAAAAATCAAACGCTTTAACACAGAGTTGAAATTAAGAGCAATGGCAAGCGCCGGTGTACGATCGCACCGGGCAAAAGTTGGCAACCACTGACTTTCGTAAAAGATTTTGCAAGAAGCTAATCGCTTTTTCAGCAAAATCTCTAGTATCTGCCTGCAAACGAAAAACATGAAGGAGAGAAATCCTAGGAAACTATTCGCATGGTCAATACCAAAACCACAGTCAAAGACATCGGCTTTACTCACGAAGATTTTGCGGCCTTACTTGATAAATATGACTATCACTTTAGCCCCGGCGACGTAGTAGCGGGTACAGTTTTTAGTATAGAACCGAGGGGCGCTCTGATTGATATCGGTGCTAAAACAGCAGCGTACATTCCTATTCAGGAAATGTCCATCAATCGAGTGGAAAGCCCTGAAGAAGTATTGCAATCAAACGAAACCAGAGAATTTTTCATCCTCACCGATGAAAATGAAGACGGGCAATTAACCCTGTCCATTCGACGCATTGAGTATATGCGCGCCTGGGAAAGAGTGCGACAACTGCAAGCAGAAGACGCTACAGTTCGATCGCAAGTATTTGCTACCAACCGTGGCGGCGCACTGGTGAGAATAGAAGGATTGCGAGGCTTCATTCCCGGTTCTCACATCAGCACCCGCAAACCGAAGGAAGAATTAGTCGCCGAAGAATTACCCTTGAAATTCTTAGAAGTAGACGAAGACCGCAACCGCCTAGTATTAAGTCATCGTCGCGCCTTAGTTGAGCGCAAGATGAACCGCCTCGAAGTCGGGGAAGTGGTCATCGGTACTGTGCGCGGTATCAAGCCCTACGGTGCGTTTATCGACATCGGCGGCGTCAGCGGCTTGTTGCACATCTCGGAAATTTCGCACGATCACATCGATACGCCTCATAGCGTGTTTAATGTCAACGACGAAGTGAAGGTGATGATTATTGACTTGGATGCCGAAAGAGGCCGGATTTCTCTCTCCACCAAGCAATTGGAACCGGAACCGGGCGCGATGGTCAAAAATCGTGAATTGGTGTACGAAAAAGCTGAGGAAATGGCTGCTAAGTTCCGCGAAAAAATGCTCGCTCAAAAGCAAGCTAAAGCTGGGATTGAAGTTCCTGTAGATGCAACTGATTCTGATGAACTCTCCGATGAAATACTCGAAGATGTACCGTCAGCAATGGAAGAAGATTTGCCGGAAGAAACAACCGCAGTAGTAGCGGAAGTTACACCCGAACCTGTAGCGGAAGATACATCCGAACCTGTAGTGGAAGCTACACCCGAACCTGTCACGGAAGATACACCCGAACCTGTCACGGAAGCTACACCCGAACCTGTCACGGAAGATACATCCGAACCTGTCACGGAAGATACATCCGAACCAGTTACGGAAGCTACATCCGAACCAGTCACGGAAGATACATTAGAGGTATCGGCAGAAATACCTCCGGCGACAGTCGAATAACATCGAAGTTACTGTTATTAATTAAGGAGGGATTACCCTCTTTTTTTAATGTTATTTTTTATTGACAAAATAGTATTAATGAGCCGATCGATTTTATGTCACTTTCAGCGTAGCTGAAAGTGACATAAAATCGATTGAGATCCTTTCCGTTGACAAAAAAGATTGGGCAAATTTGTAGGGGTCGTGCCCCCGTGCCGACCCTCCTCATTCATTTTGTAGGGGTCGTGCCCCCGTGCCGACCCTCCCCATCCATGAGGGCGGGCAAGGGGGCACCGCCCCTACAAGAGGCCGACCCTCCCCATCCATGAGGGCGGGCACGGGGGCACCGCCCCTACAAGAGAATCAAACCGCCCTGCTTCACAAATACGGCGTTTTTCGCGGAGATTCCAATGAGCACCTCTGAAGTAAATATACCCGACTCGATCGCACCATCCTCGATCGACGACGAGGAAGAGCAAAACACAGTAGAAGCAACCTTTCCCATCGTGGGGATTGTCGCCTCTGCGGGTGGGTTGGAAGCATTCAGAGAGTTACTCTCACACTTGCCCGCCGAAACGGGCATGGCATTTGTGCTGATTCAGCATTTAGCCCCCGAGCACAAAAGCCTGTTGAGCGAAATTCTCGCCAAAACGACGCAAATGCCTGTCAGTCAGGTGACAAATGGGACGATTGTAGAACCCAATCAGGTATATATAATTCCGCCCAACACCAAGATGACGCTCGTGAAAGGGATGCTGAAACTAACGCCTCGTGAGAAAATTTATGGAAAATATATGCCGGGAGATGCGTTTCTCCTGTCCTTGGCAGTCGATCGCGGACGGAAAGCAATGGCTGTAGTATTATCCGGGGGAGACGGAGATGGTTCGCTGGGAATCAAGGCAATCAAAGCGGCCGGAGGCGTGACATTTGCTCAATGCGAAGCGTCGGCAAAATTCGATAGTATGCCGAATACCGCAGTTGCCACAGGTGATGTAGACTTCGTTCTGCCCCCTCAACAAATTGCTGAGGAATTGGCAAATCTTAGTGACAATCCCTTGCTTTCTTGCTCGATATCGACTATCGCAGTTGCAGAATTACCCGAACTGAAGGATGTCCGGACAACTATTTTGGGATTGCTGCGATCGAGCACAGGCGTTGACTTCACTTATTACAAAGCCGCCACGATCAATCGACGCATCCAGCGACGGATGCTGCTGTATAAACTAGATAGATTAGAAGATTACGCCCAATATCTGCGAGACTATCCGGCTGAAGTCCAGGCTCTGTATCAAGAAATCCTGATCCACGTCACCAGTTTTTTTCGCGATCCAGAAGCCTTTCAACAGTTAAAAGAGCTGGTTTTTCCCACAATTACCCACAATAAATCGGCAACAAATCCCATCCGGATTTGGGTGGCGGGATGTTCTACAGGAGAGGAAGTTTACTCGATCGCCATTTGTTTGTTAGAGTTTTTGGGCGATCGAGTCTCCCTACCACAGATCCAAATCTTTGCCACAGATATTAGCGAAGCGGCGATCCGCAAAGCGAGGTCTGGCTTCTACTCAGAAAACCAGATGATCGACGTTTCCCCAGAGCGCCGGACTCGCTTCTTTATTCTCGAAGCAGGAGGCTATAGAATTAACAAAAGTGTGCGCGAACTGTGTGTATTTGCCAGACAAAACTTAGGCAGCGACCCGCCTTTTTCCAATCTCGATCTAATTAGCTGTCGCAATGTGCTAATTTACTTGGCAGAGCCGTTGCAAAAACGAGTGATTCCCATTTTTCATTACAGTCTTAACCAGACGGGCTTTCTGCTGTTAGGTAATTCTGAGAGTATCGGAAAATTCTCATCTTTGTTTAATTCAGTCCATGCAAAGTCCAAAATTTATGCTAAACAGTTGACTGAGAATAATCCTATATTTTCGTTTACGACCAGTTCTTATCCCGTCGCTAGAGGAGATGAATCTGAGCAAATTAATAAAAATGAGCCAGATAGGTTTGACTTAGAGCGATACACAGACGAACTGATTTTGAATCGCTATGCCCCACCAGGTGTGGTCGTCAACGAGCAGATGAACATTCTGCAAGTGCGGGGAGATACAAATGCTTATTTGAGACTGACACCAGGAATTCCCAGCTTAAACTTGATGACAATGGCAAGGGAAGACTTGGTGATTGAGCTTCGTACTGCAATTTATCAGGCACAAATGCAGAACGTAATTGTCAGAAAAGAAAGGGTAACGGTTGAAACGGGCGAGGGAGCAAGTCTCGTCAATATTGAGGTGATTCCGTTCCAGCCTGCGACTGTCACAGAAAAATACTTTTTGATTTTATTTGAAGAGGCTTTACCCACTGCGATTAACCTCAGTACCGTCAATTCTGAGAGTGTGGAGCCTACTGATTTAGAGCGTGAGATTGTGGGGCTGAGACAGGCACTTGCCACCGGTAACGAAGAAAAAAAATTGGCTCAAGCGCATCTGCAAGCGGTGATTCTGGATCAGGAAAATCTCAATCAAGACATCAAAGTTGCCAACGAAGAAATCCTATCGAGCAACGAGGAGTTGCAAAGCACTAACGAGGAACTAGAAACTGCCAAAGAAGAGATTCAAGCCACCAACGAGGAACTCACCACCACTAATGAGGAACTTCGCAGTCGAAATTTTGAACAATACCAGGTTAATAACGACTTGATAAATTTGCTTGCCAGTATTAATATCCCGATTTTAATACTGGCAAACGATTTACAGATTCGACGCTTTACGCCATTGGCTCAGCAACTTTTTAATCTGATTCCTACAGATATTGGACGACCTTTTAGCGATATTCGCTCCACTCTTGATGTTCCCGATTTGGAAGCGATGATTTTGGAGGTGATTGATACTCTCCAGACGAAAGAACAAGAAGTCCAAACTCTAACGGGATATTGGTACATCCTCCGCATTCGTCCTTATCGCACGACGGAAAACCTGATTGACGGTGTGGTAATGGTTTGGCTCGATATTAATGCTCTGAAACGCAGCGCCAAAACCTTAGAGTTAGCCAGAAATTATGCTGAAACGATTGTCGAAACTGTTCAAATACCTTTGGTTGTGCTGGACACTGATTTAGAAGTGAATACAGCCAATCGATGTTTCTATGACACATTTCAGGTTTCATTCCCAGACACATCAAAGATTTCGCTGTTTGAATTGGGTAATGGGCAATGGAATATTCCGAAACTGCGATCGATATTGGCAGATATTTTGGTGAGTGATGTTGAGCTTCTCAACTTTGAGTTAGCTCACATATTTGAGCAGATTGGGCAGAAAACTATGCTGCTGAATGCTTGTAAATTGCAACGAGAAGACCAAGGTTTAATGATTTTGTTGTCGATCGAGGATATCACAGATCGCAGACAGTTTGAGATAGAGCGATCGCAGCTATTGACGCAGGAACAGTCAGCCCGTCAACAAGCAGAAACTAACAACCGTGCTAAAGATGAATTTCTGGCAAATCTCTCCCACGAGCTCCGCAATCCCCTCACTCCGATTCTGGGATGGGCAAAATTGCTGCGCTCCGGTAAGCTGAATGAAGCAGCCGTTACTCGCGCCATAGATGTAATTGAGCGGAGTGCGATCGCCCAAACTCAGTTAATTGAAGATATTCTGGATATTTCTCGGATTACCAGTGGTAAGCTGCATCTCGATACCAGTTCGATCGATTTGGTTGAAGTAGTGCAAAGTGCGATTGACGGGGTGCAATTATCAGCGGATGCCAAAAACATCCAAATGGTGGCACAGTTGAGTTCTGCGACTGTTTTAGGCGATGCTGACAGGCTGCAACAAGTCCTGTGGAATATTCTATCTAACTCGATTAAGTTTACTCCATCGGGTGGACGAGTGGAAATTGTCTTAGAGGCGATCGACAGTCACGCTCAAATTCGAGTCAGTGACACCGGAAAAGGCATTCTGGCAGACTTTTTGCCGTATATCTTCGATCGTTTCCATCAAGGTGATGCCAGCACTACCAAGGCTAATCAAGGGTTAGGATTAGGTTTGTCGATCGTGCGTCATCTAGTAGAGTTGCACGGGGGAACAGTGCAAGCCGAAAGTCCGGGTGAGGGACAAGGAACTACGATTACGATGAGGTTGCCGCTAGTTTCAATACCCCAGGAAGTTACACCGAGTGACTTAGAGCCAACTGTATTCACCTCATCGGTAAACGCCTCGAAAGATAGCGCCCCTAGCCTTGAAGGCTTGCATATCTTAAGCGTAGATGATGATGCCGATACCCGTGAATTATTGAAATTCGTGCTGGAAGACTACGGCGCCGAAGTGGTGACGGTGGGATCTGCAAAAGAGGCGATCGCGGCTATGAAAGAAAACCTTTATGACGTGCTAATATCTGATATTGGAATGCCAGAGGAAGATGGGTATTCCTTGATTCAACAAGTGCGAACCCTTGCTACGGAAGCTGGTGGAAAGATTCCAGCCATTGCACTTACTGCTTATGCTAGTGATGGAGAGCGACAAAAGGCGCTCAATGCTGGTTTCAACAAACATCTTGCCAAACCAGTTCAGCCCATTCAACTAGCATTAATTATTGCGGGGCTAGCCTAATTAAGCTGTGGAGCATTTAAAAGACGATTGTAGGGTGCGTCAGCTTTAAGGTATTTCCCATGTATAGTAAGTGTTCTAGCTGACGCACCCTAACAGATGTTAAATAACTAAAGTCCGGGACTTTATATTACAGCGGTTCCCGCTATTATGAGGTACATTCAATATCCCCGTAGGGACACGGCAGTGCCGTGTCCCGACAGAAGCTCGTACCTACATACCTGAAAAGTGCTGTATGATTTCTAATAAATTCTCTCCAGAAAATACACCCGAATCGATCGCACCAGCCGCCCTCGACATCGAACAATTAGCCGAAATTGATGCCCCCTTTCCGATTGTCGGGATTGCCGCTTCAGCGGGAGGGTTGGAAGCCTTCACGAGGTTGCTGACTTATTTACCCGTTGATACGGGTATGGCATTTGTGCTGATTCAGCATTTAGCCCCGGATCGCAATAGTCTGCTGAGCGAGATTCTGGGGAGAACCACGCAAATGCCGGTTAATCAGGTACAAGACGGCATGGCTGTAGAGCCGAATCAAGTCTACGTGATTCCGCCAAACACCAAGATGGTGGTATCTAAAGGCGTGCTGAAACTATCCCCCCGCGAGAAGATTTATGGCAAATATCTGCCGGGAGATGCGTTTTTTACCTCATTGGCGATCGATCGCGCACACAAAGCAATTGCCGTAGTATTATCCGGGGGAGACGGAGACGGTTCGCGGGGACTCAAAGCTATCAAAGCAGCCGGAGGCATGACTTTTGCTCAATGTCAAGATACGGCAAAATTCGATAGTATGCCGAATACCGCTGTGGCGACAGGAGATGTCGATTTTGTTCTGCCGCCGGAAAAAATTGCCGAAGAATTGGCCAACTACAGTCGCAGTAACCTTCTGACTCGCCCGCTTCCCCTGGCAGTAGTTGAGGAATCTCCCGAACCGGGAGATTCCCTGGCTACTATTTTTGCGCTGCTGAAATCGATCGCAAGTGTTGATTTTACCGAATACAAACGCATCACCATCGGGCGGCGTATTCAGCGGCGCATGGTATTGTACAAGCTGGAAAGGTTGGATGATTACGCCGTATACCTCCGGCAAAATTCGGCTGAAGTCAGAGCTTTGTATGAAGAAATTTTGATCCACGTTACCTGTTTCTTCCGCGATCCCGAAGCCTTTCAACAGTTAAAAGAGCTGGTTTTCCCCGCGATTACCCAAAATAAATCGGCAGAAGATCCGATTCGGATTTGGGTGGCTGGATGTTCGACGGGTGAAGAAGTTTATTCGATCGCCATTTGTTTGTTAGAATTTCTGAGCGAGTCAGTCATCTCGCGGAGGATCCAGATTTTTGCCACGGATATTGGCGAGCAGGCAATCTGCCAAGCGAGATCCGGTGTCTACTCAGAAAACCAGATGGTAGATGTGTCGCCAGAGCGGCGCAGTCGCTTCTTTATTACCCAAGAAACAGGTAGCTATCGCATCACCAAAGCAGTCCGCGAACTGTGCGTATTTGCGCGACAAGATTTAGGCAGCGATCCACCTTTTTCCAATCTCGATTTAGTTAGCTGTCGCAATGTGCTGATCTACTTGGGAGAGTCATTGCACGCAAAAGTAATGCCGATTTTTCATTACAGTCTTAACTCAACTGGCTTTCTTTTATTAGGTACTTCTGAAAGTACCGGAAAATTCTCATACTTGTTTACTTGCAGGGATAAAAAATCGAAAATTTATACTAAAAATTTGACTGCGATTCGTCCCGCTTTTTCCTTGGTGCCGAGTTCCTATCCTGCGGTTAAACCACGCGCTTGCAAGGGAATGAATGAATATTTCATCAATAGCTTTGATTTGCAACTAGAAACAGACAAACTGATGTTGCATCGCCATACCCCAGCAAGTGTGGTTGTCAACGAGCAGATGAACATCCTGCAAGTGCGGGGAGACATCAATCCTTACTTAAAACTGCCATTCGGAACGCTGGACTTAAATTTGCTGACAATGGCGAGGGAAGGCTTGCTGCTAGAGCTTCGCACCGCAATTTACCAGGTACAAACTCAGAACGCGAGTGTCAGGCAAGAAGGGCTATCGGTTGAATCGGGCGGGCGATCGAGTATTGTCAATTTTGAGGTAATTCCCTTCAGCCCGCAGACCGCCGAACGCTACTTTTTGTTACTATTTGAAGAAGATGCACCGGCGGCGATCGACTTCAATACCGTTACTTCAGAAAGCTTGGATCGAGGTGATTTAGAGCGCAAATTTGAGCTGATGAAGCAGGCACTTGCTACCGCTAACCAACAAAAATTTGCGGCTCAAGCGCAATTGCAAACGGTGATCCAGGAGCAAGAAAATCTCAACCAAGACCTCAAAGTTGCCAACGAAGAAATCCTATCGAGCAACGAGGAATTGCAAAGCAGCAACGAGGAACTAGAAACTGCAAAAGAAGAGATTCAAGCCACTAACGAGGAACTCACCACCACTAACGAGGAACTTCGCAGCCTAAATACTGAACAAAGCCTGGTCAATAACGACTTGACAAATTTGCTTGCCAGTATTAACATCCCGATCGTAATCCTGACAAACTCTTTACAAATTCGACGCTTTACACCAACGGCACGGCAACTTTTTAGTTTGATTCCCACAGATGTGGGACGGCCTTTTCGCGACATCCGATCGACTCTGAACTGTCCTCACTTGGAGAAGATGATTTTGGAGGTGATTTATACTCTCGAAACCCAAGAACAAGAAGTTCAAACAGAAGCCGGATATTGGTACAACCTCCGCATTCGTCCTTACCGCACAGCCGAAAATCAAATTGACGGTGTGGTAATCGTTTTGATCGATATTGACGCGCTCAAACGCAGTGTCGCCACCTTAGAGGAAGCCCGCAACTACGCTGAAACCATTGTGGAAACTGTGCAAACGCCTTTAGTGGCGCTAGATGCTGATTTCCGAGTGAATAAAGCAAATCGATCGTTCTATGAAACGTTCGATGTTTCATCCCCAGAAACAGCGCAGTGTTCGCTGTTTGAATTGGGAAACGGGCAGTGGAATATCCCGCAATTGCGATCGATTTTGGAAGATATTCTGGTTAGTGATGTGGAGCTTGTAAACTTTGAGTTGGATCACGTATTCGAGCAGATCGGGCAGAAAATTATGCTGCTGAATGCTTGTAAACTAGAACGAGAAAACAAAGCTTTAATGATTTTGCTGTCCATCGAGGATATCACCGATCGCAAGCAGTTTGAGGCACAGCGATCGCAGTTATTGCAGCAGGAAAAGTCCGCCCGCCAACAGGCAGAAATTACTAACCGAGCTAAAGATGAATTTCTCGCGAATCTCTCTCACGAGCTCCGCAATCCCCTAACTCCGATCCTGGCATGGGCACAAATGCTGCGCTCCGAAAACCTGGATGAAAAAACCGTCGATCGCGCTCTCAAGACGATCGAGCGCTGCGCGATGGCACAATCTCAGTTAATCGAAGATATGCTGGATGTGGCGCGGATTACGAGTGGCAAATTGGCTCTCGATACCAGTTTGATCGATCTAATTTTGGTGGTGCAAAATGCGATCGGCGGGGTTCAATTATCAGCGGATGCCAAAAGGATTCAAATGGTTGCACAGTTGAGTTCTGCGACTGTTTTAGCCGATATCGATCGCTTGCAGCAAGTTGTGTGGAATGTTCTATCTAATGCGATTAAGTTTACTCCATCGGGGGGACGAGTGGAAATTGTCTTAGAGGCGATCGACGATCGGGCTCAACTCCGAATCAGCGACAACGGAAAAGGCATTAAGGCAGACTTGTTGCCGTATATTTTCGATCGTTTCCATCAAGGCGATTCCAGCACTACCAAGGTTAATCAAGGGCTAGGATTAGGTTTGTCGATCGTGCGCCATCTGGTAGAATTGCACGGGGGAACGGTGCAAGCGGATAGTCTGGGTGAGGGAGAAGGAACTACAATGACTCTGAGATTGCCGCTGCGCGAGTTCTCTCAAGAGTTGATACCTGCGATCGATTTGGAGCAAATTGCTTTGATAGCGCCTGCAAACGCCTCAAGCAATATCATCCCTTCTCTCGAAGGCTTGCACATTTTAGCTGTAGACGATCGGATCGATACCCGCGAGTTATTGAAATTTGTGCTCGAAGGCTACGGGGCACAGGTTTTGACGGTTGCATCGGCCAGAAGTGCGATCGTGGCTTTGACTGATAATCCCGGCAAATACGACGTGCTAATCTCCGATATCGGAATGCCGGAGGAAGATGGATATTTCTTGATTCGAGAAGTCAGAAGCCTTGCTGTGCAAGACGGAGGAGAAATTCCAGCCATTGCGCTGACTGCCTATGCGAGTGATAAAGAGCGGCAAAGTGCGATCGAAGCTGGTTTCAACGAGCATCTTGCCAAGCCTGTGAAGCTCGTTCAACTAGCATTAATTGTAGCCAAGTTAGCGGGACGATTTTAATAATTATACCTGGTTCCCAGGCTCTGCCTGGGAACTGATATCTAGAGGCTCTGCCTCGCTGCTACGAAGCAGAAATTGGGAGGCAGAGCCTCCGGATCTGCGTTACCAGGCAGAGCCGGGTAACGAGTAGAATATCGTATACAATCTAATTTCGTAGGGACACAACACTGTTGTGTCCTAATTTTAATGTTGTGTCCCAATATATAAAAATTAGGGAGTTCAGATTCTTGGTAACTATTAAATGTCGGGGCATTAGCTTCTCCAATATTCAAGCCGTGATCTTTGACAAAGACGGCACTCTAGAGGATTCTCAAGAATTTTTGAGACATTTAGGGATGAAGCGCTCGCGCCTTGTAGACGCTCAAATTCCCGGCGTTGGAGAACCATTGCAAATGGCTTTCGGCATCGAACCTGGTAAAATTGACCCCACGGGCTTGCTAGCAGTCGGTAGCCGCCGCGAAAACGAAATTGTGGCGGCGGGCTACATCGCCGAAACTGGCAGAGGATGGATAGAATCTTTAGCGATCGCCCAACGTGCTTTTGATGAAGCCGACGAAATGTTAAAAAATAGTCCACCTTCTCCTTTGTTTGTTGGCAGTTTGGAAGTGCTGAAATATCTTTCAGACGCGGGTTTGAAACTAGGAATTCTTTCTGCTGCGACAACGGAAGCAGTGGAAAAATTCGTCAAAACTTACCAATTAAGCGATTACATTCAGTTAGAAATGGGTGTGGATTCAGTACAGCTCAATAAGCCAGATCCGAGACTATTTTTGTTAGCTTGTGAGAGACTCGGAGTAGATCCCGCAGCAACTTTGATGGTGGGAGATTCGGCGGGGGATATTCAGATGGGTAGAGATGCTGGCGCGGCTGGCTGTATCGGGATTTGTTGGGGGAAGGCGGAGGTTAGTCACTTGGAAAAGGCTGATGTGGCGATCGCATCTTTGGATGAAATTACAATGTAGTAGAGATGGAGGACACGGCAGTAGATAGGTCGGACACGGCAGTAGATAGGTCGGACACGGCAGTAGATAGGTCGGACACGGCAGTGCCGTGTCCCTACGTCAGATTAACTGTAGGGACACGGCACTGCCGTATCCTGGCTGTGAGTAATATTAATAATCCCAATGCCCAATTCCCAATGCCCAATTCCCAATGCCCAATTCCCAATGCCCAATTCCCAATGCCCAATTCCCAATTCCCAATGCCCAATTCCCAATTCCCAATTCCCAATACTCCCAGGTAGAATTCTCTTCCCAACCCTAGGGGGGATATCTCCACAAGCGTTTTGAGAGAGAATCGGTCAAGATTGAAAATATAAGTAGAGGATAACCCCATGAACTTTTCTATACAATCTGTTTACAACTGGTACCGCGACACACTCCGTAACCCCAAGTACCGCTGGTGGATTATTCTGGGAACCATGGCATATCTGATAAGCCCGATCGACATTGCGCCCGATTTCCTTCCCGTCATTGGACAAATTGACGATGTGGCGATCGCTGTGCTACTGATTTCGGAAATTTCCCAAATGTCGATCGACTATTTTAAATCCCGCCAGACTCAGACAGCCTCAACATCCGAAGCCACCAGCGGGACTTCTGAAGCCAAAGCCAGCACCGTTGACGTCGATGCAGTTTCTGTACAATAGCTGCGAAAAATAATTCCTGTTAGAGCCCCGACTTCTTGAAAAAGTCGGGGCTCTTGCTATTGTGTAGAGTCCCGTCGTAGGTTGGGTTGAGGAACGAAACCCAACAGCTAAAAATCTTGTGACTGTTGGGTTTCACTCTGTTCAACCCAACCTACATTTATTTTTATTTCCCCACAATGACAGAAGAGGGCTAAGTCGTGTTTTTTTTCATGCCGACTGCTCAGACAGTGCTCCAAAGCTGGTAATTTTAAAAGTGGTAAATCCCTGTTAACCACCAATTTTTATAGATGAAATTTAGCGAAATAGTACAAAAACTGAATTTAGCCAGTAGCCGTACACTCACAGCATCGGTTGCTAACGATCCAGAAATTACTGGCGCAGCCCCAGTTGATGAAGCCGCATCGGACAAAATCAGCTACATAGAAGGTGCTAAATTTGCCTCTCATACAGCCTCGACAAATGCTTCTGCCTTAATTCTGCCCTTAGATGAAAGCCTCCAGGCTATGTGTGCCGATCGCCATATAGCCTGGATAGCCGCACCGGATCCGCGACTGCTGTTTGCTCAAACCATCGCCCTTTTTTATCAACCGTTTCGCCCAACCTCAGAAATCCATCCCGCAGCCACCGTTCACCCCACAGCACAAATTGGTGAAAATGTCTATATCGGCCCCCACGCCGTTATTCAACCAGGAGTCAAAATTGGCAGCAATGTTTGCATTCACCCAAATGTCGTAATTTACCCAGATGTAGAAATCGGTGAAGGCACTGTTTTACACGCTAACTGTGTGATTCACGAACGTACTCGCATCGGGGCAAATTGCGTGATTCACAGTGGTGCGGCGATCGGGAGCGAAGGTTTTGGGTTCGTGCCGACACCGACAGGCTGGGTCAAAATGGAGCAGTCTGGCTGCACTGTTTTAGAAGACGGCGTTGAGGTGGGTTGCAATAGCACCATCGATCGACCCGCTGTTGGAGAAACCCGCATCGGTCAAAATACCAAGATTGACAATTTAGTACACGTAGGCCACGGCTGTCAAGTTGGGAAAAATTGCGCTTTTGCCGCTCATGTTGGCATGGCTGGCGGGGTCAAAATTGGCAATAATGTCATTTTGGCTGGTCAAGTTGGGATTGCTAATCAAGCTAAAATTGGAGATGGGGCGATCGCCACAGCCAAAGCCGGAATTCACAGTGATGTAGCAGCAGGTGCGATCGTGACAGGTGTCCCAGCAATTCCCCACAAGCTATTTCTGAAAGCGGCAGCCGTCTACAACCGTTTGCCAGAAATGTACCAATCTTTGAGGCAAATTCAGCGTAAGCTCGATCGGTAGTCTGTTGACTATTGTGAGGTGGCTTTTTATTTCTAATGGCGGACTTGCTTATTCACCGAAAAACCATATAATTTGTCAAATTAAGAAAATATTTTTTGATTCACCTAGGAGTTAGCAAGAAAAATGTATATAGTACAAATTGCCTCTGAATGCGCCCCCGTCATCAAAGCAGGAGGCTTGGGCGACGTAGTTTACGGTTTGAGTCGGCAGTTAGAAAATTCCGGTCATGCGATCGAGATTATCCTACCCAAGTACGACTGCATGAGGTACGACCACATTTGGGGACTTCATGTTGCCTATGAGGATTTACTTGTGCCCTGGTACGGTGGCGAAATCCGCTGTACAGTTTTCAGTGGCTGGGTTCACGGGCAATTGTGTTTCTTCATCGAGTCCCACTCTCAAGACAACTTCTTCAATCGTGGTTGCTATTACGGCTGCAATGACGACAATATGCGGTTTGCATTTTTCAGCAAAGCCGCTTTAGAATTTTTACTGAGAACTAACAAGCGCCCCGATATTATCCACTGTCACGACTGGCAAACAGGTTTAATTCCTGTCATGTTGTTTGAAATTTACAAATATAATTGGATGGAATATCAGCGAGTCTGCTATACCATTCACAATTTCAAACATCAAGGCATGGGCGGTAGCGAAGTTCTGCAAGCAACTGGTTTGAATCGAGAGGATTATTACTTTCAGTACGATCGCCTCCAAGATAACTTTAACCCTTTTGCCATCAACTTTATGAAAGGCGGCATTGTTTACTCGAACTTTGTCACCACAGTTTCGCCGCACCACGCTTGGGAAGCTCATGTCGGTCAGTTTGGCTACGGGTTGGGCCATACTTTGCATTTGTACCAAGACAAATTTCGCGGGGTGCTCAATGGTATCGACTACGATGTGTGGAATCCAGAAACCGATCGCTATATCCCCGATCGCTACACTCAGGAAGATTTGACCGGAAAAGCCCAAACTAAACAAGCTTTGCGCGATCGGCTTTTACTGCGGGATGCCGACAAACCAATTATTGCATTCATCGGTCGTTTAGATGATCAAAAAGGCGTTCATCTCCTCCATCATGCAATTTATTACTCTCTAAATAAAGGCGCACAATTCGTGCTTTTGGGTTCAGCGACTGAAGCCGGAATTAACGATCATTTTCAGCACGAAAAACGGGTTTTAAATGACAATCCTGACTGCCATTTGGAACTAGGTTTTAATGAGGAACTATCGCACCTAATTTATGCAGGTTCAGACTTAATTTTGGTTCCCAGCAACTACGAACCCTGCGGGCTGACTCAGATGATCGGCTTGAGGTATGGGACAGTGCCTGTAGTACGGGGAGTTGGCGGTTTGGTGAATACTGTGTTCGATCGCGATTACGATACCAGTCACATTGCAGAAGAACGAAATGGCTATGTGTTTTACCAAAGCGACTACTATGCTCTAGAATCGGCGATCGATCGGGCGCTCGGATTATGGTATGACTATCCAGATCAGTTTGAAAAACTCATGGTTCAAGGCATGAATTGTGACAATTCTTGGAAATATCCAGCTAAAGATTATGTGGAAATTTACGAGCTAATTAGACACAAATAAAACCCACTAAATTGCTATTCTACTCATTCCCAAGCTCTGAGCATCATATCATAGAGGACACGGCATAATATAGAGGACACGGCACTGCCGTGTCCCTACAATAAATCACGGTAGGGAAACGGCACTGCCGTCTCCTAATTTCTACAATAAATCACGGTAGGGAAACGGCACTGCCGTCTCCTAATTTCT
>JAYSVM010000113.1:0-4996 GCA_043718495.1 Oscillatoriales bacterium | reverse complement strand
AAACTCTTACTCCCCCCTTAGCAAGGGGGGCTGGGGGGGTGCTTTCTCAACAGCTACGGGAAGCCGGGGAAACTCTTACTCCCCCCTTAGCAAGGGGGGCTGGGGGGGTGCTTTCTCAACAGCTACGGGAAGCATTAGCAGCACCGGGAAAAGAGCGAATTCGAGATTTAGTAAAAAATCCCCTGAGATGTTCGCTGCTGTGCGGCACTTGGCAATCCTTGGATGGCGATTTGCCGGATACTAAGGCTAAGCTTTATCGGCGGTTTGTGACTACTTTGTATCAGTGGAAAAAACCGCACTTGAATTGGATTCAGCAGCAGGATTTGAATGCGGCTTTGGGGAAATTGGCACTTTCTGGGATGTTAAATGAAACTGCGCGGTTTCAGTTGCGAGAAAGTGTGGGATATCGGGTGATGGGTGCATCGCAGTTTGAGTTGGCTTGTCGTTTGGGTTGGCTGAATTTAGTGGCGAGGGATGCGGAGACGCTGGAAGGGATTTATGCTTTTTACCATCCGACGTTTCAGGAATATTTTGCGGCGTTGGCGGTTGAGGATTGGCACTTTTTCTTGAATCATATTCCTGAGAATCCGCGACATCCTGATGCTAGGTATCGCATTTTTGAGAAGCAGTGGAAGGAGGTTATTTTGCTGTGGTTGGGGCGTGAGGAGGTAGGGAAGGAGGAGAAGGAAGGGTTTATTAAGGCGTTGGTTGAGTTTGAGGATGGGTGTGGTGATTTTTATGGATATCGTGCGTATTTTCTCGCGGCTGCGGGGATTGCTGAGTTTAAAGATTGTAGTCTTGCTGATGAGATTGTGTCGCAGGTTATTAAGTGGGGATTTGGTTATTTTGATGAGGAAAAACAGGAGTGGCAAACATCTCTCGCTCCACTTGCAAAGGGAGCAAGGGAGATACTCAAAGAGACGGATCGGGAAAGGGTGATCTCCGGTTTATTTGAGTTAATCGGTACTTCCCAGAGTGAAAATACCCGGAGGCTAGCGGCATCTAGCTTAGGAAAAATAGACAAAGATAATCCTGTTGCGATCCAAGCTTTAGTCGATTTAAGCCACAATTCAGGTAGTAAAAATACCCGAAGGCTAGCGGCATTTAACTTAGGAATAATAGACAAAAATAACCCAATTGCGTTCCAAACTTTAGTTGAGTTAATCCGTACTTCTCAAAAAGAAGTTGCCGACCATCAAGTGGTATCTAGCTTAGTAAAAATAGGCAAAGATAACCCTGTTGCGATCGAAGCTTTAGTCAAATTAATCCGTACTTTTCATAATGAATATACCCGGAGGCGAGCGGCACTTATCTTAGGAATAATAGATAACGCTAACCCAATTGCAGTCGCAACTCTAGTCGAGTCAATCAATACTTGCCAGAATGAAAGTACCCGTATCGAAGCAGTATCTATCTTAGGAATAATAGACAAAGAGAACCCAGTTGCAGTCGCAACTTTAGTCGATTTGATCCGTAATTCTCAGAATAAAACTGTCCGGGGTATAGCGGCACAAGGCTTAGGACAAGTCGGCAAAAACCACCTAGTTGCCATCCAAACTTTAGTCGAGTTAATCGCTACTTCTCAGAATGAATTTACCCAGAGGTTCGCGGCAGAGAGTTTAGCGCAAATAGGCAAAGATAACCCAGTTGCAATACAAGCTTTAGTCGAGTTAATCGCTACTGAGTGGGATGAAACTACCAGGGTCGAAGCGGCATATGTTTTAGGAAAAATAGACAACAATAACCCAGTTGCCATCCAAGCTTTAGTCGAGTTAATCGCTACTGCCCAGAAAGAAGTTACCCGGAGGTATGCAGCAGATAGCTTAGGAGAAATAGACAATGCTAACCCAGTTGCAGTCGCTGCTTTAGTCGAGTTAATCCGTACTGAAGGGGATGAAAATACCCGGAGCATGACGGCATTGAGATTAGGAAAAATAGACAAAAATAACCCAGTTGCAATCCAAGCTTTAGTCGAGTTAATCCGTACTTCTCAGTATGAATATACCCGGAAGCAAGCGGCAGATAGCTTGGGAGAAATAGACAAAGATAATCCAGTAGTGATATCCGCTTTGGTCGAGTTGATAAATACTTCTCAGAAAGAACTTACCCGGAGACAAGCGGCAGATAGCTTATTGAAAATAGACAAAGATAATCCGGTGGCGATATCCGCTTTGGTCGAGTTAATCCGCAATTCAGGTGATAAAAATACCCGGTGGCAAGTGGCAGATAGATTAGGGAAAATTATGAAAGGTAAACACTTCGCCATCGCACTCTCAGGTTTGAAAAATTGCCTAATTTCCGAAGTCCGTGAAAACGATTCTAATCTCTATGAAAACAGCTACAAAGTCATCTGGGACTGTGCCCAAAATATGACTTACCCAGAATTTTATCAAGCATGGCACACCCAACCCACCAATTCCCCAATACCAGACAACCACCCACAAAATACAGATATCCCCACACTCCTCAAACAACTCCAACCCACCGATAAAACCTGGGTCGTTCCCCTCAACATTCGCGCCTTAGAAGGCGAAACCGATAGAAGTGCGATCGCCCAAGAGCTCTGTACCCAACTATATCAAACAATCTTCCCCGCAGATACAGACATTCCCGCCATTCGCAACGCCCCCCGAATTCAAGCGATTAATTCCCCAACTCAAAAACCGCCTCCAAAAACAGCACATCGCCTTAATTTTGCACTCCTGTCCCTGCGAAGATGCGCTTTCATCTTTCACCCGCAAACTCGCCGACACTCACATCGGAATTCACATCGCCTGGATTACCGATACACCGCTGGAATTGCCGTTAACAGGTTTTCCGGTGGATGGAGATGATTTGTTGGATGCGGTGCAGAATTGGATTGGGAGGATTGGTTCGTGATATTGGACACGGACACGGCAATGCCGTTTCCCTACAGGTATGATCAGAACGGGCGATCGCACAAAAACAAATACAAACCAATCCCTTCACCTACAATACTAATTTACCAATGCCATCACCGAGCATCCCCAAGACTTCCCCAAACCATGCCCAAGCCAAAAAAGACCCCGGCCAAAACCTACACCGAAATCAACCTCAGTGACCCCCAATACTACTTCAACCGAGAACAAAGCTGGCTAGAATTCAACAACCGCGTCCTCCACGAAGCCCTAGACCCCCGCACACCCCTCCTAGAAAGACTCAAATTTCTGGCTATTTTTAGCTCAAACCTCGACGAATACTTCATGGTGCGGGTAGCAGCCCTCAAACAGCAAGTAGAAGCAAAAGTCAGCAAACTCACCTCCGATGGGAGCACACCTCAACAACAGCTAGATGCCATTAGCAAACGACTTTTGCCAATGGTTACTCAGCAACACTCCTATTTTGAGCAAACCCTACGGCCAAAACTAGCAGCTAGCGGCATCCACATTCTCGACTACATTGACCTCAATCAAGAACAGCGCACCTACCTACATCGCTACTTCAAAGAACAAGTATTTCCCGTACTCACACCCCTAGCAGTTGACCCCAGTCACCCATTCCCCTACCTGTCTAATCTCAGTCTCAATTTAGCAGTTGTAGTCAGAGATCCTGATACACGAGAAGAACTATTTGCCCGCATCAAAGTACCTCAAGTCTTGCCAAGGTTTCTGGTACTACCGGCAGATTTGCAGTGGCAACAAAGAGGCAAATCTGCTGTTTGGACAGGAGTCCCCCTAGAACAGGTAATTGCTCACAATTTAGAAGCTTTGTTTCCGGGGATGGACATTCAGGAATATCACCCATTTCGCGTTACTCGCAATGCAGATTTAACTGTAGAAGAAGATGAGGCAGATGATTTGTTGTTGGCAATAGAACAGGAACTCCGTAAACGTCGGTTTGGAGGTTCTGCGGTACGCATGGAAATCCAAGCGATTATGCCACCTGCTCTGCGAGATATGCTCATGGACGAGTTGGTACTCGGCGAGCAAGATGTTTACGTCGTGGAGGGGCTGCTAGGCCTCAAGGATTTGATGTCTTTCGTCGGACTGCCGGTGCCGGAACTGAAAGACCCGCCGTGGACGCCCGTAGTGCCACCCCGTTTGCGGAACTCGGAACCGGGAAGAATTGACGAATCCATCACCCATGCTGAGGAGAGTGAGGATATTTTTAGCGCAATCCGCCGGGGGGATATCATGCTGCACCATCCCTATCACTCCTTTGCTGCTACGGTGCAGCGATTTGTGACTGAGGCGGCGCACGATCGCGCTGTGTTAGCCATTAAGATGACTTTATACCGGACTTCTGGTGATTCGCCGATCGTTAGTGCCTTAATTCAAGCAGCCGAAAATGGTATACAGGTAGCTGTTTTAGTAGAACTCAAGGCTAGATTCGATGAAGAAAATAATATTAACTGGGCTCGCAAGTTAGAACAAGCTGGAGTTCATGTAGTCTACGGTTTGGTGGGACTTAAGACACACACCAAGATTTTGATGGCGGTACGCCGGGAGGACGGGTGCATTCGTCGCTACGTCCACATCGGTACTGGCAATTACAATCCCAAGACGGCGGGACTTTACACGGATGTGGGTTTGTTGAGTTGTCGGGAGGATTTAGGTTCGGATTTGACGGATTTGTTTAATTATTTGACTGGCTATTCGCGACAGGTATCTTATCGTAATTTATTGGTGGCACCGGTCAATATGCGCGATCGATTTTTGGCCCTCATCCGTCGCGAATCTGAATTTTGTCGCTTGAATGCTGAAACTGGAAGTGGTAGCTGTGGCCGAATTGTCGCTAAAATGAATGCTTTAGTTGACCCTCAAATCATTGTTGCTTTGTACGAAGCTTCTCAAGCTGGGGTGAAAATTGATTTGATTATTCGGGGGACTTGCTGTTTGCGTCCCGGCGTTGAAGGTGTTAGCGAAAATATCAAAGTTATCAGTATTATCGGCCGCTTTTTAGAGCATTCTCGGATGTTTTATTTTTTCAATGGTGGCGACGAGGAGGTTTATATTGGTTCTGCTGATTGGATGCA
>JAYSVM010000112.1:0-88562 GCA_043718495.1 Oscillatoriales bacterium | reverse complement strand
GCCGTGTCCCTACAATGTTATTTTGGGTAGGGACACGGCACTGCCGTCTCCTCTATCATGTCTTCCTCTGTTTTCGGAGAAATTTTGGAGCCGCCCATCCCTACCTAACATTTCTATAGATGAGGACAGGCGGCAATTTAATTAAACAGCTACAGCTTTCTTAGTAGAGCTCAATTCGCCCTTAGCATACTTAGCTGCAAAATCATCCAAAGACATTTGCTTGATCTTTGTACCATGACCCGCTGCGCCAAAAGATTCATAGCGATCGCTACAAACTTTTTGCATAAACTTGATCGATGGCTTCAGGAAGTGACGAGGATCAAACTCATCAGGCTTCGCAAACAAAGCTTGACGTACCGCAGCAGTAATTGCCAAACGGTTGTCAGTATCGATATTGATCTTGCGAACACCGCACTTAATGCCCTTTTGGATTTCTTCCACAGGTACGCCGTAGGTTTCGCGGATTTTGCCACCGTTGCTGTTGATGATTTCCAGCAATTCTTGGGGCACAGAAGAAGAACCGTGCATTACCAAGTGAGTATTTGGCAAGCGGCGGTGAATTTCTTCAATGCGGCTGATTGCCAAAATTTCGCCAGTCGGCTTACGAGTAAACTTGTAAGCGCCGTGAGAAGTGCCGATCGCCACTGCTAGAGCATCAACGCCGGTTTGCTCAACGAAATCAACAGCTTGTTCGGGATCAGTCAACAACTGATCGTGAGACAAAGCACCTTCAAAGCCGTGTCCATCTTCAGCTTCACCCATGCCTGTTTCCAGAGAACCCAAGCAACCCAATTCGCCTTCGACGCTAACGCCGATCGAATGAGCAACATTCACCACATCGCGAGTAACTTGGACGTTGTACTCGTAGCTAGCAGGAGTTTTAGCATCTCCTTCCAGAGAACCATCCATCATGACGCTGGTGAAACCTTGGCGCATGGCGGAATAGCAAGTACCAGGGGCATTACCGTGGTCTTGGTGCATGGAAATGGGGATGTGAGGATAGGTTTCAACTGCGGCCAAAATCAAGTGGCGCAGGAAGTTTTCCCCAGCGTAGGTGCGAGCGCCGCGAGAAGCTTGCAAGATCACGGGGCTGTTGGTTTCGTCAGCAGCGCGCATGATGGCTTGGATTTGCTCCATGTTATTGACGTTGTAAGCCGGTAGGCCGTAACCATTTTCAGCCGCGTGGTCGAGCAGCAGTCTCATAGGTACAAGCGCCATAGATATTCCTCCTAATTATTTGTGATTGATCGTAGTGGATTTTGGACAAGTTCAATTCTTACGATAATCTTAAGACAATTTGCTACCGATCGCGCAGGATGTTTCCAGATTTCAATCCAAAAGTCAAAATACCAAAAGATTGAGTTCAGAGCCTTAAACTCTGAACTCAATCTTTTAGGTTTTATCCTGATTTATGGGTCGCCCGGGATTTGAACCCGAGACCAATCGGTTAAAAGCCGAATGCTCTACCGCTGAGCTAGCGACCCGCGAAAACATTGTCACCGCGCACATTCACTGATAGTAGCACCCATCTATTTAAATAGCAAGTCTTTTTTACAAAAAAGTTGCAGTCATCCGAATCAGCATCTCGCAAGTCGCTCCCGGCTGCAAATAAATCAAGTGTGCGCCTGTGTTTATGGCATTCCGAGGAGCAGTCCAAGGTTCCAAACAGTAAAAATCCTTGCCCTTGACCATCCAGAACACCAACTTGCCATAGCTAGAGTTGTAGCTGAGGGTAAGGCGCAAGTCGCGCGACGAGTCAGTGACTGTAGCAGCAAGACCGGTGAGTTCATCAAACGAAACATCTATTTCATCCAGCTTCGGGTCAAAAACCCCGGTGAAATAACCCTTGGAGTGAGTGTTCTGATCTCTGTACTGCATTCCCGGAATTTCAAAGCGCAGCTTGGACTTGTCCGGCGCTAAAAAATAAGGGTGCAAGCCACTAGAAAACGGCATTGGTTCGTCAGACAGATTGGTGTATCGCTGAAAAATTTCCAAAGAATTGCCTTTAATCTGATAAGTGAAGGCTAGTCGGAAATCAAAGGGATAAACAGCCAGGGTCTTTTCGTTGCTGTCGAGGATTAGGGTAATAGCCGCACCACCCTCCGTAACTTTTTCCCCTACTGTCCAAGGTAAATCGCGAGCAAAGCCGTGCTGTTTGAGTTTCCACTTCTCTCCCTTGTGTATATAAGTATCGTCGGGGAGATTACCACAAATCGGGAACAGGATTGGGACTCCGCCGCGTACAGTCAAATCGGGATTGGTGAACCGTTCGGTGTCTAAGTAGAAGATTTCTTTGCCTTCAACCAGCCAGCTAGTGGCTATACCGCCTCGTTCCGGGACAATTTCTAGAACCGAGTTAGAAGTTTCGTCGGAGAGGACGTAGGTTTTGTACTGCTTTTGTTTGAGCGCGATCGCAAACACATCTGTCATCATAAAAATTGGTTGAAACCCCGTCCTTTCAGGACGGCTTTATAGTTCGCCTTGAGTTGTCAGCCAGAAACTTACAATCCGTTGGCTTTGCATTACTTGGGATGTTTGACAATCCCCCCACGCTTCAATCTTTATTAGATTTCTTGATTGCAGATAGGGGAGGCAGGGCGATCGGCTTGTAGTCGCGGTCGGTTTTGCTAACTGGAATCAGCGCTATGGGAGTCGGTTCTTTGAGAGCGACTTTGAAGGATGGAGACTGGGTTTGGGGAAGATAGCCTTGGGGGCTTAGCACGGTTCCCGAACTGGGAGAGGGAGGCGAAATGAACGGTTCTTTGATGAATGGCTCTTTGGTAAACGGCTCTGATTCTCCGCTGGGTTTGGGATTTTGACCTCGGTAGAGGCGCGGTGGCAAATCTTGATTTGGAGGCGGGCTTGACTCAGTAGCCGGAAAAGTTCGGTTCTTCAAAATTGACGAATTTTCCTGCTGTTTGGGTGCAGCGGGCAAAGCTGGCAAATTGGGATTTGGTTTGGGCTCCTCTTGTCTATTACTTTCACCTCCTAGAAATGGGGAATGGGGCTGGGGCTGTTGTGTACCCTTCTGGGTCGCTCCTGGGAATTGAGAATTCGGAGTTTTTTGACCTGGTACTGCTGATAATGGGGCTTCGAGAACTACTTGCGATCCCATCGGCTTGTCAAAAATACTAGAAATCTGCTCGACGCGCTTGAGGATGCGATCGCCCGCTGGCCCTTTTACCACTTTCGGCTGAAACTTTTTCACCTCCACAGGCAAAAATTCTACTTTCATATTTCTGTCTTTGAGCGATACTTTCAGTACGGCGGTGTCGTAATCGCTGCGAGCATTGCCGCCGAAGATGAAATTTCCTAGGGAGTATACTATCGGTCGGCCTTTGTAAACTTCGGCACCTTGGAGAACGTGGGGATGATGTCCCACGACTAAATCGGCACCTTGGTCGATCGTAAACCGAGCCAAATCTATCTGCCAATCTCCTGGATAATCTGCCAATTCTACTCCCCAGTGATAATTCACAATAATCCAGTCTACTTGACCCTTGAGAGCTCGAATATCCTCGGCTACGCGGTTGTTGCGGCGCGGGTTAGTCCCCGCTTTCCCAAAGTCCGCAGCGTGGAGGTCAGAATCGTAATAACCAAGATACGCGATCCGCTGACCTTTAACTTCAATAATCTCTGGACGCCTGGCTTCTTTAATATTTTTCCCTGCTCCCACACTCTGGATTCCAGCATTATTTAGAGTATTTATAGTTTCCACCAGTCCGGGTTCCTCGTAGTTCATAGCGTGGTTATTTGCCAGATTGACAATATCCACTCCTCCTGCGGTTAATATTTTGACCAGTTCTGGATCGGCTTTAAAATTTAATTGTTTTTTACTTTTACCCAAGGTAGAGCGAGTCAGGGGGTTTTCGAGGTTAACCATCGCCACATCTGCTTTGCGATATTCTTCCATGTTGGCGAATGCCCAATCGTAGCCTCTGTCTGCCACTTTGGAAAAGGCATCTAATAGATTCACGTTCCCGCCAAACATCAGGGTGACGGTTGGGTCATAGGGATTGGCAACTTGTTTGTGCTGTACTACTGGTAATGTTTCTAGGGCTGCTTGTACGGTATCTGCACGTTTGGGAGGTGGCCCGGATGTGAGTGCAACTTGCTGCTGCCCGGAGGCGATCGGGAATGGTCGCAGAATCAAAGCTTCCTGGTATGTCACCCAACAACCCAGAACAAATGAAGCCAGTGATGAACCGATTAGCAATAGGGAACGATAGGTTTTAAATTTAACCCAATCAACGACGAGTAGGGAACGGTAACGTCGCCGATCGCGATTGGCCGGAGTGACAATGCGTACTGATTGTTTCCACAGAATTTCTGGTTCTCCAGCTAAACGCGCGTGAATTCTCACTCCTTCTACTGCTGGCGAGTTTAGTCTCCAGAGTTGGTGACAAATAAATTTGACTACGCCTTCTCGTAGAGTGCTTCCCAGTAGTGTGGTATCTGAGGCAAAGTCGCGCTGGAATTCCACCAAGATTTGCACGCATCCAGCCTGAGCTTCTTCTACGCGGGCATAAATCCCTTCTGGTCGAAGCAGGCTGTCAATCCAGTAATTCAGGGCTTGAAAGTTGCCCGATCGCGCTAGATCTAAAATAGACGGCTGCGACCAATTTTCTGCGTATACCATCAATTAGCCTCCTTAACACGCAAGACTCGCGTTTACTTCAATTTTTTTTTGAACGGAACCTCAATTTTCTTAGCTTAACCGCCACAGGTTCCGCTGCCCGCTTTGAAGCTAGTTATTGGCTGCCACCACCTTTTACATTTAGTGGAGCCATGCTGTCAGTGACTTCCATCACAATTAGCTAAACTTAATGATTTTTTTAGCAATATGTTAAAATCATAGTTAATATTCTACGGCCGATCGCTACGCCTCTAATCCTGATTTTTCGTTCTAACACAGCCACTGCATAAAGTGTGACAATATAAATGGCGTAGTAGGTAGATTTAGTGGTATGATTTAATTTGGTAATCCCCATCGGTTTCAAAGTTTTGGAAAACGTGAAGCTGGCTAGTCTATAGGGCTATGTCTTCCGATGTAAAGCTCAAAGTACGTTACTGTAAACAGGCAATCTTTTTGAGCACATACACTGCGCAGGAGAACTGACAAATGCTACAGCGCAAAATCTATCAACTCTGTTGTGATGGTCGTGAGGTTTCTATTTTTCTTCGAGATCAGCAACGTTGGATAGAGCGCGCTCGTATCCTAGATATTGAAGGGGATCTAGTCACGCTGCGCTACGAAACGGACGAAGAAGACGAGCTCAGCTCTTGGGAAGAAATGGTGCGTCTAGAGAGTATTGGTTCTGTGTCCCAGAAGTTGGCTTCGATATCAAGAACTTGCGAACCCCTAGTTTCTGATGATTGTCCAGAAGCAGAACAAATTCGTAATCACTACCCGGACTCTAGTTTGGATTAGTTTTCAGCTTGTGTTTACACGGACAATTCAAAATTGGGAGATTAGAAGATCACTTTTCTCCTTTTTTTGCGTGTTTTTTTTAATTGAGAAATTAGGACACGGCAGTGCCGTTTCCCTACCCCAAATAATATTGTAGGGACTAAGGCCAAGCCGTGTCCTCTATATAACTTTCAACCCATTTTCTTGGTAAAAACGGGACAGTAGCCATCGGGAGTGACTTTAAATCCAAACAAAGGAGATAACTGATTCCAACAACGCTGGCCTCGGTAGTGCTGACAGTTGGCACAGCATTCGATGTTGATTGTACGAGTTCGATCGCCTCCTTGAAAAAGCAATTCTCGCTGAGAAATCCCTCGCAACACAAGTTCTTCTCCTTGCCATCGCGCTTCTACCAACCCCGTATCAGCAAAACCCGTCCAGCGGGAATCGTCTGTAATCGGGTGTGGCAAACTAATCGCAATTTCTGTCCCTAAATCGCTGAGTTCTCCCTCATAATTGGTTTCGGTGATCGGTGGTTGCAAAAATATTTCCCCGATCGGCAAATCAACGACGGTTCCGGTGGCTGGAGTGTGCAATTGGTAGCGGTTTCGCAACTCGTCCAAATTGGCTAAGTCTGCCAAATAGGCGGGGGAACCGTGGATCAAAATTACGTGCTGGGGGCGCAAATTGTGAATTAGCTGCGTAGTTCCGGGCCCGTCGCAGTGTTCGGATAGCAAGTAAGTTTCGACGAGTTGAACTCCTGATTCTTGTAATTTATGAAGAGATTCTGGGACAGGATATCCGGGTTTTTGAGGTGCAAGTACAATCCAAGGATTTGTGCGATCGCCTAGGTACAAATTTAAATCAACAGTTTCGTCAGTAATCACGATACACGGGGCTTGACCTAACAATGGTCGCTGTTGGGGATCTGGGCGGCGCACGCGAGGTTTGACCCTTTCATCCCAAAACAAAGGTTGGTGTAGGGCAAAATTTTGGACAGCAGTGGGAAATTGTGGCAGTAATTCCAGATAAGCATCGCACCCGTCAGCAACAACGCCATCTACCCAAATATTTAAGTCACGCCCGGTGAAAAAGTGATGGCTGCGGAGTAACATCAGCAGTTCTTGCCCCAAACCGAGTGCGGGTGTGGGCAACAGTACGGAGTATCCATCGGCGATCGCCCGGTGAATTCGTTCTGCTAACTGATTTTCCAGTTGTCGGCGGTGCGGATGACGCGCAGTGCCATAACTGCCTTCCAAAATTAGCACGTCCGGTTTGAGTCCCCTGAGTTCTCCCAGGGGTAAGCCTTCCACTAAACGAGAATTGGATAGGAAAAAATCGCCAGTGTAAACGAGGCTGTAGGTGCGTTGGGGTGCTGCATAGGTCAGGAGTACAGCAGCCCCTCCGGGCAAGTGTCCAGAGGGGAATAACTGGACTCTGAGTCCCCGGCGTAGTTCCACTGGCGACTGCCAAGGTAGTGCTTGACAGAACTGTAACTCTGATGACTGACTGTGTTGTGGCCAGTTGAGGGGTAACAGTTGGGTTGTCACTTCGCTTGCGTAGATGGGCAACTGCGGGAAAGATTGGTGAAGTGCTAGCAAACCTCTGGCGTGGTCGGAATGGGCATGGGTACACAGGACTAAATCGGCTGGCATTGGGCGATCGAGACCTGTTGACAGTGCTGCGATATCTTGAATACCGCAGTCGAGTAGAATCCGGTGCGGCCCCATTCGCACTAACAGACAGATTCCTTCATTGGCGTGACCTGCGCCGTACGGTAAACAATCGAGTTCCATCACTGCGGTGATCTCCCTGCTCTGCGCGCGATTTGCAGTATCACGAGATTTTAACTGTTGTGATGACTTTTTGATGCGATCGAGTGAAAATGTTTGCAATGGCGGGTGTTGAAGGAAGAAGGAAGAAGGAAGAAGGAAGAAGGAAAATGCAGTCACAGCAAGATCTTCGGCGATCGAGTTCTCAAGAAAGAAATTAGGAGACGGCAGTGCCGTGTCCCTACCGAAAATAATATGGTAGGGACACGGCATTGCCGTCTCCTCTATATCCTGGCTTGACATTGGCGAGTAATTGACAGTAAAAATGAATAAAACCAATCAAAAAATCTATGCTTAACTTGAGTCATGCGATCGCCAATAATTGCATTGATAAGTGGATATCTTGTAGAAGATAGTTGGTAACAATACATTGGCTCAAATACGGGTAAATACGGAGTATTTATTTGCAATTGTTAAATCTGAAATCTAAAATCTAATTCAATCCAATACTTGTTTATTTAGTAATATGGCAACAGCTATTCTCGATCTAGAAATTTCCCAACTGCCACCAGAAATAACGGTTGATGAACGTTACAGCAAAGCTCTGGTGTTGATTCGACTGTATGGAAACCCGATCGGGCAAGCAACTTTGTCCGTAGTCGGAGGTCGCATTGAGGGATCTCAATTGCGGGAAACACTGATGAACGCTGTGGGGGATAACCTGTGGAAAAACTGGCTATATGACACCTTGGAATGGGACGAACGCGGGGCGGTGCAGCCAGTGCCGATCGCCACAGTAGTTGTTTGTACGCGCGATCGCCCGGAAGATTTGCAGCGCTGTTTGGAAGCATTTATGCGGCTCCCGGACGACGGTCAGGAATACTTGGTAATTGACAATTGTCCTGCCACCGATGCGACGATGGAACTGGTCAAAAATTACCCGAAAGTCCGCTATGTGCGGGAAGATGTACCGGGATCCAGCGCTGCTCGGAACCGCGCTTTACGGGAGGCTAAGCACGAATTCGTAGCGTTTACAGATGATGATGCGTCCCCTGACCCGAATTGGTTGCGATCGCTGTTGCAAAATTTTAGCGACCCTCGCGTGATGTGCGTTACGGGGCTAGTGATGCCCCTAGAATTGGAAACGGAGGCGCAAGAATGGTTTGAGCGCTATAGCCCCCACGGGCGGGGATTTGGGCGTGTTGTGTTCGATGGGGCGAAGGATAATCCGCTGATTGTCGCGACTGTGGGGGTTTCGGCGAGTATGGCTTTGCGTTCCAGTGCGATCGACTTTATCGGAGTGTTTGATGAAGATTTGGGGGCTGGAACTCCGACTGTGGGCGGGGAAGACTGTGAGTTGTTTGCGCGCATTTTGCGATCGGGCTATCGCATTGTTTATGAACCCAGGGCTTTGAGTTGGCATCGTCACCGACGTACTTGGGAAGAATTACGCAAAACACTTCAAGGTTATGGAATTGGAGTCTATGCTTTTTGGACGCGGATGTTTGTGGTAAATAGGGAATTCAGTGTACCTCTGTTAGCTTGGGGATGGTTGAGGTACAAACAAATTCCTGAACTAATTGCTTCTTTACGAAAGCAGCCGGATTCTATTCCTAGTGATTTGCTTTTGGCTCAATTGCGGGGCTGTTTTAGTGGGCCGATAGCTTATTTTACTTCTCGCAAGCAGTTATAAGAAGTCATGAGTCATTAGTCATGAGTCATTAGTTATTGGTTGTTTGTTATTGGTTATTCCCAATTCCCAATTCCCAATTCCCCATTCCCAATTCCCAATTCCCAATTCCCAATTCCCAATTTAAATATGGAAAATCTAACAATTAGCATAATTATTCCGACTCATAACCGAAGTTCTTCTTTGCGGCGGGCTCTTGATGCTTTGCAATCGCAGACTTATCCGATCGAGCTTATGGAAGTTACGGTAGTCGCAGATAGCTGTATGGATGATACTTTGGTAATGTTGCAAGACTACAAAACTCCGTTTAAATTACAGGTGATTGAGGTGAATTGTCGGAGTGCTGCGATCGCACGTAATACTGGAGCATCGGCTGCTACTGGAGAATTGCTGTTATTTTTAGATGATGATATTGAAGCAATGCCACTGCTGGTGGAGAGCCACGCGCGCTCTCACCGAGAGCATCCGGGCTGCGCTGTCATGGGCCCTTATCCCCCCAAGTTGCAGGGGAGCACTAATTATTTTGATGTGGAAGTGCGGAGTTGGTGGGAGGAAAAATTTTACAAAATGAGCCAGCCGACTCACCGCTACGAGTATGAAGATTTGCTCAGTGGTAATCTTTCTCTGGATTCAGGATTGTTTGCTCATCTTGGTGGCTTTGATGTGGCTTTCGGGAATTGTGGCGGTGAAGATTACGAATTCGGGGTACGTTTGCTGAAAGCTGATGTGCCTTTTGTAATGTCTGCGGGGGCGGTGGGCTATCATTATGAACACGAAACTAACAATCTGGATCGCTCTTTTCGTCGCGCTCGCCAGGAAGGACGCTCGGATGTTTTAATTGGTTTGCGACACCCGGAACTGAGACCGATTTTAAACGTAAATAATTACGAACTTCCTTATTCGCGGGCAGATAAAATTTTGGCGGCGATCACGTTTTTTTGGCCTGCTGCGGTGGATTTGTTGGCTGCGGGGCTGAGAAAATCTTTAGATTTTCTAGAAAGTTTTGGGATGCGGACAACTTGGCGGTGGGTGCGGGCAAAGTTGCGCGGTTATTGGTATTTTAGGGGGGTGATTGATGAGTTGAAAAGTCGATCGGCTATTTCTAGTTTTATGCAAGGTGGCTCGGCTAGGGGGGATTTGAGCGATCGCGAAATTGAAATAGACTTGATGCAAGGTTGGGCAACTGCTGAACGAATCATTGATGAGAAACGGCCCGATGGTATTTATTTGTATTACGGTGAATTACCGATCGGTCACATCACTCCCAAGGTTGGTATTGAGCGGCTGCGAGGCGTTCATTTGCGTCCGATTCTGGCAAATTCTCTGTCGGATAAGTTGCTGGTGGCGATCGCGGTTAATGGTTTGCCCAAAAGTAGTGGCACTAAGGAGGTTAAACCTTTAATTACTGTTGAAAGTTATGAATTGACTGTTAAATAATTCCCAATTCCCAATTCCCCAATCCCCACTATTTCTAGGATAAACTTATGGGCGTAAAACTGCTTGATCTCGAATTTTCAGAACCGATAAATCAGATTAGGGGACTTGAAAAATACGATAAAATTCGTATTTTGGTGCGCTACCGGGGAGTGCCTATCAAATGGGTGGAAATGTTCAACAATCCTTGGCAAGCAATTATTCCGGCTGATCGGGTGCGATCGACAATTGTGGAGCAAATAGGGAAAGAATTGACTAAAGCAATTCTGACCGAAAAGTTGGGGCTGCAACCAAAACCAAATGATCTGCTACCACCAATTAGCGTAGTTATCTGTACGCGCGATCGCACCGACTTACTCAAAGGCGCTCTCGAAGCAATTCTCGCCGTAGACTATCCCGATCGCGAAATCATCATCATAGACAACGCTCCTTCCAACAACAGCACCGCTGAATTCGTCGCCGGATTACCTGTACGCTACGTGAAGGAAGAACGGCCAGGATTGGACTGGGCTCGCAATCGTGGCATCGCAGAAGCCAGTCACGAAATTATTGCTTTCACAGACGATGACGTGCGGCCCGATCGAGGTTGGCTGCGGGGCATCGCTGCTGGTTTTGTTGACCCGGAAATCATGGCAGTTAGCGGTTTGGTGGCGCCGGCGGAATTGGAAACAGAGGCTCAAATTCAATACGAATTCGGCTACGGAGGAATGCTGCAATACCTCCACTGTTTTAAAGTTGACGGTAGCAACCTCACAGCACAGAAGTTGTTGTGGGCAAGCGCTTACGGCGTTGGCGCGAATATGGCTTTCCGCCGCGAAGTGTTCCAGGATGTAGGCAATTTTGACCCGGCTTTGGATGTGGGGACTCCGACTAGGGGCGCTGGGGATATTGAGATGTTTCACCGGATTTTGGCGAAGGGATACTCGACTTTTTACGAGCCCACAGCTTTTGTGTGGCACGTACACCGACGCAGCGGTGAGGCTTTGAGTCGCCAGCTACGGGATAATGGGCGCGGTTTTGGGGCTTATTTGCTGACCTGCGATCGCAACCGCACTGTCAGCCGTGGCGCAATTCTGCACTTTGCGGTGTTTAACTGGCTGAACTGGTGGCTGTTGCGACGATTGAGACAGCCGGGATGGTTTCCCCGCAAGTTGGTCGTCAGCGAGTTGCTGGGAGCTTTACAGAGTCCTTTTGCTTACAGGGAAGCGCAGTTACAGGCTCAAAAATTAGCTGAACTTCCTGATGTTGAACCGCAGCAGGTGGAACCGCAGGTAGTCGCTGGAGGTTTACTGTGAAAAATACGCAAACACTGGGTTATCGACGGCGCAGAGTTGCTCATTTGTGGGATTTGCTGCGGGAGTTAGTCGATCGCGACATGAAACTACTTTACAAGCGATCGACTCTGGGAATTGCTTGGACTTTGATTAATCCGCTATTACAGTTGGCGGTATTTTCTTTTGTGTTTAAAACCGTAATTCCGGTAAATGTTCCGCAGTTTTCTTCCTTTGCTTTTAGCGGTTTATTAATTTGGACTTGGACTCAAACGGCGCTATTCCAAGCAACGGGGTTGATTACTAGCAACCGGGCTTTAATTCGACAGCCAAATTTTCCGATCGCGATTTTGCCGGTGGTGACAACCACTACTGGACTAATTCACTTTTTGCTAGCATTACCCGTACTAATTATCTTTCTGGCAATTGATGGAATTCAGCCGAATACAGTGCTGTTATATATGCCAGTCTTGATGGTAATTCAATTTTTCTTAACCGTGAGTTTGGCTTATCCCCTCGCCGCCATTAACGTTACTTTTCGTGATACTCAGCACACTTTGGGAGTAGTTTTGCAAATGCTTTTTTATCTGACTCCGATTTTCTATAACCTCGACAGTATACCGAAAGAATTTCTGCCTTTCTATCAGTTTAATCCGATGGTTCCTCTGATTGAAGCTTACCGCGCCATACTTTTGAAAGGTACGCAGCCCGACTGGCAGTCGCTGTTAGTTGTGAGCTTAATTGTAGCAGTTCTGTTGCCAATCGGACTGGGGATTTTTAGACGGCAAAGCGATCGTTTTGTGGAGGAGTTATAATGCGTCAAGCTATTGTTGTCAAGGGTTTGGGGAAACGTTTTAATCGCTACGATGCCGATCGACCTTTTACGATCATGGAGGCAGCTTTGTGGGGATGGTGGCGGATGAAACCGCAGGCGCATTTTTGGGCGTTGCGCGACATAAGTTTTAGTGTTTCTCCTGGGGAAATGCTGGGAATCCTCGGCAAGAATGGCGCGGGAAAATCGACACTTTTACAACTTGTTGGCGGTATTGGCCGCGCGGAAGAAGGCACTATTCAAGTTAATGGCAAAATTGGCGGTTTGTTGGATTTAGGTGCAGGTTTTCACTCGGATTTAACTGGTAGAGAAAATGTGTTTGTGGGGGCGGTGGTGGCTGGTTTGACTCGTCGGGAAGCCGCACGCCGATTTGATGATATTGTTGAATTTGCAGAATTGCAACAGTTTATTGACAGCCCGATGCGGACTTATAGTACGGGGATGCAAATGCGGCTGGCTTTTGCGGTGGCGGTTCATACTGATCCGGAAGTGCTGTTAGTTGATGAACATTTGTCGGTTGGTGATGTGGCTTTTCAAGCTAAATGTTTGAATAAAATAACTGAGTTTAAGACTAAAGGTTGTGCGATTGTTTTGATTTCGCACAACGCTGGACAAATTCAGAAATTGTGCGATCGGGCTTTGTGGCTACGGGAAGGTAAAATCATCGCTTACGGAGAACCGGAAGTGGTGGCTGGTCAATATTTGTCGGAAATGCGATCGGAAACTGAAAAACGCACTCCCATGCGTCCTCCTGAAGTCACAAGTACGGGTTCGGAATTGCGAGTCAATGAAAATCGCTTCGGTTCTTTGGAAGTAGAAATTACAGATGTTAAAGTATTACCGGATGAGGAAATAGACAGCGGCGATTCTGTTACCATTGAGATTCATTATTCTGTACCAAAATCAATTTCTGGTGCTATCTTTGGAGTAACAATTAGCCGGGAAGATGGGCAAAATTGTTTCGATACAAATACGAATCAAATGGGTAGATTGGTTCCCCTAGCTAAAGGTGAGGGCAAAATCAGGCTACATTTGGATAGGTTGGATTTGGGAAATGGTCAGTATTATGTGAATGCTGGGATTTACGAAAAAAGTTGGGCCTATGCCTACGACTATCACTGGCACGTTTATCCGCTATATGTGCGATCCACCGTGCACCAAAAAACAATTCTTTGTCCGCCCTACCGCTGGGAATTCCAAGGCAAAATGGAGGTACTGGATTTACCTGAAAAACCTGAAACAACTCACGCTTTAAATAAAAATAATCCCGGCTACGCCAAGATTTCCACTCAGTTAAAAAACAAGCATAAACCGGATTTCTTAATTCTTGGCGCTCAAAAGTGTGGCGCGGAAGCTTTGTGTGGTTATCTAGAAAATCACTTGCAAATTATTAAAGAAGGCGCGAGGAGAGTTCAGTTTTTTGATTTGAATTTTGAGCGGGGTGTTGAGTGGTACAACAAGCAGTTGACTCGGAGTGTAGCGGGTGAGAAGGTGCTGCTGTGGGAGATGACTGGTTACTATATTTATCATCCTTTGGTGGCGGAACGAGTTTACAAGTGTTTCCCAGATGTTAAGCTGATTGTAATGCTGCGAAATCCGGTAAAACGAGCTTGGTTGCACTATAATTTAGAAGTGGCGATCGGTTGTGAAAAGTTGGAGTTTGAAAAGGCGATCGCATCTGAAGGCGATCGACTAAAAGGTGAAATAGACAAAATTCGCTCTGATCCTGGTTATTATAGCTTTAATCACCAGCATTATTCCTACTTGTCACGGGGAATTTATGTGGAACAAATCAAGAATTGGCTTGATTATTTCCCAAGGGAACAGTTGCTGATTTTGAAGAGTGAAAATTTTCAAGAAAATCCTGGCCAAGAGTTTGCACAAGTGTTGGATTTCTTGGATATTAGTGCTACCGCAGTTAAAGAATATGAGGTGAATAGTGTCGAGGATTATAGTAAAATACCGGAGGCGATTGAAAAAGAGTTGATCGATTATTTTGAACCTTATAATCGGGAACTTTCCGAGTTGTTGAAGGAGGATTTTAGCTGGAGTTAATTGAGACATTAAACTTTCTCAAAAACCTGTAGGGGCGGGTTTGCCAATAATCTTAAAAGCTGCAAACAGGTCAAATAAACCCGCCCGCATCCCACGAGATATTGTACTATTCTCAAAAACCTGTAGGGGCGGGTTTGCCAATAATCTTAAAAGCTGCAAATAGGTCAAATAAACCCGCCCGCACCCACGAGAAAGTCGTTGATTAATATTGGTAAAAGAGTCAGTAAAAACTTTTTTAAATCGTAAATTAACCAGGCTCAATATGGTAAGGTAAATAAATGAAACGGATATTCTTAGTTGGAGCTCCAAGAAGCGGTACGACGATTCTTCAGAGTTTGTTAGCCGCCCATCCAGAAATTATTTCTTTTCCTGAATCTAAGTTTTTTCACTATTTGCTATATGAGAAGTTTGCGACAAAATTGCCAAGTAGGCTAGAAACTTTTTTGAGGGATGAGATTCATCGCCCTGAGTTATTGAATGATTTTGATGACAGTCAAACTGTAGCAAATAAAGCTAGTTGGTTTGTCAGAATTTTAGATGGTTTGGCTGTAGAAGAAAATAAAAGTATTTGGTTAGAGAAAACGCCGGAACATATATATTTCATTGAGGATATTCAGCGTCTGGTACCAGATGCTAAGTTTATCCATATTTTGCGAAATGGTATGGACACCATAGCTTCTATGTATGAAGCTACGAGAAATTTTAGCGAGTTATGGGGCGGTGTTTGGGATTTAGAACACTGTATTGATCGCTGGAAAGATGCGGTGTTAACTAGCCATAAATATATTAACAACTCTCGTCATATTTTGGTTAAATATGAGGAACTTATCGACAATAAAAATGTAGTATTAACTAATATTTGTAATTTCCTGGGAATTGAGTATGACTGTGCAATGCTGATTAACTATAAGGAAAAAGCACCTAATTTGAGTTTGAATTTACCTTGGCATCAAGGAATTCAGAGAGATATTCAAAGCACTAAGATTCACAAATATCATCAGATTTTAAACCGCAATCAAATTCAATCTGTTTTAACTCAAATCCAGTGGCTGAATTCCGAAGTTGCCTATAAGTTTAATGTGGAGGTGAGTCAACCAATTTTGGATATTGAGATTCCGCAAATATTCGATCGCACTTACTGTACAATTGAACTAGAGGGCGTTGTACTTGGAATCATTGAATTGCCTGTCTGTAACGGGATGGTGGCTGCTGCGGTGTTGGCGGATGCGATCGCAGCCCAGTTTGCTTGGGAAATTATTAAGCGCTTTTTTCAACAAAATCCCGAAAATCCGTCGTTTGATTGGACGTTATTTTTACAGGAAATTTGGAATCGTCCGAATTGGCTTTCGGAATATTTTTACAATCCAGAAACAGCCGATGAAGCACCGACAATCAGCATGGAAAAAGACTTTATTGCTGTGGAAGTGAGCGAAGAATTGCCTAACATTAAAGTTGAGCTTTCAGAAATTAATGTGCTGGTGAAAGTCGGCGGTGTTGCTGTTACGATTATAACTATTGCGGTTGAAAATAACTTTGTTTCTGCTCAAAAAGTGCGATCGGCAATTACTCAAAATTGCGGTTTTGAATTGTGTATCGCGTGCGTGCGAGAAGCTTTGCTGGGAAAACCACTGAGCGGCGAAATGTCCTTGCGATCGCGCTTAACCGATGCTGCTCAAAAAAGGGCGAATTCACCCAACTGGTTGAATGCAGAGGGTTCTGGGGGTATTTACCCGCAAGATGCGGTGATGTTCGGGAGGCGTGAAAGTGCGATCGGCACCAGTGTCAATCGTCGGGCCGCACTACCAGCAGCGGCGATACGAGAATTAATAGAAGCGGCGGCAATTGCAGGGGAACCGATAACCAAAATTCCCTTAGAAAATGAGTTGCCAAAACAAGTATTTTATGCACCGGAAATCATTTGGCGCAAGTCAGCCTATCGAGAAATTTCTCAATCAGTTAAACCTCAATTCTTTGACAACAATACTGTCACTGAAAGCTTGCCAATTCTCGCTTATAATCGCATTAGTACAGATATTTTTGAACAACACTTGCAGTATCTGAAAGATGCTGGTTATTATAGTGTGAGTTGGGAAGATTGGCAAACTGCGAAACGAGATAAAACTCCTTTACCCGGTAAAGCTGTATTGCTGACTTTTGACGGCGGCTATCTCGACTTTTTCCAATATGCTTTCCCTCTGCTAAAACGCTTTGACTTTACAGCAACTATTTTTTTAGTAGCAGAGTCGATTGGAAAGACAAATAGTTGGGAAAAAGCAGATTCTGAACAAGTACAATTAATGGGATGGCCCGAAATTCGGCAATTGCGAGATGCCGGAATTGAGATTGGTTCCATGTCTTCTACTTATCAACCCCTGACTGGTTTGTCGCCGACAGAAATTGTGCGGGAAGCTGCGAAATCTCGTGCTATTTTGGAATACGGGTTGGGGAAACCTGTCAGATGCTTCGCTTATCCCTACGGGAATGTCGATAAAATTGTAGAAAATTTAGTTGGTGCGATCGGCTATAATTATGGTTTGTCCTACGAATCTAAATTTAGCAATTTTGACCATTCTTTATTATCGCTTCCCCGAATGCAAGTCACCGCAGAAAATTTCTGGCAACTAGGTTTGTAGATTTGTATATTTGTAGCAACAATGTGCGTCAGCCAGATATTTTCAACTCAACAAAAATATTTCAACTGACGCACCCTACAAGTGAAATTGCTGCATCCATCCCTGCATTTTCCTAATCAAATAACCACCCAATCCTCTTGAAATTTTTTCAAACTTATACTCAAACAAAATATCCATCACATCTTCAGTTTTCATGTACTTCAAATAATCAATTGTTTTATCAGTAAGTACATCATCCACATCATCGATATACTTTCTCACCGCCAATCTTTCCGAAATATGCCATTTCTTATCGAACTTGCGGTGCATTTCCGTCTCATAACGCCGAAAATCTGATATTTTGCCATCCAAATATTGTTGAATGTATTTTCCCGCTATTTCTGCGCCATCCATCCCGTGTCTGATTCCTTCACCGCCCAAAAAGTTAACCGTCGAGACAGTATCGCCGATCGCAATTATGTTATCCTGACAATAGATATCTTTTAAACCCTGACTATATTTCAGCGTGGAACCGTGTTTGTCAATAATTTTATAACTTTTCGACTTCAAATACTCATCAATCAGTAAATAGATATACTTTTTCAGAGGTTCCAAATTCTTCACAGTTTTCGGATCTAAAAAAATGCGTCCCGCACCAACTTTCAGCCGATTTTGTTCCATCGGAAATATCCACGAATAACCCTTCGGCATCCATTTATCGCCCAAAAAGAAGATTAAATCATTGGCATATCGAGCGTAAACTTCTGATTCTACTTCAATTAGATATTCTATACCGGTTCCCGACAAAAAGTCTGGTTTATCATTTTCCTTCTCATACATAACCGCCCTAGCAAAACCCGTCGCATCAACCAATACTTTCGCGCTAACTTGGATAATTTTGCCGTCGGATAGCTGTTTGAATTCTACAATTGTTTCGCCGTTGGTTTGTGAATGTTTTATGTAGCGATAACCCAGCCAGACTTCACTTCCATTTCCTTGAACTTCACTAGCGAGAAATGCTCTAAATTTAGCAAAGTTTAAGACAACTCCCAAACTTTGAGGAGATTCCCAAGTTTGACTGACTTTGCTAGTTTCAATAGTAAGTTTATGCCAATAACTGCCGATTACCGATTCGGGTAAATCGAATTGTGAGAGAGTTTCTAAAGGTGTGGCCGCGCTGGAAAAGTCATTTTTATCAAAAGTGTCGTTTTGTTCTGCAAGTAACACTTTCCGACCCGATTTTGCTAAGATTCTTGCACAGTGACCACCTGCGGGGCCAGCTCCTACTATTACTATATCAAAACTTTTTAAAGTCATCTTGCTATTAATTCGCTTCTAATGTCAAAATACCCGCCGAAATATCAACTACCAAGCGCCGATTTTTCAACAACTGTCGGCCGATTAAAACTTCGGGTACTCCGTCACCTACATGAACAGGAATATCGAATTCTTGATTATCAATTCTGATTTTTCCTGCATAAAGATCGAAATCAAATTCTCCCTTAGCTGTCTGCATTTTTTCACGTTGAATATAAATCCAATCGAGTCCTTGTAAATCCTGACTATCCATCGCTAACCAGCCTGAAAAACCTGTGTCTAGTAGAGCATCAACAGGTAATTCTAAGCCGTTATCAGCAATCAATTCAATTTCAAAAAATAGCTCGTCCCGATTGCCAAATGTTCCTTCCATCATATCGTGCCACAAACTCCGGTTTCATTTATCCGAAATACTTGGGGGATACTATTGGGATGTTTCTCACGGCACATTTTGCCAGCCACCATATCATCTTTGTCTATAAAATATTCTCCGCTGTCGGGTTCAACTGCCATATACCAGTTGTAGTGGGTTTCAATCAATTCTGGTTTTAGGCGATCGAAAATTGGTTTACACCGTTGATAAAATGCTTCTCTTTCAGCGCGCCACTGGGCTTTTTTTTCTTCTGACCATTGAATTTCTGGGAACACTCTTCCTCGACGGACTGTGCGAGTTGGTTTTACGCTAGTCATTGTTTTTTATCCCTTATTTTCAAATGTTCCTGCAATTAGATTGTACCACAAACTCCGGTTTCATTGATTCTAAAAACGTGCAATTTAGCTTTCGGGTATTTCTCATGAGCTATGTTTGCAACTAGCATATTATCCTTGTCGATAAAATGTTCTCCGCTGTCGGGTTCAACTGCCATATACCAGTTGTAATGGGTTTTAATCAATTCTGGTTTGAGGCGATCGAATATAGGTTGACACCGCTGGCGAAATGCAGCTCTTTCCGCGTACCATTGGTCTATTTCTTCTGGAGAAAGTGTGCGTTTTTGGTGCAGTCTTTTCCGGGGTGCTGTGCGAGTTGAATTGAGATAAATCATTGTTGATTCTCCCTTGTTGTAAAATCTTTTTTCAATCATATCATAATATCAATTCCGGCTGTGCCGGAATAATATAGAGGACACGGCAGTGCCGTTTCCCTACCCTAATTAATTGTAGGGACACGGCACTGCCGTGTCCTAATTTCGGGTAATATTAATTCCGATGCAACCGGAATTGATATAACTGGTTAACGAGTAAGATTAGACGCTAACCGGAGACTCTTTGCGGCTGTATGTTGCCAATATTCGATCGCACATTTGGGACGGATTCAATCCCAAACTCGCAAAGGATTGTTCGGGCGTTGCATGATCCACCAATGTATCAGGTACACCCAACCGCATCAATGGAACCAGAATATTGTTATCCATCAAAGCTTCGGCTACTGCTGAACCGAAACCCCCCATCAAACAACCTTCTTCCATTGTGACAACTTTGCCGATTCGCTGTGCCAAAGGCAAGATTAATTCGGTGTCTAAAGGCTTGACAAAACGCGCATTAATTACAGTTGCTTCGATGCCGTGTTCGCTCAACATCTCGGCGGTTTGCATTGCTGGATAGACCATTGAACCGTAACCTAAGATTAGCACGTCGTCGCCGTTGCGAAGGATTTCCGCTTTGCCGATCGGCAATTCTTCCCAACCTTCTTCCATCAAAGGCACGCCATGACCGTTGCCACGCGGGTAACGCATCGCGATCGGGCCGCTGGTATGATTGACTCCCGTGACTACCATCCGCTGCAATTCTGCCTCATCTTTCGGAGCCATAATTGTCAGATTTGGCAAGCATCGCAAGAAAGAAATGTCATACATTCCTTGGTGAGTTGGGCCATCAGCACCGACGATTCCGGCTCGATCCAAACAGAAGAAAACAGGCAAGTTTTGGATACACACATCGTGAACAATTTGGTCGTATCCGCGCTGCAAAAATGTTGAGTAAATTACTACTACCGGGCGCATTCCTTCGCAGGCTAAGCCAGCCGACAATGTGACGGCGTGTTGTTCGGCAATGCCGACATCAATGTACTGTTTCGGGAGTTTCTCCTGAAGTTTGTCTAGGCAAGTTCCCGTTGCCATTGCCGCAGTAATACCGACGATTTTGGGATTATCTTCTGCTAGCTTAACTAGACAGTGAGCAAAAACTTTCGAGTAAGCTGGAGGCTTGGGTTTGGTGGAAGGAATGCCTTTACCTGTGGCTAAATTAAACGGATTTTGGGCATGATATCCTACTTGGTCTTTTTCGGCGATCGCATATCCTTTACCCTTCACCGTCACCACATGAACTAACACCGGGCCTTGGATGGTATGACCATGTTTGAAAGTAGCAATTAACTCTTCCAAATTGTGTCCGTCTACCGGGCCCATGTAGGTAAAGCCTAATTCCTCAATTACGGCTCCAACCTTCGACACCGCTAACCGTTTCATCCCTTCTTTGAGGCGTTCCATTTCGGGCGTAAATGTTTCACCAACAAACGGAATTTGTTTGAATTGTTCCTCCAAGTTATCTTTGAGAAATTGCACCGGCTGCGAGAGTCGCATCTTGTTCAAATAGCGGGTAATTGCACCGACATTGGGCGAGATTGACATCTCGTTGTCGTTGAGCACTACCATCAGATTCGTTTTCGGCATATGGCCCGCATGGTTAATCGCTTCGAGTGCCATACCCCCTGTTAGCGCACCGTCACCGATGACTGCGACAGTTTTAAAGTTTTCGCCTTTAAGGTCGCGCGCCATTGCCATTCCTAGAGCGGCGGAAATGCTCGTAGAAGCGTGGCCAGCACCAAAATGGTCAAATTTGCTTTCACAGCGCTTGAGATAGCCTGCAACGCCGTCTTTTTGGCGTAGGGTGTGAAAATTGTTGTAGCGACCGGTAATCAATTTGTGTGGATAAGCTTGGTGGCCGACATCCCAGGTAACTTTGTCGCGATCGAGGTCGAGGGTTTGGTAGAGTGCTAAGGTCAGTTCGACTACGCCCAATCCGGGGCCGAGGTGGCCACCACTGGCTGCTACAGTTTCTAAATGCTTTTCTCGAATTTGTCTGGCAATTTGTTCGAGTTGATGAATGGACAAGCCGTGTAATTGATTTGGGTGAGTCAGTTCGCTGAGATGCATATTTTAAAATCTTGCTCCTGTCAATCAGGACGAATCCTTAACGGTTATAGGTTGTGCTTGCAACGTTGGGGACGCGCAAACGTTAGAATAGTTTAACGGTTATTTGCAAAAAACAGTTAGGTGTGACAATTTTATTATTTCTGAATCGGTAGTAATTGTAAATAAATTGTTAAAATTTTATATAAACACTGATTATGTTAACAATGGCTAATTGTTAGCTTGTTGGCAATTATTAGCAATTTCAAACTACTTTTTCTAGTGATGGCTGAGTTTTCTGCCATCTTGTTTCTGCAAGTATAATCAGGATACGGCAGTGCCGTGTCCCTACAATTAATGGGGTAGGGAAACGGCACTGCCGTGTCCTCCTCGCGAGCGCTTAGCTCGTTGTCGTATAAGTTGTCGAGTGCGATCGGACACCATTTAGCTTGGGTAGAAAGTTGGGCGTTAATCAAGGTAAAAATTCGGGATAATTCGATAATCCCAGCTAATTCTGGAATTTCATCGGCAGTTAGCAAATCTAGTTTTTTTCTCTCAAGCAGTTCTTCCATTCGAGATTGGAGATCGTCGGTAAATCTGAATAAGTAAATATTCCCAAACTCTACCATTTTAAGGCCTTGGGGCATTAAGGAGGAAGGTTTCACCATTAATTGAGTATTCATAGGGATTAAAGCTCTCAGATACTCTTGAAACATTGTATAGCACACTTCGACTACGCTCAGTGACCAGAAGTACAATGAAGGATCGATCGCACTTACGATCAAATACGATCGCCTTTCATCAAATTACAACATTCCCTCTAACTCAGTCGATCGCACTTCTGGCAATTTCTCATCCCCAGTCAAATCAAAAACGATCGCGTGTTTAGTCGCAGGTAACAACCGTCGCAAAATCTGGATATATCCGTCAGCATCACCCCGGCGGTGGAATCTTGCAACCACCAATCGCTGCATATTTGGCAATTGCCGCACGATACACCACGGATGAGTGTTTAATTTTGGCTTCGATGTTGGTATCATAGGGAAATCCTTCCCGCCAAAAGCGGGGTGTGATAGAAAAGGCGATCGCCCTCAAGTTTTCGAGGCTAGGTGGGCGATCGTTTTTAGTTATTCTTATATTTAAGGTTAATACTAACCTGTTGTCAAGGGCAAAATGGGGCGAGTTAGACTAAAGATTCGAGAATTGGCAGAAGAAAAGGGCTGGACGCTGCAAGATGTCGCAGATCGCTCAGGAGTGAATTACAACACGGTTAAGGGCTATGCTAGACGGGATGACGGCATGAGTACGGTTGACCTTAGTGCCGTTCAGAAAATTGCCCTGGCCTTTGATGTAATGATTGAAGATTTAGTCGAGTTTTTGGACTAGGGGCGATCGCACTAATGGGATACGTTAGACTACGGATTCGAGAACTAGCTGAGCAAAAAGGTTGGACGAAGGAAGCAGGTTGCCGATCGATCTGGAGTCAACTACAACACTGTCAGAAGCTACGTTCAACGCGATACTTTGAACACAGTCGATCTTTCTGCTGTTTACAAAATTGCCCGCGCCTTCAACGTAACAATGGAAGATTTAGTGGAGATTTTGGAAGATTGAGGGCGCACAAAATACCGTAGGGTGCGTCGCCATCGCAGATATACAAATCAAATCGATAATCTCATAGCGACGCACCCTACAAAATACTAAAATGTAGTTTATCTCATACATTTCGTAGGTTGGGTAGAGCGTCAGCGAAACCCAACACATTATTTTGAAAGAGTTGGGTTTCGCAAAGCGTAGGGTTCGCAAAGCCTCAGCGAAATACATTATTTTGAAAGAGTTGGGTTTCGCAAAGCCTCAACCCAACCTACACTATATACTAGCGCTAAACCCGCGTTTGACTACGCTCAATTTCTGCCAACAACTCCTCTCGACTCTGCGCCGGTTCCTTACAAGTCAAAGACTCACAAACCAAGCCAACAACCCCTTCAGGCAAATCAGCTTCAACCTGAAAAACAGCAGTCGGATAATACTGCGAAATCAACCCAGAAATTAGCTCAGGAGTCGTGCGAATCAAAGTAGAATGCCGATACCAATCCAGCGCCGAAATCAGACTCGGACAAGCTTGGGGAGCATCTTTCATGATACTGCTGAAAGCTTGCAAACCCTGTTCCGCGCGATCGAGAAACTCCAAATTTTGATCCAACAGCGCTAAACGAACCAAAGAGGCGATCGCAATTCCATTCGCCGCCGGAGTAGCATTATCCGTATAACTGCGTTCCCGCACCAACAAATCGCTGCTAGCATCCTTAGCAGTATTATAATATCCCCCCAATTCTACACTCCATAAAAACTCATCAAACTCTGATTGCACTTCCACAGCTTTTTGCAACCATTTGTCACTTTCTGCAACTAATGACAAACTCCCTTGATGTAAATCCAGCAATGCTTTAATAAACAAAGCATAATCTTCCGACTGCGCCATCACAGCCGTTTCACCATCATAATTCAATCGATGAAACCGCCCATCAATCCACTGATGCTCTAAAATAAAATCAGCAGCCTTTACCGCCAATTCCAGATATTCCGAATTCCCAAAAACCGTAGCAGCCCTAGCCAAACCAGAAATCATCAAGCTATTCCAAGCTACAATCATTTTAGTATCAGTAACTGCTGGAATTCTGCCAGGCCAACTATCGTTTTTAGCTTCCTGATTGTTCCGGGCTGGGGGAAAAGTTTTTACAGTATCTGGATGGCCGCCGTAACGGACTGTAAATAGTTTCGCCAAAGCCGTTTCTACGGTTTCGCTCAATTTGCCCGGATGGCGACGCTGCAATACATTTTTTCCTTCAAAATTTCCGGCGCAACTAACAGTAAACTGTGCTTGAATTTCTACTAATTCCTGAACAGTCAACAGTTGTTCTAGTTCGCTATAAGTCCAAACATAAAACACTCCTTCTTCCGGTTCAACTTCCTCGGAATTGTTAAAAGTGTCAGCATCTTGTGCAGCATAAAAATAGCCTGTGGTTGCGGTCATTTCACGCTTCAACCATGCTACCGTTCCCGCGATCGCACTTTCAAAAGCCGGTTCTTGAATTCCCGCACTCCAGAGATTAGCTAAATACTCAACAATTTGCCCGTTGTCATAGAGCATTTTTTCAAAGTGTGGGACAGTCCATGTGTCATCAACTGTATAACGATGAAATCCACCAGCAACGTGGTCGTAAATACCGCCTAATGCTAGGTCTAATCCGCGCTGAGCACAGGCTTGTTGGCTGTCATGTTGAGATTCAAAATCAAACCGTATTCCCCGCAGTGCTAACTCAGCATAGGGCATCATCGGGAAAGAAGGGGCTCGATTACTAGCGGCAATAATTCCGGTGTTAGCTTCTAAACCTTTTTGGAATAATTCGCTATTTAATTCTGCGGTAACTCCTGATAGCATTGCTGCTTGTTGGAGATTGCCGACAATCTCTGATTTAAAGGTTTCTAACTTCGCTTTATCTGTGTCGTAAAAGCGACGAATTGCTTGCAAAACTTCTAAAAATCCTGGTCTTCCGTAACGGGGATCTACGGGGAAATAAGTGCCACCATAGAAGGTAATTCTATCATCTGGGCTGAGAAAAACGTTGAGCGGCCAACCACCTTGACCCGTCATCATTTGCAAGGTTTGCATATAGATGCTGTCAATGTCTGGGCGTTCTTCCCGATCGACCTTTATGGCAATAAAATGCGAATTCATGTATTCGGCGATCGCGCGATCGGAAAAAGCCTCACCTTCCATCACCGTGCACCAGTGGCAGCTAGAGTAGCCGATCGACAGGAAAATCGGTTTATTTTGGCTGCGAGCCGTTTCTAATGCCTCGTCGCACCAGGGCCACCAGTCGATCGGGTTTTCGCTGTGTTTCCGCAGGTAAAGGCTTTGGGATTGGGCAAGACGGTTGACCATAATCAAATATACTTTAACTCGTACTGAGTAAGTTTATCAGTTCTCTAGTAGTTTAGCGCGAGACATTTTATTTTCACTAAGTAAGTCGGCGTAAATAATTCAAGGTTTGTAGTGAGGGCTTTAGCCCTGTAAAAGAGGGCTAAAGCCCTCACTACGAACGAATCTCGGTAATTGTCAAATTACTTAACATACTTTGTTTTATTAGCGCCTACTTACTTATTGCCGACAATCATGTTTTAATATTATGGCTGATTATCTGGATTTAAAATGAGTTTATCATCTCGCAGAATCTTCAATCAACGAATTCTGCAATTTTTGCTCAGTGCAGCAGTTCCTCCTACTCTTCTCAATCAGTGTCAAGCTGAATCTTCAAATCAAGCTTTATTAGAAACTAAGCTTGACAAAATTATAGCAAAGTTAGACCCGGAAATAGAATTATTAGTGCCAACCTTTTTAGGAAACGACCAGCGCAGATTTTACGGTAGAGGTGTTCCGAAAGGTTTAAAATTAATCAACAAGTTTGAATTGGGAAGTGGTCGAACTTTTCTCGGCAGACAATCGCAAATTTGGAGCGGTGCCGGTTGGACTGGACAGCCCACAATTACCAGAGATCGAGGCAAGACTTATTTAATTATCGGTTCTTTCGACCACAATTTAAGAAAGATCGATTTAGCTACCAACAAAGAAGTTTGGCGCTATGAATTTGATGATATAATTAAAGGTTCATCGACCATTTACATCGATGAAAAAGCCAGCGCTGAAAACAGAATCGTGATTTTGCAAGGTAGTCGCAGCGGTGGCGGCGGCAAAAATGTTGTGCCTAGTTTTCGGGCAATTTCTTTTAGAACTGGCAAGGAACTTTGGAAATTGGATATCAGGAGAACGCCTAGCTACAGTCAGGACAATGATAGCAGTGCTATATATCTCGGCGATGGTGTGTTGTTCAATGCGGGCGAAAATGCGATCGGCTATTTTCTCGATAGTTCCGCCAGCAAAGCTAAAGTTAAACAAGGAATCAAGCAGCCAAATATCTTGTCAGAAGTACAGCTTTATGCAGCAGCAGACATCGGCAAACACGGGGGAAATCTGGTAGCCGAAGCATCACCATCAAGGTTTAAGGATAACATCTTTATCGCTGCTGGTTCTGGTCATATTTATGGCATTAATATTAAAACTAAAAAGAGAGTCTGGGATTTTTATACTGGTTCTGATTTGGATGGTAGTGTGGTGATTTCTAAATCGGGAAAGTTGTTTTGTGCGATCGAGAAACAATACATTCAAGGCAATGGCGGAGTGCTGAAGCTCAATCCCAAGAAGAATGCAGCTTCTAGTGCTAGTGTTGAATGGTTTTTGCCGACGGGAAATCGCCGACTTTCTGGCTGGGAAGGTGGCATCATCGGCTCGGTGGCGCTGAATGATGAGTACAATGCAGAGGGGTTTCCGACTCTTTTTGCGACAAATGCGATCGACGGTAATTTGTACATCGGTTCTCAAGGTATGATTACAGGTAAAAAGAATTTTGTACCTTGGCGAAATCAGTCCTATGATACTCCGGTAATCGCGTTTAAAAAAGAGATCGGTTCTTCAATTTCAACTCCGATATTTACCGATGGCAATAAGTTGATATCGGCGGGATATAATGGTGTTTATTTGTTCGATTTAATTTGGAAACGAGCGAAGCCTGGAGATAAGAATGCTTTGAAAAATGCTAGGGGCGAGTTTTACACTTTGAAAGTAAAAGAATCAGGAAGATTTAAACCGGGTTTATCTTTTGAGGCGACACCTGTAGTTTGGGATGGAATTGTAAGGATTTGCGCGAGGGATGGTTGGATGTATACTTTGGGTTAGTTATTAGTCATTAGTCAGTAGTCAGTAGTCAGTAGTCAGTAGTCATTGGTTATTGATTATTGGTTATTTACTACCAATTAGCAATGCCCTATGCCCTATGCCCTATGCCCCATTCCCAACTGTCTGGGTGTTGAAATCCGCCACCTATTCCTACCTGCGGTTTAACTGCGGTTATATGTATCATAGAAATAATGTCGGAAATTATAGGAAACTGGTTATGGCAACTAATGACAGTCAAATAAGTCAAGTTTACGGTTCAGAAGATGCTCAAGGTATTCTGCAAATTGCGATCGCCCGGCGACAAGATGAAGGGGAACTTTCGCGAGTACAGTTGTTCGAGATTGCGACAGAATTAGGGATTTCCGAACAGGATATTGTGGCGGCGGAACAGCAATGGTTAGCAACTAGAGGAGAGTTTGCCGAAAAACTAGCTTTTAATGGTTATCGGCGTGGCAAATTGCAGAAAAACTTGACAAAGTACGGCATTATCAATAGTTTTTTAGTTTTGCTAAATCTAGCAGGATCGCACGAGCTTTCTTGGTCGCTTTTTATTCTACTAACTTGGGGATTGGGATTGTCGCTGAATGCTTGGAATGTGTATCAAACTGAAGGTGAAGATTACGAACAGTCGTTTCAAAGATGGCAGTTGAAGAAACAGGTGGGACAGTCGATTGGTACTGCGACAAATAAGTTTATGAAGTGGTTGCAGTCTTGATTTGTTATATCAAATACGTTAGCATCGGAATAGTAAATTAGAGTTAATTGTCAACTGTCAACAATCATTCCGATGCAACCGAAATTAATATAAATTGCCTGCCAGAATGCTGCGCTCTTCTACTCGTCAAGATGCTTGATTGGTATTTTCAGAAATTTTTTCCAAAATCCCGCTCACAAAGTTGTGAGGAAGTAACTGATCGAAAGCAGCGCGAGATTTCCGACAGACTTCGGCAAAATCCTCATCCGAAAGTCGATCGTGAAAAGCTTGGATATAATCCCCAATCCGATGCACTTCTGAAAAAGGAACAATAACACAAAAATCTTCCCATTTCATCCCTTTCAACTCCGGTAACAATCCATTAGTATCAATCAAAACCGGAATTCTCCCTGCTGACATCACCTCCCAGAGTCGGTAACAGCCATTATCGTCTCCCCTCATTGTCAACAGATAAGCATTATTCTCGATACTTGCGATATACTCGGCCCTTTGACGCTTTTTTTCTTCCAATGGAAGACTAAAGAATTCTCCCTTTCTTTCAATCAAAAATGGTTGTATATTTTTCGCTTTTCGCACTTCATCAATTATTTTTTTTCTCACTAATCGTGCAATCAATCTTCGCCTTCCCAAATTCAAATTACGATTGACAAAAAGGCTGCACGCCATCCAGTTAATCATAGAATCCGAAAATTTAATATAACGTAATATCAGCGAATTTATTCGGGATGGATATTCAATATTTCCCACAAAACTGACAGTAGGAATTGATGGCTTTGGGATATTTACCTTCTCTCCTATGTCGAAAATCCATTGGGGAATAGGTATTGATTTTTCTTGTTGATCGCGGTAAGTTGCCGATGCAAACAATAGTTCTCCTTGATAAGCCTTATACTCCAAACAGTTTGAAAAGGTGACGAGAGTCCGTTTTGATGCTAATACTTTGCGTCTGAATTTATTTAATTTACCTTCTTTTTTAAGAACATAATAATTTGACATAAAATGTGGAATTACTACAATATTCCCTGCATCTGCCAAGTTTGTGAAGCGGTGAATCTTGACTAGATCCGGCAATTCATCTCTGAGCAAATTCCAAAACTGTAACTCTGGATTAGTGTCTGGTGGGCTGAGGTGCATTAATAGTGGAACTAGGCGTAAATCAGGAAGTAGTAAATCTTCATTGATCCATATTTCCAGAGGTTTGTTCAGTTGATTCATCATTTTTTACCTGATTAGAATTACTGTTTACTTTCAATCCAAATGTGTGCGGGCGGGACTCTCCCCGCCGCAACCAGATTTTAACAGTTCCTGAATCACCTAGTCAATAAAATTGCTATGAGGCTTTCGCATTAGCGTCATCTGTAAGTACAGGATGAATTAATACCGATCGCAAATCTTGACGAATTTCCGATCTCAAATACCTGCGCTGCAAAATCTGCCATTTCCCCCAAGCTGCGTAGCGATTTTCTGCCAAAATACCAGCCAATTTCGGTAACTCTTTTTTCAGATCGCACTCCACAAAATCTGTCAAGAATTCCCCTAAAACTTCACTGTCTTGAATATCGCCCAAACATTCTTGAACAGCTTTCACATCTTCGACATAAGCTTCATAAGTCTCGCCATAAAAATCTCCAAACAGATTCATCAAATAGCGAACTTTCTTAGCTTGCTTCCGCAAATCGTGTAGAATAGTTCCCTCTGCTGCTAACTTTTGTTCCACTGCCTCAGCATTCAAATCATCACAAACTTTAACTTTGCCATCCTGATATTCTGTACCCAGCAGCCAAGCCGGATGTAGGAAAAACTCGCTGACTTGAGGTAATAGTAAATCTGGCAAAACTTCAGCAATTGGTAAATTTGATATAGCCCTAAACTGCGGTTTTTCCAACCAATCCTCGATCGCCTTTTTCAGCAATTGGTAACTTTTGTGTTCCAAAACTGCCTTCACGCCTTTCAAAGCGCGTCGTCGCTGTTTGAGCAAATTCAACAAAACTTGATCCAAAACTTCCTGTTCGTCCGCAGGCAAATTCGGGTAATATTGTTTTCGGAGACTTTCGAGCATCACATCCAAATCCCTGAGTGTTCCCAGTATCCGTCCTACTTTACCAATTTTGTGCTGTTCGGCCTGTTTTGGCAAGTCTAAAACTGGAGCAAAACCCGTTACAGCCGATCGCAAACGTCTCAATCCGACGCGCATTTGATGAAGTTCTTCGGCATCTTTGTCTTTTAAAACATCAGCTTCATGGGCGATAGTTTTGCGAAAATATTTCTCAATCGCAACCGCAGCCGTGTCTCCGAGAGTCTTAACTTGAGTTGATGTTTGTAGGTTCATAGTAGGTGTAGATTCCAGATCCCCGATCGACTTTAATTTTGATTTCAAGGTTTTGCTAGTAAAGGGTTTACATCCTAGCACACAACACAAGTTGATGAGGCAGTTCAAAATATAAATCTTAATATAAGGTGCTTGACAATTTATACAAAGTCAGTTTCTTCCTTCTTCCTTCTTCCTTCTTCCTTCTTCCTTCATGCATAAAAAGTCCCTCCCCCACCCTTGGGCAAATAAAAATCTGATCTCTTGCACACTTTCCCAAAGAGGTTAAGATAGCTTCAAACCGACATTTATTCGCCAAAGGGTGAGAGAGGGTGCGATCGAAAAGACAAGTTTTGTGTTAAATCAAGTCCATTCAGAGAGGCAGTTTAGCCTTTCCAGTCTTTCGCAGATTGTTCGAGCACGTAGGTTGCGACATCCTCAATTTGTTCAGGCTTCAAACGAGTCCCGAAAGCAGGCATAGCATTTTTGCCCTTTGTTACCTGAGTGGTAATGGCTTCAAGAGAATTCATGCCGTACTTTTCTAGCGCAGCCGATTTCAAGGTTTTCATGGACATCACGACATTGCCGCCGCCAATGTGACAAGCAGAACAGTTGGCGCTAAACAGTTTAGCTCCATTCGCTGCATCTCCAGCCAAAGCAGGACTGCCGAAGCCGACAGTAAAAATTGCAAACGCTAACAGAGCGATCGATAAGAGTCTTTTCAACGTAGTTCTCCTCTAATGGACACCAGGAACGGTGGTTCTTTAGTTATTTTACCTGAAATTTCGGGTTGAATCCCGACTAGAAAATTGAGATACTGGCGATCGAGCAATTTACCACTTTTTGCAGCCGTTCAACTCTCAAGATCATCCGTACCCCAGCCCGGAGCCTTCTGAGCAGCCCGCAGGACAAAAGCAGCCAAATCTTCAATCTGAGGCTGAGACATCCAGCTTTCGGGTACTTGGCGACACCAAAAACTTTCCTCACTACCGTCATAAGTCATCGGTTGTCTCAGATACGCCACCAAACTATTGACGTTGCTGCGGGGAGGCGTTGCTCCCTGAAGAGTAGCCAAAGATAGAGAGATTGTCGGATCTGGCAAAGTAGCCCCTCCGACGTGACAGTTGAGACAGTTTTGCTCAAACAACTGCTTGCCGGCTGTCATATCCTGAGCCGAAAATAATCGAGTGTGCCCCTCAGCGTCTAATTCCATTGGCACAGGTTCAGTGACTTGTAAATAGCGAGTCACATAATTAGTTGCGGCCAAAACAGGCCCAGGTGCCAACAGCACGAGTGGCAAAATAATTAAAAATCCCAACAGAAGGCAGACAGAAATACCACGACGCAGCATGACGATACAACTTTTTGCGATATTGAATGAGCCAAGAGTAAATTTTAGATTTGAGATTTTAGATCGAAGCCAACCAGAGAACAAAAATAACTTTGGGCAAACTCTAGCCCCTCCCAATCTAAAATCCAAAATCTAAAATCTAAAATCGATTAACGAGCGCCTTTACCACCAGCCCATTGCTTACCAATAATTTTTGGTTGCAACAGAATGTGACCAGCAATAGCGTACAAATCATCATCCGAAAGATTTCTCATTTCAGCAAAAATATCCGCGCTTTTCATGCTCGGATGTAGCTCAGAAATCTCCTCAAAACCGTCATAAGTTGTGGGATTTTTCATATAGTCCACCAACGACTCAACATTATTGCGAGGTGGGTTTGCCAAAGCTAGAGTTTCGGGACTCAAGTTTATATTGGGGTCAGTTTTTGTCATTCCTGAGTTGTGACATTGAGCGCAGGCTGAACTAAATAAGCGTTTGCCTTGCTGAACTTCTTTGAGGGTCAACACTACGGGAGCGCCTTTGTCATTTAAAGTCACGGTGCGGAGTTCTGGACTCAGTTCAACAGCCATCGCACTGCTGACAAATAACTGGAATGTCAAGAATACAGCGGTCAGAGCAATGAAATATCTTTTAAGCATGGTTCTCCTTAAAAAAAATCAGGCGAATTTATTGAATGCTCTTTGACAGAGCTGGCAAACAGATTTAAGAGCTGAAATTCCAGAGTATGATGACAACTGGTAAAATCTGATGCGCTTATAGCTGGCAAAAGTATAGTCATTTATAGACATGGGAGGCTTCAAGTCCCTCCCCCTTCACTTTTACTTTGAGCGGATTAACCCGCCTCGGCTGAACTACGCAGCTCTCTATCCCATCGCTGAACGCATTTGGGATTGCTTTTCTGAGGATGTTGTACGAACCGTTAACATCAGAATTGATTAATTGACCAATTGATGTTTTGTACAAACCTCGCTTGATTCGCCTACCAGTAAATACAGGATCTGTTTCTGTATAACACCATTATTGTCTATAATTGCTTATAAACTCAATGAAGTTTTACAATACCTTTAAGAGTAAAGGAATTGTGCAATCAATCTGTGATAAGTTTTGAGTCGCGACTCTTTTCTAGAGCCGACATAATTGCCTTAACATCCTCTAGGGCCAAACGGGTTTGAGGATGTTTGTAGGCAATTTCCAACTCGTTACACAAGCGGATCACGTCTTCAACAGGGACGTTGAAGTCTTCTGCTATTTCTGCAATGGACAGGTCTGCAAAACCCATAGTTTTTAGGACGCTGACGGGTAAAAATGGGGTTGACGGCTATTAACTTACAACTGAACAATTTCACATAGCGCTGTTAGTTTGTTCTGGATTTACTTTGTCAGAGCCAACTAACTGCCAACTTACTAAGTATTTCTGCTCAGAAGAACTCGATCGCCAATCAACTTCCAATAAATATCATCCCATTGCAGTGTCCTTATTCACAAGTGCAGCACCGATTAGGGCGAAAGCTTGAAAGCGTGAGTTTGTGGGGGGAAAACGTGGGTGTCTGCGGGTTCGAGTTCCTCAGATGCCGATCGCGCCAGCTTTTTTTGGGGCTGGTGCAGACTGATGAGCTGAGCCAAAGTTTTCTTTAACTGAGTGCGAGGAACAATCAAATCGACAAAACCGTGGGCAAAAGAATATTCGGAAGTTTGATAATTTTCCGGCAGTTTTTCCCGCAGAGTTTGCTCGATCACCCGGCCGCCAGTAAAGGCAACAGTGGCTTTTGGCTCTGCAATAGTAATGTCTCCCAGCATTGCAAAACTCGCGGTGACACCGCCTGTTGTCGGGTGAGTCAAAATTGCGATGTATAACTGTCTGGCTTCCCGGTGGCGTTCCAGGGCCCCGGAAACTTTGGCCATTTGCATCAAGCTGAGCATCCCTTCTTGCATTCTCGCACCGCCAGAAGCGCAGACAATGATCACTGGTAGGTGTTCCCGTGTCCCGTGTTCGATGAGGCGAGTCAGTTTTTCGCCGACGACGGAGCCCATGCTGCCGCCAATGAACTGAAATTCCATGACTCCGAGGGCGACGGGTAAGGTTTCGAGTTGACCGATGCCTGTTTCTACCGCGTCTAAGTGGCCTGTTTTTTCTTGAAATTCTCGGAGGCGATCGCTATATTTTTTGCGATCGCGAAATTTCAACGGATCGGTGGCGTGGAGTCCTTCGTTAATCGGCATCCAAGTATTGGCATCAATCAACTGTTCAATGCGATCGTCACTGTAAACTCTGATATGATGCCCGCATTCCAAGCAAACCATTTGATTTGCTCGCAGGTCTTTGGTATAACTCAGTGCACCGCAAGATTCGCATTTATTCCAAAGTCCGTCCGCAATTTCTCGTTCCGGCCGTTCTTGGGAATTCGGTACTGATTTTCGTCGATTTGCAAACCAATCAAATAAAGACATTAAAACTTAGTAATTGTTAATTGGGAATTGGGAATTGGGAATTGGGAATTGGGAATTGGGCATCGGGCATCGGGAATTGGGCATCGGGCATCGGGCATTTGTTACTTGTTGATAATAACCAATAACTAATAACCAATAACTAATAACTACTGACTATTTTCCTCTTCAATGGGACTGATCAGGAGCGATGCCGTTTGCTGGTGTTCTGGAAGAACTTGCAAAGCTGTAGCACTGCCCGAACCCAGATAAGACGCGATACCCAAGTCAACAATACGAGCTGGGATTTGATGGGCAGCAAGGATTTGTTGCATCAATTCCGCTTCCCAACGAAAGCTAGTGGTTGTTAGTGTAATCCAAGACACGGAACAATTTTACCAATTTTTGAGACAATATTGTGTTCGATCGCAGCGATAAAATTCCTGTCATCAACTTAAATTCGGGAAAAATAACTGCCAGTAAGTAGATAAGATAGCTTCGCCCCACAAAGCTGTAATTGCTGCACCGATCGCTAGAAATGGGCCAAAAGGCATTGGTTGACGCCGATCGAGCAATCCGATCGCGATCGCCCACCCACCAGCCAAAGCACCAGCTACACAGGCGATAAAGCCCGCTAACAGCAAGTATTTCCAGCCTAGCCAAGCTCCCATCAAAGCAGCCAATTTGGTATCTCCGGCCCCCATTGCATTTTGCCCAAAGGCGATCGAACCAGCGAACCCAATGATATCAAACAACCAGAGTCCGACAACTGCTCCCAGGATGCCATCGAGTACGAGATGGTGCACTGAGTCGATCGGACTAAATATCGGCCACCAACCCTTAGCAACTTGGAAAACCAGCCCAAGCACCAAGCCCGATCGAGTCAAAGAATTAGGCAATGTCATTGTATCGCAATCAATCAAAGACAAAGCCAAAAGCCAGCTAAAAAAAGTCCAAAACCCGATAGCTTGCACAGTGAGCCCAAACTGCCAGAAAATCAACAAAAACAGCAAACCCATAGCTGCTTCCACCAGGGGATAGCGTATTGAAATCTGGCAACGACAGTTCTTGCAGCGTCCTCTCAGCCACAACCAACCGAAAATTGGTATATTTTCGTAAGATTTAAGCTGATTAAAACATTTGGGACAACGAGAAGGAGGATGTATTACCGACAAACCCGCAGGCAAGCGATAAACTACCACATTCAAGAAACTGCCGATCGCCGATCCGACAACAAATACAATGGTATAAACAAGACAATTAAATATAAGTTCCATTAATTGGGAATTGGGAATTGGGAATTGGGAATTGGGAATTGGGAATTGGGAATTGGGAATTGGGAATCGGGCATTGGGAATCGGGCATTGGGAATGGGGAATTGGGCATTGGGCATTGGGCATTGGGCATTGGGAATTGGGAATCGGGAATTAGTTATTCAAACCAACCACCAACCACTAACAAATAACAAATAACAAATAACAAATTCCCCATTCCCCATTCCCAATTCCTAATACATTTGCGATTCAATCTCTTCAAAAGTCACAAAACATTCACCGGGCAACAAAATTGGCTGGGAAGTAAAAATCAACTGAGCACGATCGCGCTCAAGACAGACTACTACACCCGCCGGACGCTGCATCTGCTCAGAATGTAATTCTAGATACAGGCGATAAGCTCCCCTAGCTGCTCGAAGTAAAGGGGGAGCGAGCAACCCAAGACGCTGCATAATTTCTCTCCTATGTGATTGACTTGTGTACGATTGGACAACAGGAAATTTATTGTATTTTAGGTATGTCTAGCCATTAGTGTGGTAGCTAGTGGGATGGGACTTCCCTTTTTTCAGAATAAACTAGGTGTGAGCGATAATTTGAATACAGGTGAGATTTGTGGTGGAGATAAATAGATTAAACTACAATACTCCCTTGGCAGAGATCGAACTGCGACTGCGATCGCTCCTGCCAGCCTCACTGTACGCCGCTGCGTGGGTGGATTCATCCCCAGCAACCCTAATGAGCGTTTTCGAGCACCTACGCACCCTCCGCTACATCCTTCATGACTACGTTCCCAAACAGGTTTCGGAATCTCCCCCCAATCCAGGCGAGGTGAGCTACCAGTGGCAAGAAGGCACGCTGCTGTTTACAGATTTAGCTGGATTTACGTCTTTGTTAGAAGCAAACGCAGCCCTGGGAAGCAAAGGAGCTCAAACCCTGCTGGGCGTGATTAACGACTATTTTGCCTCAATGATTGAAATTGTCAGTAAATCCGGCGGGGATTTGCTGGAATTCACCGGAGATGCGATGCTGGTGCAGTTTTTAGCAGACATTCACCAAGAGGATACAGCTAGAGCAGTCCGTGCTGGTTTGCGGATGCAGCGAGCAATGGCTAAATTTGCCTGTATTGAAACAGCACGGGGTGTTTTGTCCTTGAAGATGCGAGTGGGCATCCACAGTGGGCGCTACATTAGTGCGGACATCGGTACACCGCTACGAATGGCTCATGTGCTTCTGGGGCATTCAGTCCAGAAAGCCAAGCAAGCAGAGGGTTCTGGAACTGTGGGACGGGTGTGTTTGACGACAAATTCTAGTTTGTGTTTGGGAGAGCAATTTCGCTTTGAACCAGGAGAAGCGGGTTATTTGTTGGTGGTGGATGATCTGACGGACGATCGCCTGGGGGAATATGATATCACTTTGACTAGACGCCGGATGCCAAGTTCAGTATTGCTCGATCGCACTATTTCGGGCTTAGTAAGAGAAATCCAGGAAGCTGTCAACCGAGTTGAACCCCTTGCTAGCTATATTCCCAAGCCGATTTTGAAATTGCTGGTAGAAAATGCTAACAAGCGAAAAATTCCACCAGATTTTCCCGAACCGACGGTGATGTTTGTCAATTTAATCGGCTTGCCTGATTCTATCGACAAAGCTTCACCCCAGGAAGAAGTCACTTTGATTGTGGCTTGTTCCCGTGTTTTTTCGTCGATCGATGCTGTAGTCTCAGCTAAAGGCGGCATCTTGCAAAAAGTAACTGCACACTTGAACGGTTCGGATATGCTGATCTATTTTGGCGTGCCGGATGCTCACACAGATGATGCCTGTCGGGCGGCGACTGCGGCTATGGCCATCCGAGACATTATTGCAGCCTTACCTCCAGCAATTATCGACGCTCAAGCGGTGAATGTTACCTGTCAAATTGGGTTGTGCCAGGGGCCTGTGTTTGCTGCGGAGGTTGGAGAACCACGGGGGCGCAGGGAGTTTAATATATTGGGAGACACAGTGAATACGGCCGCTAGGTTGATGAGTAGGGCGGGAGAAAATCAGATTTTGATTGGCAAAAGGGTATTTGAGGCGATCGGTCTAGAATTCAATTGTGAGGCCTTGGGAGCTGTTTCTCTCAAGGGAAAATCTGCCTTGACTCCAATTTTTGCTCTGCATGGTTCCAAGGTGGAGAAGGGAAAAGGAGGCGTTTAAATGACTTTGCTGGGTAAAAAAAGTGCGGCTGGCTATGCTGACTCTAGATGAGCTACTGGAATTTGCTCGGTTCTTTCAGGCAATCTCGCTCCCGTTCCAACGGCATGAACTGCATGAAGAATATCGGCTGAATAGTATCGATTGCCGCAGTTATCGCAAACACCGATGGTCACATTTTCAAGAATGACAAATCCATTTTTATGCTTGAACGCCTCGCGCTTGACAGTGCGGGGTTGAACAGTTCCTTCGCAATACTCACATCTATATTTATACATACAATTATTCCTCAAGTTCGGTGACTTCATAAACCGTGATGATTAGATAACGTCCGTTACTAGCGAAACGTCCAACCACTCCAACAGGTGTTTGTCTATCGAGTGCAGTCCCCACTACTACATATTTTGTACCTCTGGGGTCGTCTTTTTCAACCCGGATAATCTGACCACTTAGAACAGCCTTTTCTACATCCAGAATAGTCAGCAAGTCCTCAGCCATTTCTTCCATTCCGTGGGCTGACATATCGTACTGGTGGAGGCGAATTTTCTCTCTGATACGGTCAATATCATTACTAGGCACTGGCTGATTTATGTTGCATCCAGACAATCATAGCATTTTATATTTTATGTTGAGATTGTTTCACCGTCGCGATCGCGATACTAATCAAATTATAACGCCCCTGAATCCTTTTTGCTCTTGTTCAGCCATGTATTGTTGAAAACAACCGAACCGACTACCAGCAATTATTGTGGCAAACGCTGACCCGAAGACAATCGCCTAATCCCCTCCATCGCTGTATTTTCTCCCACCTTATCACCGCCCTCCCGAACAATTTTCAAAGCTCGTTCATAGGATTCCAGAGCTTTACCAGACTGACCTTGACCTTCATAAATCGCACCCATATTATTTAGCAAACGTCCAATACTTGCCCGATCGCCGATTGCCTCTAACATAATCATTGCTTGCTGAAAATAGACAAGCGCTTGACTATCTTTGCCGAGTTTGCGAGAAGTAAGAGCCATATTATTTAGCAGGCGGCCAACACCAGCTCTATCTCCAATTTCCCGGCGAATTGCCAAAGCTTGGTGATAAAATTCCATCGCTCTGTTGAAATCACCGATGTTGTAATAAACACCGCCCATATTATTAAGAGTACGACCTAAATCCCGCCGATCGCCATCTTTCGTCCTAATAGTTCGGGCTTGCTGATAAAATTCGATCGCCTTAGCATAATTTCCCTGTTCTCCGTACACCGCCCCAATATTGTGAAAAGATTCTGCAATTTCAATTTGATCATTGGCAATTTTAGCTAATTCCAAAGCCTCTTGATGGAGTTTCATCGCTTCAGAAAAATTGTCTGCAACCCGGTTCACAAAACCGATGAGATTGAGAGTGCGTGCTATGCGACTCCCTTCACCGATTTCTCGGTGGATGACTAAAGCTTGCCGCAAAACTTCTAAAGCTTTGGGCTGCAAACCCATTTCGCCGTAAACTTCCCCCAAATTGTTGAGAGTTTCTCCGATTCCCGGTTTGTCGCCTAATTGCTGACGAATTGCCAAAGCTTGTTCAAAAACCTGGATTGCTTCTCGAAACAAACCTTGGCGGTAATTTTTTACTCCTTTTTCCAAGAGTAAATCTGCTTGTGTTTTGGGGTTTGTTGCTTGGGCGCGCGCGGCGAAGCTATCCCGTAGGGAATCGCCCACACGGAAATCTCTGGCTATAATTGGGGCAAATGCCCATGCGTCTGAGATTGTCAGTACGCTAAGTACGGGCAATAGGACAATACTTATAGCTGTGACATAGCTGAAGTGGTAAGAGCGACAGTGCACCGAACAAGTCCTCCAAAAGCCAAGAATTGAGGAGACGGCAGTGCCGTGTCCCTACAATATTATAGAGAAACGGCATCGCCGTTTCCTAATTTTTTTGTTCTCATCTCACCAAACTGCCAGAATCAGTGGCACATTGTTGAGTGCAGATATGACAACAGGGTTTTTACTGGATGAAAGCGATACCTTTTCTGGACTGTTCAAGATAATGTCCTGTTTATCAAGCGTAATCCAAGCAATTCCTGAGATTACTTGAATTTGTCTGTGAGTTTGAGGCAATCTGTATACCTCGTCTTTCATCACGATAATGCGATTCTCTTCGAGAGTTCCGCTAACGGACGCTGCTAACTCAAAGTATCTTTGAAGCATGGTATCTCCTGTTTGGGAATTGGGAATTGGGAATTGGGAATTTACTGTATTTCACTTGATTTAAAACCGTTGTAAATAAACTCAATTCCAAATAATATGCAATCGATTATTGGTAATAATGCCGATCGATCCAAGCGCGCATTTCATCATCAGTCGCGACACGGGTAGAGCGACCTGTAGCCCGATCGCAACCGTGCCACCAAGTGTTACCATCGTTATCTGAAGTCTGCCAAATTCTCAGTTGGTTCTCGCTAGCAGCCGCAGATAGGAAAAACTGCCAAATTTGATTCATAGCCGAATAGAGCGTAGCTTCCGGGGCCCAACGCCATCGCCCTTGCTGTTTTTTTGTCAATAAAGCCCGATCGCCAATCCCGACGAATCTCAATATTTTGGACATCCGCAACTTTTGAAAAGTAGACATAATCAACACCTCAATCGTGTTAAAATCAACAGGAAATGCACGCTAAAGTAGTCAACAATTTGCTCATAATTACCGCAAAAAATTGATATATAAATCCTGTCAAAATGAATCTGTTACCTGATAAATTAACCTTAGCTCTTGACAAAATAACAATCAAAGCATTCCTTGCATAGCTTGCATGAATAAAATCGATAGATTGACATTCCAGGCGAAAAAGTCATGAACGAAATCAATACGCGGCGGATGAAACTCTCTCAAATTCAGGCTTTGATAGCAGTAGCAGAGTGTGCAAATTTTAGTGGTGCCGCTTTGCAATTGGAACTGTCGCAGTCAGCAGTCAGCCACGCCATCGCCTCTTTAGAAACAGAATTGGGAGTGCAGTTATTTCACAGAGGGCGACACGGCGCTCAACTAACGCCGGTGGGAGAAAGGGTGTTGATTTACGGGCGTCAAGTAGCCCGCGCTTTAGAAATGATGCTGAAAGAAGCGGATTTAGAAAAAGGTTTGCAGGGAGGCCAGGTACGGATAGTTACTTTTCGGAGCGTTGCCACTCATATCCTGCCTGGTATTATTGTTAAATTTCGCGATCGCTTTCCCAAGATTGCAGTCAGCATTACCGAAGTCTATTATACCCAAGCTGTGGAAGAAGCTTTGCGATCGGGCAAAGCAGACATTGGCTTTGTCTCTCTTCCCATCTCGAATGAATTTGAAACAAGGGAAATTTTACGAGATAAATATCTAGTTTTGTTGCCACCGACTGCCCAATGTAAAAATGCTAAGATTAGTTGGGAAGAATTAGCCGCTTATCCGCTGATTTTACAGCCGCCAGAAACAGCTTGTTCGATACCACTTCGCAAATATTTAGCAACTTCAGACTTTCCGCTAAATATCGCCTACGAACTCAGCGAAGATTCAACTATTGTGAGTATGGTACTACAAGGTTTGGGTACAGCAATTCTACCACGTTTGGCCGCCGAACCGATACCTGCTTCGGTGAAAGTTTGCAGTTTGCCAGCGGATTTCGAGAGGGTAATTGCGGTGGCTGTGTTGAGGGATGCGCTGTTAATTCCGGCCGTGTTTGCGTTTTTGGATTTAGTTACAAGTGTGGCCGAAATTGACAGTGAGGGCGAGTTTCCGATCAACCCTTCTTGAGAAACCAATGTTATATTAATTCCGGTTCCAAATAATAGAGGAGACGGCATTGCCGTCTCCTGATTTCTGGTACTATCAAAAATTACTTGATTGTTAGTAAGTGTTTTATTCTAATTCTCGAATGCGATCGCCCCCAACCCACTCGTCCCAAATTTCATCATAATCGTCGTAGCTGATATAGTGTAAGCCATACCAAGTTTTTTTCACCGTCGCAGGATACCACTCCTCATCCTCATTTAGCACTTCCACAGATGAACCAATGTCATACATTTCCGGTTCGTAGGGACTAATGCGATCGCCCGTCACCCATTCTTCACTAGCATCGGTGATATAATGCACTAAAAACTCGTCGTCTTCATTCCTATCCAAGATTTTAGCTTTGTACAAGTCGTCTTCGTATTCCACTTCTACACGCCTGCCAAAATTCGGATCGCTATCTCCTTCAACAATCGATAACTGCATTTGTGGATCGAAGTCATTCGTCGTGACAAACATCGACTTTTGATCCTCGATAAACGCCACTTCTAACTCAGCATAGCGAGCAAAATCGTACAGCGTAATCACCCCATCTTTATCCAAATCCACAGCCGGATCGCCCTGCAATCCCTTTAATAACGATGCCGTAAAAGTCCATTCTCCCGTTGAAGTGTTGTGGGCATAGGCAGAAGTGACACAGGCATAGGAAATGTCAGTATCTCGAAGTTTCACTTCATCAATCAACCCGCCGGAATAGCAGCAATCCGCCAAAAGTAAGGCTTTAGACCCATTAAAATTCTCCTCGATATCATCAAATACCGAAGCAATTGCCCAATGTGTTTCCGTATCATCCGCTTGCGCGTCGTAGTTGTAAAAGTAATGTTCGCCCGTCTCGGAATCCCAGCCACCATGTCCGGTAAAATAAAAAATTAGCAGGTCATCTTCATCCGTCTCAGATAACAAGTTGGGTAAACTTTCCCGAATTTTTTCCAAGGTAGCCTCTTTATCTTGCAAATAGATAATTTGCTCATCTGGAACGCCACTTTCGCGAAAAAAATCCACCAACTGCTGGTCAAAACGTCCTTCAACCGCATCGGGAAAAGGGGCAAAGGTTTCAGAATCTTCCCATTCGAGAAGGCCGACTGCAAAAACCCAGGTTGTTTCGGGATTCCATTCCATAAGGATTTCGTTTGTTTGTCAAATGTGTGCTTCTCCAATTATACGAGTAAAGAAGAGCATGGTTGCGAGCGCGATCGGCTATTACTCAGATATTGCACCATTGTCAGCAACGGGCTTCTAGCCCATTCCACAAAGAGTAAATTTTCTTGTGGAACAGGCCGAAAAGCCTGTTCATAAAAGGCTAATTGAGAATGTTACAATATCTCAGTTATTAAATACTTATTACTAGGCTGCGATCGCACCCTTGCCTGAGTTGAATCTAATCGATCGCTCAAGCAGTTCGCAAACGTTCAATATCCCTGATTGGCGGTGCACCGAACATCCGGGAATATTCGCGGCTGAACTGTGAAGGACTTTCATAACCCACCTGATAAGCAGCATTGACCGCTCCCAACATTCTCTTTGCTGAGGTGCATGGAGAAGCCGATATCGTTGCTACAGGTCGCCACTATCAGCAAGAGTATGTAATGCGATTGGAAACCAATGATGGTAAAATTGTTCACTACCGCAAATACTGGAATCCAATCTCCGCTCTTGAAGCATGGGGTAGCTCGCAAAATATTCGCCAATCTTTCAATGCAGAGTAATGAAACATCAGATGTGCAATAGATTCGCTAATTAGATTTGATCATCTCTCTCACCCAATTGCGGAAATTCACCTCTGCTTCTACTTCATCTAACTGCGCTGCTGCCAAAAATTCGTAGAGCTTTTCTTTGGGTAGAATAGGAAAAGTGGGGCTGACAGATACTTCCAAATATTCTGAGTTTTTAAGTTGATAAATGCGCCATTCTCTACCATTGTACCGCCAAAACTCCGGTACTCCCATACTGGCATAGAGAGCTGGCTTATCAATATCAGTATGGGTGATATCTACTTCTACGACTAAATCGGGTGCTGGATCTGTGGCTAAATCTACTGTGCGACCGGCTACGAGGGGCTGATTTTGGATGTAATAAGCATTATCTGGTTCTGCGCCGCGATTTAAGTCCGATCGATCTAAGGTTGTCGAACCCATCGTTTTAATCTTCAAACCTAACTCTTTTACCAAAATCCGAATCAAAAACTCGATTAAGCGTGCTGAAAATTCGTGTTGTTCTAAAGGCATAGTAATTTCTAAAGTCCCTCGATCGAATGTCAATGTAGCCGATCGGTTATCGCCTAAAATATTGAGCAGTTGTTGATAACCATCCCAAGTAATATTTCTCAACACTACTCGCTTTTCGCCTATGAGTAACGGTGGTGCGATCGGCGCAACAGAAATCATATGTTTACTTCCAGCTATGATGTTTCTAGGATAACAGAAGAAACAGGCAAGATGCCTGTTCCACAACTCACAAATCATTGATTTTGAAATGACCGGAGACCCAGTGTACGCTTGTATGTTGGGTTGAGGAACGAAACCCAACGAAAGAGACCACCCAGAGTTGGGTTTCGCTATCGCTCTACCCAACCTACGAATAATTAGATAAATGTGATATCCTTAAGTATGGGAGATCCAAATAAATAAGGTTCGTAGTTAGGGTTGCGAGTGCTGAAATGTAACTACAAACTTACTCGCTTCTCTGCCGCAAAATAAATTCAGCTAGTGCCAAATCAACGGGAGTTGTCACCTTCAAATTCGTCTCTTCTCCCTCAACAATTCGCACTGGTAAACCACATTTTTCAAACAAAGCCGCATCATCAGTAACTTCCCAACCCTTCAGTCGTCCTTCTTCGTGACACTTTTTCAACAATTGCACTTCAAATCCTTGGGGAGTTTGAGCTGCCCACAAATTGCGCCTTTCCGGTGTGTCTCGCACAATCCTATGCTCATCCACCACCTTAATCGTATCCTTGACCGGGACGGCGACAATCAAGCCTGGACAGTTCAAAAGTGCGTCGGCCGCCCGATCAAACAATTGAGCAGTTGCCAAACATCGGGCACCATCGTGAATCAACACTCGATCGGCATTCTCCGGCAAACTCTGCAAACCGTTGTAAACTGACTCTTGCCTAGTCGCGCCACCTTGAATTAGTTTCACAGGCTTAGTCAAAGATAAATCGCCCAGAATCGCTTCAAAATCGGGAAAATCCTGTGGCTGGCCTATGATACCAATCCAGGTAATCTGCTGCGAAGCCTCAGCCGTCGCCAAAGTCCAACTCAGCAAAGATTTTCCCAGCAAAGTCAGCAGCAGTTTGTTACGCTGACTACCCATCCGTCGCCCCGAACCCGCCGCAGGAATTAATAAGTGCATTTACTAACTGTTTTTAATCCAACTACCTATATATAATAAGAGCGTCCTGTACTCTTCAATCAGTTGTTTCGCTGTCAGCCAGTGGGTTTTAAAGTCTAGAAATACTATAAGCTGATAGTTGAGAGCCGATCGCAGAGAGCTACCTCGAATACTAATAGCCCGATCGTTTATGATGCGAATACTAGCACTTGTCCCTGGCGGGATTGGCGACCAAATTTTATTTTTTCCGACTCTTGATGACCTCAAGCAGTCTTATCCCGACGCTCAAATTGATGTCATCGTCGAACCGAGGGCAAAAGGTGCTTACCGAGTCTGCAAGTCTGTTAAAGAAGTCTTAACTTACAACTTCAAAGACCGCAACGCAATGGCGGATTGGGGCAATTTGCTGGGCGTTATTCGCGATCGTGAATACGAAGCAGTGATTTCCCTCGGCCAGCGGTGGAGTGTAGGACTTTTGCTATGGCTGACAGGTATTCCCAAAAGAGTTGGCTATGTGGGAAACAACAATAGTTTATTTCTCACCAATCCCGTACCGCTGAAAACTGAACAGTACGCAGCACCAATGTACCACGATTTGCTGCAAGGATTCAACATTAAAAATCCTTGTCCACCAGTAGCAATTAATGTACCAAAACAGGACATTCAGTGGGCGGAATCGGAACAGCAACGGTTAGGAATTAAAGAAAGTGGTTACATTTTAATTCACGGTGGTTCTAGTCAGTTAGCTGTGTCTAAAGGTATTGACAAAATTTACCCGATCGGCAATTGGCAGAAAATAATAGAAGACTGTCAGCAGCGCCAGCCCAATTTACCAGTTGTGATTGTTAAAGGGCCGGAAGATGCTAGTTTTGTGAGCGAACTAATCAAGCTGTGTCCGAATGTAAAAGTGACATCGCCCGATGATGTAGGCAAATTGGCTGCGACAATTGCTGCGGCTAATTTGATGATGTGTACTGACAGTGCGCCGATGCACTTAGCGGTGGCGGTTCAAACCTATACAATTGCGTTGTTCGGCCCGACTGATCCGGCGAAATTGCTGCCAAAGAGCGATCGATTTTTGGGCATTAAATCTGCTACTGGGAAGATGGCGGACATCTCTCCTGAAGATGTTTTAAAGAAAGTTTGGGGCGGCTAAAAAATTAGGAGGACACGGCAGTGCCGTGTCCCTACGATCGTTTTGGGGTAGGGAAACGGCATTGCCGTCTCCTCCTATTTTGGGGTAGGGAAACGGCATTGCCGTCTCCTCCTATTTTGGGGTAGGGACACGGCACTGCCGTCTCCTCCTATTTTGGGGTAGGGAAACAGCACTGCCGTCTCCTCCTTAGCAAATTGTCATCGGCGTGCGATCCTCTTCGAGGGCTTCGCTAACGGGCGGATCGAATCTATAACCGTAACCGTGAACAGTTTTAATCAACTGCGAACCAGTGGCATCAACTTGAACCATTTTCTTGCGAATCTGGCCGATATGCACGTTAACAACTTGCTCTTCTCCTATATCGTTGCAGTTCCAACCCCAGATTTTTTCGATTAGCTGTTGGCGACTCCAAGATTCACCGGGATGACTTGCCAAAAAATACAAAATATCAAATTCCAAAGCTGTTAACTTGATAATTTGGTTGTTGAGTGTTGCTTCCCGGCGCGCTGAATCGATCGCGAATCGATCGAATACAATACGTGATGGAGTGACAGGCCTCATGCGTCTCAACACAACTTCGATACGAATTGCTAACTCCGCCAGACCAAAAGGTTTGCAGATATAGTCATCAGCACCAGCAGACAGGGCTTTAATTTTATCAACTTCGTCGGTGCGACTGCTTAGCATTACCACAAAAACATTAGTACGGCGCTGCATTTCCTGGCAGAGGTGATAGCCTGTAGTATCCGGCAAATTCCAATCTAGAATTACTAGCACAGGCTTGAATTCCTCAAATAATGCTAAAGCGCGATCGCCATTTGCTGCCGAATCTACTTGATATTTCTGATTCAAAAAGCGATGAACTAGATTGCGGATGGCTGGATCATCATCCACAACCAGAATCTTGGGGGTAGTATCAACAACCACAAAAATATTTATTCCTACTGCTAATGGACAACTGGCAATTACAAAAAAGCTTTAGTGAAACGTAAAACTTAGGTCATCCCAACAAAACAGATTTTTTTCTGGCAATTCTTCTTTCAACTTCGCTTTGAACTCAACAAAAGGTTGTCCCGAATCCCAAATTTCAATTTCTAGGCGTTCTTCATAGACTGCGATCGCGAGTTCGATCGGAGTTTCTAAGGGCAGATTTTTGTGTGCGTGGCGAACAGCATTGGTAAACCCTTCGACGACGGCGAGTTTGCATTGCTGCAAAACTGCTTCGGGAATTGTTTGTAGATTCTCTAACTGCTCAATCCACCATAAAACTTGAGTAACACCCTTAATATCCGAATTTAATCGAATAGTAATCTTTTGGAGTGGTTGATTAGAAGAACTTAGCTCGAATTGGGAAGTTGGTTGTTCTTGAAGCCAGTTAAAGCTGTTCAAAATATCGAGAGCCCGCTGATAATAACCAGCTTGAGTGCTATGTTTTGGTTGTACTAGACCTACCTGCTGATAATATTTCACCATTAACAAACAGTTGCGACCATCAGAAGTGCGGGTATAACTTAGCTCATCGGCAATTTTGCCCATAAGTTTTATACCGATTCCACTATAATCTTCGTCTGGTTTTTGCGAGTTGCCGAATAAGTTAAAATTCATTTGACTGATCTCTCTTGTTTATCAAAACTTGTTTTTGTGTCTTGATAAAATCATGGCATCAATTTAATTGAGTAAAGTTGACCAGAGGTATAAACTTAGGTCTATTAGAAGTTGGTATAATCGAAGTATAGTCAAGGTATAATTAAACTACTGTCATGCTAAGTCCCGCTCCTTAGCAAAGCTCAGGATGATTTAAGTGCATGACAGTGCGTAAGTTGTAATAAAATTAAATTTGGGGTTAACCTAGATGGATTGGCAAGAATTCCTTAAAGGCGAATCTGGGATGCGTGGATTATCGACCGAACAAACAGAAACATTATTAGCAGCAATCTTCTCTCCTGACAAGGCGTTCCTAAATCAGGTACAGCTTTCAGTGCATTTAAGCATCGAAGAACCTACCGTAAAACAGCGGATGGGAGAGATTTACAAGAAGTTTTCAGCGATTTTTCCTGAACTTGCTAACCAACAAGGTGCAGGTAAGTTGAGGGTTCTGCATACTAAATTAAAACAGAAGTATTATCAACTGTCACCACCAGTAGTTATCACCCCACCTGTTGAATCATCGCCCTACCCTGAAGAATTTAGATCGTTAATAGAAGAAAAAATTCGGACATTTTGCGGCCGCCGATTTGTTTTTGATACTTTTCAGCAATTTATCAACGCAAATCCCCACGGTTATTTTACGATCGTCGGGGATGCGGGAATGGGCAAAAGCTCGATCGCAGCCAAATACGTCTGGCAACATCAATCTCCCTGCTATTTCAATATTCTCGTCGAACGCCGCAACCGACCGGAATTGTTTTTGAAGAGCATTCGACGGCAATTAATTGACCGCTATCAATTGCCAAATTCCGAAGATGCCGATTTACCGACTTTACTGGCAAAGGTGGCGGGGAAACTCACGGCGGGCGATCGTTTGGTAATTGCAGTTGATGCACTGGATGAAGTCGAACAAGAACCGGGAGGAAATCTTTTACATTTGCCCAAAAATCTACCCAATAACGTATATTTCCTGCTGACTAGGCGACCCTATAGCCTCGATAAAAAGCGGTTGTTAGTAGATGTTTCCGAAAAAGAGTTAGATTTAAGAGACAGCAAATATGTTAATTTCAATCAGGATGATATTAAAGAATATATTCGATTTGTTATAAATACCGATTCTGACTATCAAAATAAACTGAAAAACTGGATTCAAACCCGTAGTATTACCGATACAAATTTTGTCGAGCAAGTGGCAAACAAAAGCGAAAACAATTTTATGTATTTGCGGTATGTTTTGCCGGCAATTGCTAAGGGCGATTACAATGACTTGAGCTTAAAGCAATTGCCAGACGGGCTGCAAGAGTATTATCAAAGCCATTGGGTAGGGATGGGGATGGAAGCTAAGCCAGGGCAATTGATGGAGATTGTTTTGTATATTTTACTAGAGATTGCCACGCCGATTCCCTGCGAGATGATGGCTGGAATTGCCAAGGTGGATGAATGCAGTGTGGGAAAGGTTTTAGATAAGTGGGTTGAGTATTTGAAAAAGCAGAATGTAAACGAAGAAATCTGCTATACCATCTATCATGCTAGTTTCCTTGACTTTCTGAAAGCCAAACGGGAGATGGATTCAAAGCGGAAGATTTTTAAGCAAGTGAATCAACGGATTGCTGAGTATTTAGAAAATGGGATGGCGTGATATGGGAGAATTTGCTGACAAGTTAGCAGCCAAACCACTTTTCTATCAACGTGCTTATCTGGGCAGCTTACTACCAAATCATGTTAAGTCAGGAAGTTTAGAAAAATATTATCAAAAACTGACTGATTTTAACTTCCTGATGGCAAAGATTCAGCATCCTGAGTTTGGGGTGCAGGCCCTGCTTGATGATTTCAATTTGGTTGATACTTCAGAAGTAGTAACTCACCCAGAGTACAATCCAGAAAAAGTGAAAGCGATTAATTTGATTCGATCGGTCTTGTGGATGTCAGCAGATATTTTAGATCGCGATAAGAGGCAACTAGCAAGTCAATTATTAGGGCGCTTGTTGTACTTTAAAATACTAGAAATTCAGGTAATGCTGGAGGTAGCCAAGAAATGGAAAGCAGCACCCTGGTTGCGTCCTTTGACACCCTGTTTAACTCCCCCTGGCAGGGGACTGCTACGCACTCTTATCGGTCACAGCGACTCGGTAAATGCAGTAGCCGTCACTGCTGATGGCAAGCGGGCAATCTCTGCCTCAAAGGACAACACCCTCAAAGTCTGGGATTTAACCACTGGAAAAGAAGAATTTACTCTGACTGGTCACAGCAACTCAGTATGTGCAGTCGCCGTCACTGCTGATGGCAAGCTGGCAATTTCTGGTTCAGATGACTACACCCTTAAAGTCTGGGATTTAATAACTACAAAAGAAGTGTTGACTCTCACCGGTCATAAAAGCTGGGTCACAGCAATAGCCGTCACTACTGACGGGAAACGGGCAATTTCTGGCTCTTTGGACAACCCCGTCAAAGTCTGGGATTTAATAACTGGAAAGGAAGAATTTACCCTCACTGGTCACAGCAATTCGGTAAATGCAGTTGCTGTCACTGCTGATGGCAAACGGGCGATTTCTGGTTCATCAGATAACACCCTCAAAGTCTGGGATTTAACAACTCGAAAGCAAGAGTTTAGTCTTGAAGGTCACAGCAACTCAGTAAATGCAGTTGCTGTCACTGCTGATGGCAAGCGGGCAATTTCTGCTTCTTTTGACGGTACCCTCAAAGTCTGGAACTTAACCACTGGAAAGGAATTGTTTACTCTCACCGGTCACAGATCTTTAGTAAAAGCAGCAGCCATAAGTGCCGATGGCAAGCGGGCGATTTCTGGTTCAAGAGACAATACCCTCAAAGTTTGGGACTTAACCACTGGAAAGGAAGAGTTTACTCTCACTGGTCATAGCAACTCGGTAAATTCAGTAGCCATCACTGCTGATAGCAAGCGGGCGATTTCTGGTTCCTGGGACAACACTATCAAAGTCTGGAATTTAACAACAGGAAAGGAAGAGTTTACTTCTGAAGGTCACAGCAATTCGGTAAATGCAGTTGCTGTCACTGCTGATGGCAAGCTGGCAATTTCTGGTTCATCGGACAACACCATCACAGTCTGGAGTTCAACAACAGGAGATGAACTTTTTGCTCTCACTGGTCACAGTAAATCGGTAAATGCAGTTGCTGTCACTGCTGATGGTAGGCGGGCGATTTCTGGTTCCTGGGACAAGACCATCAAAGTCTGGGATTTAATAACCAGAGACGAACTGTTTACTCTCACTGGTCATAGCGACTGGGTAAAAGCAGTAGCCATAAATGCTGATGGCAAGCAGGCAGTTTCCGGTTCTTTGGACAAAACCCTCAAAGTCTGGGATTTGTCAATTGGAAAGGAACTGTTTACTCTCACTGGTCATAGCGACTGGGTAAAAGCAATAGCCGTCACCGCTGATGGCAAGCGGGCGATTTCTTGTTCATCAGACAAAACACTCAAAGTCTGGGATTTAACAACTCGAAAAGAAGAGTTTACTCTTGAAGGTCATAGTTACTCATTAACAGTAAATTCAGTTGCTGTCACCGCTGATGGGAAGCGAGCAATTTCTGGTTCAAAAAACAAAACCCTCAAAGTCTGGGATTTAACAACTCGAAAGAAAGAGTTTATTCTCACTGGTCACAGCGACTCAGTAAAAGCAGTAGCCATCACTCCCGATGGGGAGAGGGCGATTTCTGGTTCAAGAGACAACACAATCAAAGTCTGGGATTTAGCCACTGGAAATGTCATTGCCAGTTTCACGGGTGAAAGTTCGATCGCCTCTTGCGCTATTGCACCCGATGGAGTAACAATTGTGGCAGGCGATCGATCGGGCCGCGTATATTTCCTGCGGCTAGAAGGGATGGAGGCACTAACATGAATTCCTCACCTCTGGCAACTCCCATCTCTACCGATTCTTACCCAAAAGATTTTGCTGACAAATTAGCTGCCAAACCACTTTCCTTTCAACGTGCTTATCTGGGTAGCTTACTGCCAAATCATGTCAAGTCAGGTCATTTAGAAAAGTATTATCAAAAACTGACAGATTTTAACTTCCTGATGGCAAAGATTCAGCATCCTGAGTTTGGGGTGCAGGCACTGATTGATGATTTTAATTTGGTTGACAATTCAGAAGCATTAAGTCATCCAGAGTACAACCCAGAAACAGCGAAAGCCCTGGACTTGATTCAAGTGGCACTGTGGATGTCAGCCGATATTTGGGATGGAGATCAGACCAAACTGGCGGAACAATTGTTAGGGCGTTTACTGTACTTTGAAATGCCAGAGATTCAGGCAATGCTAGAAGTAGCCAAGCAGTGGAAAGCAGCACCTTGGTTGCGTCCTTTGACACCCTGTTTCACCCCCCCTCGCAGGGGACTGCTACGCACCCTCAAAGGTCACAGCAACTCGGTCAATGCAGTCGCTGTCACTGCTGATGGCAAGCGGGCGATTTCTGGTTCATCGGATAACACCCTCAAAGTCTGGGATTTAACCACTGGAAAGGAACTGTTTACTCTCAAAGGTCACAATGACTGGGTAAATGCAGTAGCCATCATTGCTGATGGCAAGCGAGCGATTTCCGGTTCAAGAGACAACACCCTCAAAGTCTGGGATTTAAACACTGGAAAGGAAGAATTTAGTCTCAAAGGTCACAGCAACTCAGTAAACGCATTAGCCGTCACTGCTGATGGTAAGCGGGCGCTTTCTGGTTCATCGGACAACACCCTCAAAGTCTGGGATTTAACCACTGGAGATCAACAGTTTACTCTCAAAGGTCACAGCAAATCGGTCAATGCAGTCACTGTCACTGCTGATGGTAAGCGGGCGCTTTCTGGTTCATCGGACAACACCCTCAAAGTCTGGGATTTAACCACTGGAAACGAACAATTTACTCTCACTGGTCACAGCAAATCAAGATCATTATATGGAATATATGCAATTGCTGTCACGCCCGACGGCAAGCGGGCAATTGCTGGTTCATCGGACAACACTCTCAAAGTCTGGGATTTAACCACTGGAAAAGAAGAATTTACTCTCACTGGTCACAGCTACTCAGTAAATACAGTAGCCGTCACTGCTGATGGCAAGCGAGCAGTTTCTGGTTCATCGGACAACACCCTCAAAGTTTGGGATTTAACCACTGGAAAAGAAGAATTTACTCTCACTGGTCACAGCTACTCAGTAAATACAGTAGCTGTCACTGCTGATAGCAAGCGGGCAATTTCTGGTTCTTTCGACAACACCCTCAAAGTCTGGGATTTAACAACTCGAAATGAACTGTTTACTCTCAAAGGTCACAGCGACTTAGTAAATTCAGTTGCTGTCACAAAGAATGGCAAGCGGGCGATTTCTGGTTCAAGAGACAAAACCGTCAAAGTCTGGGATTTGTCAAGTGGAAATGTCATTGCCAGTTTCATCGGTGAAAGTTCGATCGCCTGTTGCGCGATCGCCCCCGATGGAGTCACAATTGTGGCAGGCGACACATCCGGCCGCGTATATTTCCTGCGACTAGAAGGGATGGAGGCACTAACATGAATTCCTCACCTCTGGCAACTCCCATCTCTACCGCCGCTTACCCACCAGAATTTCAGCAACTCCTGCGATCAAAAACCGAGAATTTTGCAGGGCGCAAGTTTGTTTTTTCTGCAATTTCCAACTTCCTAAACTCCCACAGCCGCGGTTATTTCACAATAGTTGGCACTCCGGGCTGCGGCAAAAGTTCCATCCTCGCCCAATATGTCACCGCCCATCCTCGCAGTATCTATTACAACGCTGGAATTGAGGGCAAAAATCGATCGCACGATTTTCTCGCTTCTGTCTGCACTCAACTCATTGAGAAATACCTCGCAGCCAATGGGGAAACATCCGAAATTGTCAAGCTAAGATCTCAAATTCCAAATCTCGAATCCGATGATGGGAATTGGTTTCTGTCTTTGTTGCTTCAGAAAATTAGCGATAAATTGGACGATCGCCAAAAGTTGATAATAGTCATTGATTCTGTAGACGCGATCGACCTTACGAGTCAACCTCCCAGCACAAATCTGTTCTATCTACCGAGATATTTGGGCGATCGCACTTATTTTATCCTAGCCCGCCGCCCGTTTTTGCGAGAAAAATCCGGTTTGTTAATTGAAGCGCCCTCTCAAACCCTCGATTTAAGAGATTATCCCGCCCAAAATCGCCAGGATGCCCTAAACTACATTCAGCAATATTTATCAAATGCACCGGAATTGTGCCAACAACTCGCAACACTGGACGAAAACAATTTCATGTATCTCAGTCAGATGTTATCTGCCATTACAGAGAATTCACAACTCGATGCTAATCTGGGAGAATCCTTACTTTTGTCTGAACTTCCATCAGGTTTGGAAGCGTATTATCAAAACCACTGGGTGCGGATGAAAGGTGATGGTTTATCGGCACTTGAATTGTCGGTGTTGAATGTTTTGGTAGAGTCAACAGCAGGTTTATCTGTAAGTGCGATATCGGAAATGATTGATGAGGATGAATACGATGTTGAAAAAGCGTTAGATAATTGGATTGAATTCTTAAATAAGCAAGAAATTGGAGGAGAAGTTTGCTATAGTTTGTATCATTCTAGCTTCCGCGATTGGCTGGGAAAACAATCAATTTTAGAATGATGAAGAGGACACGGCAGTGCCGTTTCCCTACAATATTATATTGGGTAGGGATACGGCACTGCCGTCTCCTAATTTCGGCTAATCATAATTCTGATGCTACCGGATTTGATATAAGGAGGAGGAGACGGCAATGCCGTTTCCCTACAATTAATCGGGCGATGGTTACATCTCTCAGGAGGAAGAGACGGCAATGCAGTTTCCCTACAATATTATATGGGTAGGGACACGGCACTGCCGTGTCCTCCATTTCCTACGATCAGGAGTACAACCTCATTTCAGTTCAACATTTACCGTAGCAGACATCCCCGGTGCAATCCGTGACTCATAGCCTTTAACACTTTCAGCATCAAATACCACTTTCACAGGAATCCGTTGCACAACTTTGGTGAAATTGCCCGTAGCATTATCGGGAGGCAATAAGGAAAATTGAGCACCAGAAGCAGGGGAGAAACTATCAACTCTACCCTCAAATTTACGGCCGCCAAAAGCATCTAATTTGATTTCTACTTTTTGACCTGGTTTGATGTTTGCAAGTTGCGTTTCTTTGAAGTTAGCAACTACCCACAAATCGCTGCTGACGATCGCCATTAAAGGCGTTCCCGACTGCACCCGCTGGCCGATTTCCACCGACTTGCGGCCGATTTGTCCGGCGGCTGGTGCGGTGATATTCGCGTAGGAAAGTTGCAGTTGAGCGTCTTTAACTGAAGCTTCTGATTGGGCGATCGCAGCCTTAGCAGCATCATACTGCGATCGACTGACTTTAGTTTGTTCGCCCGTAGCTTCAGCCTGTTGCAATCCGCCCTGCGAGGTAGCAAGTTTGGCTGCGGCGGTGCTGATCCCTTCTTGGGCTACGGCGACTTTAGCTTGAGCGCTGGCGATGCCGACTTTCGCCCGTGCTACTTGGGCTTGAGCTTGTTTTACACCTTCTTGGGCTTGCGCTACTGTGGCTTGGGCTGCGGTGACGCCTTCGGTAGCTTGGGCTAAACGCGCTCTGGCTTGGGCAATTCCTTGTTGGGCTGCGGTAGTTTGGCCGACAGCTACATCGTAGGCGGCTCTGGCAGAGTCTAATTGCTGGCTGGCGATCGCACCTTCTGTCTGCAAGTCTTCATATCGTTTATAATCAGCTTGCGTTTTGACGAGGTTGGCTTGCGCTTGTGCAAGCTGAGCTTGAGCTGCGGCAATTCCGGCTGCGGCTTCGGTGACTTTGGCTTGTGCTTGGGGAATTCCGGCTTGGGCTTGCGCGACTTTGGCGATGGCGGCGGGTACACCAGCTTGAGCTTCAGCAACGGTAGCTTCCGCCGCCGGCACACCTTGCTGCGCTTCTGTGAGTGCCGCTTGTGCGGTGGAAATCGCAGCGTTAGCGCTGCCTATATCTCCTTGGGCTTGGGCTGTTTTGCCTTGGCTGGTTTGAGAGGCTAGGGAAATATTGGCTTGGGCTGCTTCGGCTTGGCGGCGGGCGTTTTCTAAGGCTGCTTGGGCTTGTTGGACTTTAACTTGGTAGTCGCGGGGGTCGAGTTTGATCAGCAGTTGTCCCGGTTTTACTTGCTGATTGTCTTGTACCATGACTTCGCCGACGGTACCGTTGAGGCGGCTGCTGATTTGGTAGATGTGTCCGGCTACTGTGGCGTTTTCGGTTTCTTGGTGGATGGAGGCGTATTGCCAATAATGGTAGCCGAAGCTACCGGCGGCGATCGCACCTACTCCCAATAGTGCGAAAATCAGTGGTTTCTTGGACTTTTTCTTGGGTGTTGCAGCCGTCGGTAGGGGTGCTTGGAGTTCTGTTTCTGCGCCTGTTTTGACATCGCTGGGGGCGCTAATTTCGGTCTCTGGGGCGGGGATGATGGGTAGGCTTTTAGCTATGGTATCGTCGATCGGCTTTTCTAATAGCGCCACTGATTTGCCGTTACCGTTGAATTCTGGGTTGATTTCGTTTGTGCCTTTCATGGTATTTGACTCCTGATACTTTAGTAAGATGTCGTTTGTTTAGGGTGCGTAGTTTTTATTTAGTAAGACTGGTATTTTTAAGAGTGCGTAGTATTTTTCGATTATTTGTAGTGTATTGGGGGTAGATGCTGCTCTGCTTCGTCCGTGAGAGTGATTTTTCGGTTTAGGATAGATTGAGGATCGCCATATCGATCAGTTCTGAGAAGCGTTCTCGATCGGCCTTTGAAATTCCCGTCATTGACTGATCTTTGATATTCCGTACCAGTGGCGGCAACACGTCTTGCAGTTCCCTGCCTGCATCCGTTAGCCAAATTCGCCAAATCCGGCGATCGCGCGTATCTCTCTCCCGGCGGACTAAATCTCTTTCTTCCATGCGATCGATCACACCAGTCAGTGTACCACCTACCTGTTGCAGTTTGTCGCCAATGCTGGAAGTCGCTAAACCATCTTCTTGCCACAAGCAACAAAGCACCAGCCAGTGAAAAGGTGTCAATCCAAAGGGTTCGAGTACCTCTTGCAGCCTGCGAGTACCTAGCTGCCCCAGCAGTTTGAGCCGATAGCCGATGCTGTGGGGGGCAAGAACGTCATGCCACTGAGCTAGATTTGTGCGATCAACAGTGGATGTAATAACCATTGGTTTATTGGTTAGAGTTCGTACTATTAGAGTACAATCTTTTTGGCAATTTGTCAAGGAGGAGACGGCAGTGCCGTCTCCTCCTCGCGAGCTGCACGTGCCATCCCTACAATTAATTGGGGTAGGGAGACGGCACTGCCGTCTCCTCATCGCGAGCGTGATGTTTTGTAACAATTAGCAAATAACCATGAAACGAGCAGTATTTCTTGACAGAGATGGCGTATTAAATATCGAAGCTGGCTACATCCACACAGTAGAAGATTTGCATTTAATCCCCGGAATAGCCCAAGCTGTACGCAAATTAAATGATCGACAAATATTTTGCTGTCTAGTTTCTAACCAATCAGGCCCGGCGAGAAATTATTATCCGATTAGCCATGTAGAAGCTTTGCACAAACGTCTCTGTCAGTTATTAGAAAATGAAGCGGGAGCCAAGTTAGATGCTCTTTATTATTGTCCTCATTTAAGCGAAGCAGAAGGCGGCACAAACCCAGAATTTACAAAGTATACAACCTGGCGCAAACCGAATACGGGGATGTTCGTAGCCGCCGCTTGGGAACACGATTTAGATTTGCGAAATAGTTTTATGGTGGGGGATAAAGCAACTGATATCGATATGGCTCATAATGCTGGTTGTACTGGTATTTTGGTGCAAACTGGTTACGGTGAAAGTGTGTTGAGTGGAGAGTATCAGCACCATACTAAACCGGATTTTGTGGCTGCAAATTTAGTGGTGGGTGTGGACTGGATTTTAAAGCACTTTGATTAATTTGTTTGTTAAATAATATCAACTCCGGTAGCCGGAATCATAGGAACGGAGGACATGGCAGTGCCATATCCCTACCCCGATTAATTGTAGGGAAACGGCACTGCCGTGTCCTGATTGTGGGTAATAAAGATAATAAATCCAGATTTACTAAATTCTAGCTCTTGCTTTATTTTTAACACTCAACTGTTTAGAAATGAATGTATAATAATGCAAGGCAAAAAACAGATTAATCACAAAAAATACTAAGGTTAAAAGAAATGTAAAAAAAGACATAAATGACAGTCCAGATGTCATTGTAAATAGGGCAAAAATGCTTGAGCAAAGTCCAAAACCAGAAGCAACAGAACTGAGAACTAATAACTGCACCTTAGACATAATTTTTTTTTCAATATCCACTTAAATTAATTTTTTGTATTTAGAAAGTTGCACCGGAATGATATAGAGGAGACGGCAGTGCCGTGTCCCTACAATTAATCTGGCGTAGGGACGAGGAGACGGCAGTGCCGTGTCCCTACAATTAATCTGGCGTAGGGACGAGGCACTGCCGTGTCCTAATTTCTTAACAGTCAACAGTCATCGAGATTACATTTTGTTGAGCTGCGATCGCAACTCTTCCAACTCAGCATCAATCACCGGACTCGATTCAGCGCTATTAGCAGCAACAGTTTTACCCGATTCTGGCAATTGAGGTTGAGACACAGAAGCTCCCGCGAGTTGGGCTTTCATTTGAGCCAGCTCGTCATCGACACCTCCGCCACTTTCGAGCAAACGGAATTGTTCTTCCAAATTACTGCCGCCCGCAGCTAATTCTGCTGAAGCACCCGCACGAGCTTCAACTTGCAAAACTTTTTCTTCCATGCGATCGAAAGCTGCCATTGAACTGCCAGTATTCAGAGAACCAATGGTATTGTTGAGTTTTTCCTGGGCATTGGCGGCGGATATTCTCGCTTTGAGCATATCCTTTTTTGTCTTAGCTTCAGAAATCTTGCTCTCCAAACCAATCAAGTTACGCTTGAGACTTTCGACTTGAGTCGATTGTTGTTCGAGACTAGATTTCAGGGTAGTCGCTGTTTCTGCATGGGACTTTTTCCGCACCAGGGCTTCGCGGGCTAAGGTCTCGTCACCTTTTTGCAGAGCCAATTGAGCACGCTGCTGCCATTGATTCGACTGAGATTCAGCTTGATTGTACTGGGTTTGGGTGCGTTTTTGAGCGGCGATCGCGGTAGCAACTGCCATCCGCAACTGCACCAGGTCTTCCTGCATATCCGTCACGGACTGTTCTAAAATCTTTTCCGGGTCTTCAGCTTTGTTGACCATATCGTTAAGATTGGCTCTGACGACTCGGCTAATGCGATCGAATAATCCCATAATCCTATTTTTCCTGGGTGAGGTGTACGAAGTAGGCCGAAAGCAGGCTTGAGGCACTAGCCTGCGGTTGTGAAATTCGGTTGGTCAGATTTTTAGTGCGATCGAGCCTTTAGCAATTGTGGCAAACATATCAATCTATTTAAAGTGATTTTTGTAGGTGATCTCAGCAAGCTTTTTAGACTCTATCTACTGAGTTTAGCTTTGATCTGGGAATTCCTCAAGACGTTTCGAGGGATCTCTACTAAAGTATCGAGGAGTTCTTGCTGATCCAAAGTATGATTCTCAAGGCTTCGCCTTCAGGATGCGGGCGGCTCGCCCGACGGCAACTTAGGCGTATTGCTACCCGGAAGCAATTGTGCTTTCATCGCCGCCAATTCCGCATCGACATCGCCACCACTTTCGAGAGCCAGAAACTTCTTTTCTAAATCGTTGCCACCAAGTTCTGCTATTGCCTCGGAGCGAGCTTCTAGCTGTATAACTTTCTCTTCCATCCGTTCAAAGGCGCTCAAACCACTGCCTGTATTGAGATTACCCATCATTTCCTGGAGTCTTTCGGATGCTTTTGCCGATCGAGCTCTGGCAATGTACATATCTTTTTTCGATCTTGCCTCATAAATTTTACTTTCCAAAGCCCGCATATTGTCTTTAAGTTGAGTAACAACAACGTTCTGCTGATCCAGACTAGCTTTCATCGCTGTTGCCGTTTCTTGATAAAACTTCTTGCGAGTCAGAGCTTCCCGCGCCAAACTTTCCTCTCCTTTTTGCAAAGCCAACTGCGCGCGCTGATACCATTCTGTTGCTGTGGACTCAGCTTGCGAATACTGGCGTTCGGTACGTTTTTGAGCAGCAATTGACCCTGCCACAGCTTGTCTGAGCTGCACTAAATCTTCCTGCATATCCATCGTCGCCTGTTCCAAAATCTTTTCTGGATCTTCTGCTGCGCCAACCAAACTGTTAATATTTGCTCGAATGACTCGCCAAAGGCGATCGAATAATCCCATTTTGCCTTTCTCCAGATTTTAAATTTTACGAATGGGAAGTAAAAATTCAAAATGAAAACTTTTAAATTCTCTTTGAATTTTTAAATTTTAAATTCCCTCTGACTAATTCACGGCTGATAATATTGTGGCTTCACCCCTTTTGCTTGGAGTTCTTTCACCAAAAGTTCTGCTGAGGCAGCATCGTTCAAAGCTCCCATTTGGATCTTGACACCCTTTGAGAATTTCCGCACGTAGGCATCTGGCACTGCAATTCTGGCTTGCTCTAAGGACTTGGCATCGCTGTAATCGACAACAACATAATAGAAACCGTCGGTTGCCCGTGTGGGGGTTCCTAGTCTTGCTGCTGGGACTGGGGAGGCCGCAGCAGGGGCAGCGGTAGCATCAGTTGCTGAATTAGAAGCCAATGGGGAGGGTGTTGGAGGCAGTGTCGGCAGTGTCGGAACTGCTTGGGTGGCGCTGGGACTGGGGCTCGGAAGCAACGCCTTGCTGAGATTGTTGAGTCCTCTTTCCCTAACAGTGCTGGAGTTGCCGTCTTCTGTCGGAATCGGGACAGCCCCGCTGGGGTTGGTGACTGCTGTCGGAGTTGGCGGAATTGACGCTTTTGGGGAGGGAGAAGCAATGGGGCTGGCGGTGGGCTTGACATTGCTGAGGGTGCTCAAATCTAGCTCGACAAATTCCTTGGAAGCGAGATTGGGAGCTTTTGGCAGTTCTTTGCTTCCGGTATCAGCTACTATACTGGCGGTATTTTGGGATTGTGAGGGTGTTTTGCGATCGACCAAACGGTTCAGACCTACGATTTTAGCTAGACTCGACGGGTAAAAGACTGCGTAGCCCAAAGCTGTACACGACACCAGAAACAGCAGCATTGAACAGAGTCCCAAGGGAGTTAACAGACTGGCTGCTAAACTGCGTTCTTCTAGAGGCTCGGCTGTTGGCGAGTCTAAACTTTCGATCAGTTTTTCGCTCGATTCAAGATAGTTGTTTGGTGACGCGGCACTGATAGATAGTTTTATTGGTTGTCTCTCGTCCACGGTAGCTGCGATTGCTGTACCACCACGACTACCACCAAGAGACAGGGAGGATAGGGAATGCTGGGATTCCTCCACTGCCGTTGGTGGCAGGTTTTGACCTAACTGTTGGTTACCATTGCCTGTTTGTTTGTCTGGGCGAACTGATGGCGACACCCACTGTTCGGCTCGTCGCCTGTGCCTTCTGTATGTGGTCAGTTCTGCTTCCAGGTTGACATCCAAACACCCTAGCGCAGCTTGTAAAGCAAGATTGATGGGTGTTGAAGAAGATTGATGATTTGAGGATTCCACCGAAGAACGCTTACTCATAAGTAAAACTCCTACCGTCTCTGAATTAATTTTAATCTTTTGATTTTGACACTCTCAGGGCTCAAGGCGCTGAGATTCTTGAACTGGCATTTAAGATTTCCTGCTTCACAGACTTTGGACTAGGCAAAGCCCCTGTCTAAATTTATTTGGGATCAGATGGTCAATTCTTGATTAACATTTCATTTTATTCTGTAGCCAGTTAAGCTGTTTCGGTGATCTAGCGCACAAGTTCTGAACAGATAAAATACGACAGCGAGTGATAATTTATAACATCTCATATTGGTTCCGCATTCGTGCTTTGTCTTGATCCCTGTTCTTTTATTAACTTTTTGTCTACCTTTTTTGATAAAAAATGAGGGACTACTAAGCCAAGTGTTTCTGTATATAACAAGATTATAAATAAATTATAAAGTTTAATAATGGTTCGGGATCGCTAAAACCAAGACAGCATATGAGCTGCGATGCTCTAATACCTGCTAACTCAACAAAGGAGAATTAAAGAATAAAATGAGAAACCAAATAACTTTTATGAAAATTCCTTTAACTTCAGCTTGTCGTCACTGTCGCTACTATCTGCCAGAGGGAAGACGTGGCGGTGTTTGTCAGCAGCTAAGCGTGCCTGTTCAAGGTCAGTGGAAAGCTTGTTCTTTGGCTGTTTCACCATTTGGGTCGTCTTGGGACAATATAGAAGAACTTTCACTGTGGCAGGAACAGGTTGCTACTTTGCGAGAACCAGCCGTCGCTGTCTCTGAGGGCAATGCTTGTCAGCTAACAGGTACAAGTTTCCCAGAAAAATCCCTTTCAAGACTTTCAGTTTGATTTGCTCGCAGTAGGACAACTCAACTGGTAAGTAACGGTATCGGCTCCATTAAATTTGAGCTACAGATCGTAAATCACAAACATTTTTGAGTTGATTTAATTAAACAACTTTTTTTCTGCACTTAAGGTAGCCAGGGATACTGACTAAAATCAGGTTCCCGTTTTTCTAAAAATGCTTGTTTGCCTTCGGCTCCTTCTTCGGTCATGTAGTAGAGTAAAGTGGCATTTCCTGCTAGTTCTTGTAGTCCGGCTTGACCGTCGCAGTCGGCGTTAAAGGCGGATTTGAGACAGCGAATCGCGATCGGGCTTTTGTCTAAAATTTCTGACGCCCACTGAATCCCTTCTAGTTCGAGTTGTTCTACGGGAACGACAGAATTGACTAAACCCATTTCTAAGGCTTGCTGGGCGCTATACTGGCGACACAAAAACCAAATTTCTCGCGCTTTTTTTTGTCCGACTATTCTGGCGAGATAGCTAGCCCCGAAGCCACCGTCGAAACTGCCGACTTTCGGGCCGGTTTGTCCGAAAATGGCATTTTCCGCAGCGATGGTCAAATCGCAAATTAAGTGGAGAACGTGACCCCCGCCGATCGCGTAACCTGCTACTAGGGCAATTACTACTTTGGGCATCGATCTAATCAATTTTTGCAATTCCAGCACGTTTAAGCGGGGAATGCCGCCATCATCTACATAGCCTGCTTTACCCCGCACGCTTTGATCCCCTCCGGCACAAAATGCGTATTTTCCATCCGTGTGTGGCCCTGCACCAGTGAAAAGGACAACGCCGATTTTCGTATCTTCCCGCGCGTCTATAAAGGCATCGCACAGTTCAGAGACGGTTTTGGGACGAAAAGCATTGCGCTTGTGGGGCCGATTGATGGTAATTTTGGCGATGCCGTTGCTTTTGTGATAGAGAATATCTTCGTAGGTTTTGGCGGTTTGCCATTCAATTTCCATAATCGGTCGATTTTAAATTTGAGATTTGAGATTTGAGATTTGAGATTGAGCTGAGTCATTAAACCGTTCTGAAAAACTTACCCAGAGCTACCCAAATCTAGACTTAACTTGACATGAGTAATTTTGGTGTTAACTTCCTGTTTCACAGTAGCGACAGCATGGCTATTGTCGGGTTTGTCTACTCCGCAGGCTGACGCGGTGGAACTCACCGCCATATCCGAACGTTCTGGGACAAAAATACCTTCAAACCAACGTTCTATGTTTCTCGCCGCATTCAAATCTCTGTCTTGAACATTGCCACAATCAGGACAGAGGTAGACACGATTCTTTAAGGGCATTTTGTGTCGATGTTTTCCACAGTGGGAGCAAATCTGTGAACTAGGGAAGAATCTATCTACGACTGTTAGTTTAGATGAAAACTTAATCGTTTTGTATTCTAATTGCCGCTTAAATTCGTACATCCCACAATCAGAAATCGCTCCGGCTAATTTATGGTTCTTCAGAAAAGCCTTAATATTTAAGTCTTCAATCTTAATCTCACCGTGGTTTTTGGCAAGATAATTTGTCAGCTTGTGTATGGCGTCTTTTCGGATATTTGCTACTTTAGCATGAAGTTTGCTCAGTTGATTAATCGCTTTAGAACGATTCTTGGAGCCTTTGACTTTACGACTTACCGAACGCTGTTTTCCCTTGAGCTTTCTGCTCATCCGTCGGTAAGCTTTGGGATTGACAAAGACTTTGCCATCCGAGCAGACAGCAAGTTCTTTAATCCCGATATCAACACCAACAACCGGACGACTTGTTGCAACTTCTGGCAATTCAACTTCGTATTTGATAGCAATAAACCATCTATTGGCGGTGCGACTAATTACACAATTGTGAACTGCTGTCAGCGGTAATGGTTCGGCAAGTTTCACCCATCCAATAGATGGCAATTTTACTCGCTTGCCATCGTTATTAATTCCTGGCTTGGCTTTGGTTCCTGATTCTAGGTAAAAGGAATCTTTTTGTCCCTTTTTTTTGAATCTAGGTTGCTTAGATATTTTTTTGAAACACCTGTCCCAGGCTTGACGCAAGTCTCCTAATGCTTTTTGTGGGACATTTTTATTGGTTTCATAGTACCAGTTATTTGCTGATTTTACTTCGGCAACCAACCGTTTGTGCAAGTCAATGGCTGATGGTATTTTGAGTGTTGTGTCGAATTCGCGTTGTTTGAGCAAATCTTGAATCAGGGCGTTCCCCCAGTTGTAACTATGTCTGGCAACGCCTGATGCTTTTTTGAAAGCTGTAATTTGTTTATTATTCGGGATTAATGCAGTGAAGAAACTTAAAAGCATTGATTCGACCTTTCAATGTATTGTACAAGTAGATTAACCTACATATACAGTGGTGTCAATGCCTTTTCAGAAACACAATACATACGGCGCTCTCAAACGACTTGCGCGACCAACAGACAAGGCGGTTATTGCGTTTAGGGGGTATGAAGGACAGAAAGAGAAACTCAAAGCTATCCCTGATTGGCAAGAAAGGCTGAGATTGTTTGTCGATCAATTAATTGAGGAAGATGGACAAACTAGGTAGTTTTGGGTAGACATGGGTATAAATTAACTTTCAGTCCACAACCCCTAGCAAGCAGTCACTTTTAGATTTTAGATTAGGGAATCCTCGTGGGTTCACGCCGGGGAGTGTCAATTGTGTTCTAAAAGAGAAAGCAGGTGTTTTGCTGAAGCGGCAAATACTGGTTCGCGGGACTCGAATTTGAGAGGGCCCAGTAGTTCTTTAATTTCGGCAAAAGCTTCGGGATCTACTGTTGCTTCTTTGGTGAATGTAGCGTCTATGGCTGCAATGTGTCTGGAGTCGAGGCCGAGTCGCTGTCCGATCGCGGTTAAGTACATTTGCTCACGAAGGTCGATGCGTCCGTCTACTGCTGACATTTCGTAGCCGAAGCAAATCAACAACAGCTTTTCGGAATCAGAAAAAAATGCTGTTAGGGTTAGCAGTTCTGTGGGGTTAAAATAAACTTGCTGTTTCGAGATGCCTGTAACAATTCGCTGAATGAGTTCAACTCGATCGCGATCGCTACTGGCAAAGGCTTTTAGAGTTTTTTGCAGCCGTTCTTCTTCTTCCAGGGCGATCGTCCTGTCGATAATCATCACTCCCCGCAGGATCGAAATTAGAGCTGTCAGAAACACGACTAGAGGAGTGACATCTTCTTGGCGGAGCTTTTGCCGACTGATGCGGGACAACAAATCGACGACTTCAGTGCTAATCAGGGTGGCGTCCATAATGAAAAACAGGTTTTGGTGTAACTTTGCTTTGTCGATTTTAAGTGTTTTTAGCTTAGCAGACGGGAATCCCCACACTATATCGCTTCGATTTCTGTACTATGCTCAAATACAAAATATATGAATTCCCAAACAGAGCCGTTATTTATTTGTGATAATACTTATTCTATTCACAGGCAGTGGATGATGAGGGCTGTGCAACTGGCATTTGCAGCCGGCGATGCGGGTGAAGTGCCAGTCGGTGCTGTGATTGTTGACGGTGCTGGTAAGTTGATTGCACAAGCACAAAATCGGCGAGAGCGAGACTGCGATCCCACTGCTCATGCTGAAATTTTGGCTCTGCGGGAGGCTGGGCAAGTTTTGCAAGACTGGCATCTCAATCAATGCACCCTTTATGTAACACTTGAACCTTGTCCGATGTGCGCTGGTGCTATTGTACAGGCTCGGATCGGTTTGCTGGTATACGGAGCAGATGACCCGAAAACTGGTACGATTCGGACTGTGGGGAATATTCCAGATAGTGCCTCTTCTTGTCACCGCCTCAATGTACTCGGTGGGATTATGGAGTCTGCTTGTCGCAAGCAGTTGCTGTCTTGGTTTGAATCGCGGAGGAAAATTTAAAACGTGAAAATTTTGACTCTCGATCGACAATGTTTAATTTTAATTGGCTAATTAACTGAAATAATGGATACTCAAGTGTCCGATCGCTCGATCGGCAAAATGCCAATAGCTAAGGATCGTGGATTAAATAACTTGCGTAGGTTGGGTTGAAGCATGAAACCCAACAATCAAGCGTGGGGTTGGGTTTCGTTCCTCAACCCAACCTACAAAAAATGCAAGTTATTTAATTCTCATTCCTAAGACAATCGCCCTCAATTCCAGTACCTCATCAAAGAGTGAAGCCAATGCCTGCCAAGGTAGCATCTAATACCTCTCGCGTTTCTCCTTGGTTAACCTCCTTGCTCTATCCGTTAGGTCACTATGTTGTCCTGCCATCTTATTTTGGCAAGATACAGATCACTGGACAGGAACACTTGCCGAAGGATGGGCCCGTAATCATAGCACCTACGCACCGCTCCCGGTGGGATGCGCTGATGATGCCCTATTCAACTGGACAGAAAGTGACTGGACGCGATTTGCGTTTTATGGTGACTGCTGATGAGGTGAAAGGACTTCAAGGTTGGTTCATCAGGCATTTGGGAGGTTTTGCTGTCGATATCCGACATCCAGCAATTAGCAGTCTTCGTTATGGCGTGGAATTGCTTCTGGATCAGCAAATGTTGGTTATTTTTCCCGAAGGTGGCATTTTTCAAGATGGTGAAGTTCACCCGATTAAGCCTGGATTAGCTCGTTTAGCCATCCAAGCGGAGTCCAGCCAACCTGATTTGGGGGTGAAAATTGTACCGATGAGTATTCGCTACCGCCCGCGTATTCCTAGATGGGGTTCTCAGGTGAAAATTGCGATCGGTTCTCCGCTTTCAGTGATGGATTATGCTAAATCGGGTAGTACCAAAAAGGAGGCGCGATTGTTGACTGCTGATTTGGAAATAGCTCTGAAAAGTCTTGATGAAAGTTATTAGTTATTATTGGTTAGTTGTTATTGGTTAGTTGTTATTGGTTAGTTGTCAATCGCATCGATATTGTTCAAACAGTCAACAGTCAACATTATAAATGGGTTTTGCTTTGAACTTTAAGCCCGGTCAAATTGTCAGTTTAGAGTGTGGAAATACTTGTCTGCATTCCGAGGTGATTCAGGTGGTTGAGGCGCGTCAAGTCTGTTGGGTACGCCCTTTGATGTTAGTTGCATTCCACTCTGGGGATGATTTATGCGATCGGCTTGGACAAGATTATACTCTATCCGATTTGCGAAATGGTGCTGATTTGTTGTGGCCACTGAGTGTGTTTCGGGCGGCTTTGGATACGGAAGTAATTTCATTATTGAGTCAGTTGTACTCTCTGGATTCAGAAAAAAAGGATGCTGTGATTGCTTCTCGGCAACTTAGAGATTTTGTTGATCGAGTTTGGACAGAATTTCCCACCGCTTTTAATTAGTTATAAGTTATTCATTATTCGTGACAACTAACAACTAACCCTTCGGCTCCGCTCAGGACGACGCAAATAACTAATCACAAAATTTTAAAATACCGCGTGTGAGAGTTCTGATGGTTTGAGATTATTATGAATAACTTCACCATCGCGGAACCAGACAATTCGGCGAGTTTGGCGTGCCACTTCCGGTTCGTGGGTTACCATCACAACAGTCATGCCACTTTCATTGAATTCTGTAAAAATATCCATGACTTCTTGGGTAGTTTTAGTATCCAATGCCCCAGTCGGTTCATCTGCAAGTAATAATACAGGGCGATTGACAATTGCCCGCGCGATCGCAACTCGCTGCTGCTGTCCTCCTGATAGTTGATTCGGTCTATTTTGCAGCCTACTTTCCAAACCTACCCTAGTTAAAGCCTCTATAGCCCGATCGCGTCTTTCCGCTGAGGGAACACCAGCATAAACCATTGGTAACATCACATTTTCTAAAGCTGTCAACTGAGACAACAGGTGAAATTGCTGGAAGACAAAACCTAATTTTAAGTTGCGAATTCCGGCTAATTCTGCTTCCGGCATTTGGGCGACATCTACGCCGTCTAAGTAGTAACTGCCGCTCGTGGGTCGATCGAGACAACCGATAATATTCATAGCTGTCGATTTGCCCGAACCCGATGCGCCCATAATCGCGCAATATTCTCCTTGTCTTACCGTCAAGCTGACACCGTTTAAGGCGCGAACTTCTAAGTCGCCAATCCCGTAAACTTTTGTGATATCTTCGAGACCGACAATCACGGGTTTTGAAAGGACTTCCTGGTCGAGGTCTTTGTAGGTAGCGGTTTGTAGTTCAGGCATTTTTTTTCTGTGCGATCGACACAACTAACTACTAACTTAACACTTCGATCAGTTTTCGTGGCTTAAATGCGGTCGGGATCGATATTCAACTCGCGGAGTTTTGCTGCTAAACGTTCGGCTCTTTGAGATTCCTGTTGTGCACGCTGGCGATCTAATTCTCCCTGTTCCTCCAATTCTCCATAGGAAATAAACTTTTGTCCATTAGGTCGATAAATTTCTAACCCATCTTCGCCTAACTCAAATCGCACTCCCAATCTCGGACTTACCCAGCCCTCCATCGGCTCAATTACTTCTAAAGTTCCTTCAATTCTTTGCCAACCGCTTAAATCGTTGTTTTCAGGATCGTAAAGGTAATATTCATCGACTCCATAGCGATTGTAAAATGAAAGTTTTTTGTTCATCTTTATTTGCCTGTCGTTATGAGACCGAATCTCAAAAACAACTTGAGGGCCAATATTATCCTCTTGATGTTGTATGTAAGAACGTCGATCGCCCTTTGGTCTCCCAAATATCACCATCGTATCAGGTGCTTGAGAAATATCGATTCTCCCCTCCACGGGATACCAGAGTAAATCGGCGGCCACAAAAACGTTTTGGTCATCCTTAAACAGCGATTCGCAACCTTCTTTGATTTTGACAATTAATTCGTATTGAATTGTACTTTCTGCCATTGGTTCACCGTCGCTGGATGGATAAATAATTTGTTCGGTCGTGACTTGCATAATGGTTGTCTCCGAGAACTATTTGAGATTGATTATACTGTTTTTGAACGATCGCAATTTGTCTCTCCCTATTCATAGACTAACTCTGCATAGATCCGTGTCTATCTGTGGTTCAAAATTTTCTTGAATATCTGCTAATTTTCGCGGCCCAAAAAAGTATACATTTCGATATGTTTTTCGGCGCTGGCTTGATGTATAATCTAATAATGGGAGTGTAAGCATTTATGTTTAAAAATGCTTACACTCCCATTATAAAATGGTATCATGTCAACCGCAATAAGTCAAGCCATTACCTCGAAAAAAAAAGGCGAATTTTTGAGCTACCATTAAGAAAAATTAAGTAAACTTGGTAAGTTCAAGATAGCTGGTAAGGACAATTATGACATACGATTACGACTTGTTTGTGATAGGTGCGGGTTCCGGTGGTTTAGCGAGTTCCAAGCGGGCGGCATCCTACGGGGCAAAAGTAGCGATCGCCGAAAACGACTTAGTAGGAGGAACCTGCGTCATTCGGGGCTGCGTGCCGAAAAAACTGATGGTTTACGCCTCAACATTTTCGCACCTTTATGAAGATGCGATCGGCTATGGTTGGAGTGCAGTAGAAAGCAGCTTTGACTGGGAAAAACTCGTCACCACCGTAGACACAGAAGTGCGACGACTCAGCAAACTGCACATTAGCTTTCTCGAAAAAGCCGGAGTCGAATTAATTTCAGGATACGCCAAATTTATCGACTCTCATACTGTTGAAGTTGGTGACAGAAAAATCACTGCCGCCAAAATATTAATCGCTGTCGGCGGAGAAGCCCACAGAATTGATATTCCCGGAATCGAACACTCGATTACTTCCCGCGAAATCTTCTTGTTAAAAGAGCAACCAAAACGGCTGGCAATTTGGGGAGGTGGTTACATTGGCGTTGAATTTGCCTGCATCATGAACGGGCTGGGAAGTCAAGTAACTCAAATCATCCGCCGCGACTTAATTTTGAACGACTTCGACGCAGAAATTCGCACCAATGTCCAAGAAGGAATGGTTAAGCATGGAATTGAATTTTTGACAGAAAGCTCGATCGCACAAATTGAGAAAACCCCAGAAGGATTAAAATTAACACTGTCGGGAGAAGCCGAAGAAACCTTGACAGTAGATGCCCTGTTGTGCGCTACTGGACGCTGGCCTAACTTAGAAAAATTGGGTTTAGAAAATGCGGGAGTAGAAACAGACAAAGGTGCAATTAAAGTCACGAAAGACAGTCGCACCAATCAGCCACATATTTTTGCAGTGGGAGACTGTACCAACCGGATTAATCTAACGCCAATTGCGATCGCCGAAGGCCGCGCTTTTGCCGATACTGAATTTGGTAATAATCCGAGGGCAATCAGTTACGAAAATGTGGCATCAGCCGTATTTTCTCAGCCTGAAGCAGCTACAGTTGGCTTAAACGAACAGCAAGCTAGAGCTAAATTTCCCGACTCAATTAAGTGTTATACAGCCAAGTTTCGGCCGATGTTTCACGCTTTGACTGGTGCAGACGAGAAGACTTTTGTCAAGTTAGTTGTTGAGACAAATACTGACAGAGTTTTGGGTGTACACATGGTGGGGAAAGATGCCGGCGAGATTATTCAAGGAATGGCGATCGCTGTTAATATGGGAGCTACGAAGAAAGACTTCGATGTGACTATTGGCATTCATCCATCGACGGCTGAAGAGTTTGTAACTTTGCGGTAAATAGGGCTAAGCCGCCAGGGAATTAATTCCCTGGCTAATAGTGGTGGGGGCGGGTTTATGAGATTGTAAATTTTGGGCAATTATTGTAGGTGAACCCGCCCCTACATCTCAATATGTCAACAGCGATCTGATCCGGGTTACTAACAGTTTGTAGCATTTTCGTGCGGAACGATCGCATCGCATCGCATCGTCTGCTTGTTCCGCAACCATCCACATTACTAGCTTACGAGCAGGTTTTTGTATAATTTTTTCTTATGTTAAATATTGCAAATACTTATCAGTCATTCTTGTCATAAATTGTTAAAAGAGCTCTAAAATAATCAAAGTTATTGCAACTTATTATCAAAAAGTAAAGTTGCGGTTGTGGTGATTGAGGAAAGTAATTAATGAATGTAAAATTGAAAGTGCTGGCCAGTGCTAGCGCAGGATTGTTGCTGCTAGCGGGTTTAGCTGCGAATACAGTAGGATTAGGACAAAAGGCGATCGCGCAACCAACTCCCCAGGGCGATCCTCTTCGAGGGCTTAGCCAACGAGATTTGAGAGCACAAGCTCCCATAAATCGCATTAGAATCGTCTTTGCGAATCGCAGAGATGCCACAGATTTGCAAAACAAAGCCAATCAAGTAGCCGTAATACTGTCAAAAGAAATGGGAATGCCCGTAGAAGCAGTCATCGGCGACGAAACCGCAGCCGTCGAAGCTTTGAGAGCAGACAGAGCAGATGTGGCATTTGTCGCAGGGCGCGCCGCCTTGAAAGCTGAACAATTAGCCAAAGCGCGGATGTATTTAGCAGAAGTTCGCAGCGATTATTCCGGCGGAAATACCTATGATTCTGTATTTGTCGTGCGTCAAGATAGCCCCCTACGTCCAAAAGGTTCCTCCAAGCAAACTCTCGAACAATTGAAAGGCAAAAAAATGGCTTTCACCTCTCGAACTTCCGGTTCGGGATTTATTTTTCCAGTCGGAGAATTGGTGGGTCAAGGATTAGTTTCAGGGCCAGATAGACTAGAAACTTTCTTCGGAAATGTCACCTATGGTGATGGTTATGGTAGTGCTTTACAAGCAGTTTTAAAAGGTCAAGCAGAAATTGCAGCCGTCTCAGAATACGCTTTACTACCACCTTGGGTTACAGCAGCAGAAGGTAAGCAATTACGAGTGTTGCAAAAAGTTCCTGGAGTTCCAGCCCACGGAATTGTGATTGATGATCGCATTCCTGCACCGATGCGAGAAAAGCTGATTAATGCTTTCATGACAATGAATGAACCTGCAAACAATCAATTGTTCCGTAGTTTGTACAATTCCCAAAAATTAGTAAAAGTCGATCACAACAGCCATTTGGCAACGTTGCAACAAGCTTTGAAACGCGCCAAATTAGAGCCGTAATTTTATTTTGTTGACTGTTGACTGATTACCTCGTTCCCAGGCTCTGCCTGGGAATGCAGATCATGAGGCTTTGCCTCTGTAAAGAATTTGCCTTCAAAGGGCAATTTAGTTATCACTAATTTATCGGTAAATATCCATCATGACTATCGAATGTTGTAATATAGAAACAGCTTATTCCAAATCGCTAAATCGACCAATTCTCGATGGCATTGATTGCAAAATAAAACAAGGCGAGTTTGTGGCGCTACTCGGTTTGAACGGTGCGGGAAAATCGACGCTATTGCGCTCCTTTGTCGGCTTAGTCCCCGTTAAAAGCGGAGAGATTCGGATTAATGATATTGTGATGAATACGCGCACGATCGCCCGAATTCGCCGGGATATCGGCTTAATTTTTCAAGGCGGCGGTTTGGTAAAGCAGTCCCAGGCGATCGAGAATGTGTTGTGCGGTTGTTTGGGTGGTTTCAATACTTGGCAGACACTGTGGGGTTTTCCCAAAAAACAGCGCGATCGGGCTTTTGAACTACTAGCAAATTTCGGACTGCAAGACCTAGCATATCAAAAAACTGGGCTACTCAGCGGCGGACAACAGCAAAAAGTTGCGATCGCCCGCGCCTTAATTCAATCCCCACAGATTTTACTAGCAGATGAACCTACCACAGGATTAGATGTCATGGCAGCCCAACAAGTCATGGAAATCCTCGCGAAACTGCACAGAGAACAGGGAATGACCGTAGTTGTAGTATTGCACGACTTGGGAATGGCGAGCACATATCCTGATCGCGCGATCGTCCTTGATGCCGGTCAAATAGTTTATGATGGCAAATGCCACAACTTGTCAGACAAATTTAGCAAGTTGAACAAAAGTTGTGCTTGACAAAAGTAATTTTAGAAACCGCAGATGAATGCAGATTAATACAGATGATTAAAAAAGATTTTAGTGATGCTGGGAAAGACTATGGCTGGCTGAGGAATCTAGGAATTGTAGTAGGTTTAATTTTAGTTTACGGTTGGGCACTGCGGGGACTAGAGATTGATGCCGCAACTTTAGCTAGCAGTTGGCCCTACATGACCGATTTTCTCTCCCGTCTGTGGCCTCCCAATCTCGAAATTATAGATGTCGCAATTAAGGCATTAATTGAAACAATTCAAATGTCTTTGTGGGGAACGACAATCGGGGCAATTATTTCTGTGCCGATTGCTATTTGTAGCGCCCACAATATAGCACCAAAGTGGTTGCAATGGCTAGCTAATTTTATCCAAAATGCGGTGCGTTCCGTGCCTTCGATTGTGTTAGGCTTATTGTTTGTGTCGGCAACGGGTTTGGGTGCGCCGGCTGGTACCTTGGCTTTGGGGATTTATACTATTGGTTATCTAGCTAAATTCTACCAGGAGGCGATCGAATCCGTAGAAGTGCGATCGATCGAATCATTGCAAGTAGGAGGTGCATCTTGGCTACAAGTTGCCCAATATGGAATTTTCCCGCAGGTATTGCCGCTAGTCTTAGGTTATACCCTGTGGATGTTTGAATATAACATCCGTGCTGCTTCAGTTTTGGGAGTAGTTGGTGCTGGTGGAATTGGTTTTGAGTTGGTTAATTATATTCGAGCTTTTGAATACAACAAAGCGACAACTATGATGTTAGTGTTGTTAGTTGTGGTGACGGTTATAGATGTGATTAGCAGTAAATGGCGGCAGCGTTTAGAGGCCAAGTAATAAGCTGTAGGGGCGGGTTCACCAACCATAATTGCCTGAAATAAACAATCTCAAAAACCCGCCCCAACCCAACCAACAATCATCATGTACATTCTGGCGATGCGATGCAAATTTTAGGTTGACATGGGTTATCGGTGGTGACAGGGCGGGTTTATCTAGATGGTTGGTAATTGTTATATATGGTTGGTGAAGCCGCCCCTACAAAATATTGTACAATCATGGTAAAATAAATCCCAATATCACCCAAAACTCCCCACAATGGAAGAAAACCGCATCGCAGCCTACGAGCAATTAATTCACACCCTGCTGAATTGCCCCAAGGTCGACGAACCGCAGATATTACAGGATAACTCCGAATTATTGGATCGCGGATTTCTGGAAACTTGCGAGTTAGTAGCATCCACCTTGGCAGAACAAGGACGCGAAAATGGCTCTAATTTCCTCCGAAATCTGGCCAGTCAGCTAGGGGAATTCATCGATATGAACGATGACGGAGATAGCAATAATTCTGAAGGTGAAAATTCGCAAGAGTATGCAAACTTTTTCCTAGAATTATTGCAAGCAGAAGAAGCTAGCGATAGCGATATTAAAGTAATTTACCCCATGCTGGATCAACGGGAACATCTCCTCAATAGCCGTTTTGCCGAAACTTTACAGCAAGTAGCCGAAAAGTTACTTGATGGCGAAAATGCAGAAACAATTAGCTCAATTGTCGGCGTCATTGAAAATTTAAGTATTCATCTGTGGAACTTTCCCCGCGGGAATATAGCGAATAATCTTGAAATTGCCATTACTGGTTATCAAATAGTTTTAAATAATCGGGAACCGGGGAGCGAAAACTATGCTCAAACTCAAAATAACCTAGCTATTGCCTACAGTGAAAGAATCAACGGTTCGCGGGCGGATAATCTGGAACAGGCGATCGGCTTTTATGAAGCTGCTTTAACAGTTTATACCCTTGAGGATTTCCCTGAAGATTGGGCAATGACTCAAAATAACTTAGCCCTTGCCTACAGTGACAGAATCAACGGTTCGCGGGCGGATAATCTGGAACGGGCGATCGGCTTTTGTGAGGCAGCTTTAACAATTCGTACCTTTGAAGATTTCCCTGAATATTGGGCAATGACTCAAAATAACCTAGCCCTTGCCTACAATAACAGAATCAACGGTTCACGGGCGGATAATCTGGAACGGGCGATCGAGTTTTTTCAGGCTGCAATAACCGTTTATACCCTTGAGGATTTCCCTGAACAATGGGCAATGACTCAAAATAACCTAGCTATTGCCTACGGTGACAGAATAAACGGTTCGCGGGCGGATAATCTGGAACGGGCGATCGGCTTTTCTGAGGCTGCAATAACCGTTTATACCTTTGAGGATTTCCCTGAAAGATATGCTGGAACTCAAAATAACCTAGCCCTTGCCTACAGTAACAGAATCAACGGTTCGCGGGCGGATAATCTGGAACGGGCGATCGGCTTTTATGAGGCTGCTTTAACAGTTCGTACCTTTGAAGATTTCCCTGAAGATTGGGCCATTACTCAAAATAACCTAGCCCTTGCCTACAGTGACAGAATCAACGGTTCACGGGCGGATAATCTGGAACGGGCGATCGAGTTTTTTCAGGCTGCAATAACCGTTTATACCCTTGAAGATTTCCCTGAACAATGGGCAATGACTCAAAATAACCTAGCCCTTGCCTACAGTAACAGAATCAACGGTTCGCGGGCGGATAATCTGGAACGCGCGATCGCATTTTTTGAGGCTGCTTTAACTGTTCGTACCCGTGAACACTTTCCTGAAGATTGGGCCATGATTCAATATAATCTAGGTAATGCCTATAATGACAGAATCAACGGTTCGCGGGATGAAAATCTCGAAAGGCGAGATCCTTTTATCAAGCAGCATTAACAGTATATACCCGTGAGGATTTCCCTGAGTATTGGGCAATGATTAAAAAGAAGCTGGCTAATGCTTAAAGTGATGCAGCTTTAACAATCTCAGAAACCGGGTTTTTTCCGACATCTTGGCGCACCATCTCAGAAACCGGGTTTTTTCCGATATCTTCGCCTCCGATTAAATATCTTCGCAAAAACCCGGTTTCTCGCCACCCAAAAACCCACCCCCAATATGAGAGAATAAATTATGGTGTCACCCAAAACTCCCCACAATGGAAGAAAACCGCATCGCAGCCTATCTCCAATTAATTCACACCCTGCTGAATTGCCCCAAGGTCGACGAACCCCAGATATTACAAGATAACTCAGAATTATTGGATCGCGGATTTCTGGAAACTTGCGAGTCAGTAGCGGCAAAGTTGGCAGCACAAGGAGGCGAAAATGGCGCTAATTTCCTCCGAAATCTGGCCAGTCAGCTAGGGCAATTTATTGATATGAACGATGACGGAGATAGCAATAACTCTGAAGGTGAAAATCCCCAAGAGTATGCAAACTTTATCCTAGAATTATTGCAAGCAGAACAAGATAGCAAGGGCGATGTTAAAGTAATTTACACTATGCTCTATCAACGGCAACATCTCCTCAATGCCCGTTTTGCCGAGACTTTACAGCAAGTAGCCCAGAGGTTGCTTGATAGCGAAAATATAGAAACAATTAGCTCAATAGTCACCCTCATTCAACATTTAAGTATTGATATTAGTAACTTTCCCCGTGGGAATAGAGCGAATAATATTGAAATTGCCGTTACTGGTTATCAAATAGTTTTCAATAATCAGGAAGCAGGGAGCGAAAAATATGCTCAAACTCAAAATAACCTAGCTGTTGTCTACAGTGACAGAATCAACGGTTCGCGGGCGGAAAATTTGGAACGGGCGATCGGCTTTTTTGAGGCTGCTTTAACAGTTCGTACCTTTGAAGATTTCCCTGAAAAATGGGCAATGACTCAAAATAACCTAGCTAATGTCTACCGTGACAGAATCAACGGTTCGCGGGCGGATAATCTGGAACGGGCGATCAACTTTTTTGAAGCTGCTTTAACAGTTTATACCCTTGAGGATTTCCGTGAATATTGGGCAATGACTCAAAATAACCTAGCTAATGCCTACAGTGACAGAATCAACGGTTCGCGGGCGGATAATCTGGAACGGGCGATCGGCTTTTTTGAGGCTGCTTTAACAGTTTATACCCTTGAGGATTTCCGTGAATATTGGGCAATGACTCAAAATAACCTAGCTGTTGTCTACCGTGACAGAATCAACGGTTCGCGGGCGGATAATCTGGAACGGGCGATCAGCTTTTTTGAAGCTGCTTTAACAGTTTATACCCTTGAGGATTTCCCTAAAAATTGGGCACTGACTAAAAATAACCTAGCTCTTGCCTACAGTGACAGAATCAAGGGTTCGCGGGCGGATAATCTGGAACGGGCGATCGGCTTTTATGACGCTGCTTTAACAGTCCGTACTCCTGAGAAGTTGCCATTAAATAATGTAGAAACCTTAAATAACCTGGGCTTGGCTTATCTGAAAAAACTAGACCACATCAACCGAGAAAAACCAGAAGACACAAACCAAAAAGCAGCAACTCTCCAAAGTGCCTACGATACCTTTAAAAATGCCATAACCGGAGCCTCCAAACTACGAGAGTTGGAATCGGGGGATGAAACCAAGCAAAAACACGATTTGCAGTGGGATAAACTCTACAAAGGCATGGTGCAAGTATGCCTCGATCGCCAAAGCAACCAAGAAGCACTCTTATATGCCGAAGCCAACAAAGCCCGCAACCTTGCCGAAGTCATCGCCCAAAAACAGGAAACCCCCCAAGTCCTAAAACCCATTACTTTCACCGAAATCACCCAACTCCTCACCCCAGACACCGCCCTAATTGAGTGGTACATCACCAACGCAGAAATCATCACCTTTGTCCTCACTTACCCCGACGTGCTGACAGTGCATCGCAATCGTCAATGCGCTGAATTAATCAATTTAGTTAACGACTACCGGGGCGACTACAAACAAAGCAAAACCCACTGGCAAACCAAACTCTCCTACTATCTCCAGCGTCTTGCCGAAATCCTCCAAATCACCACAATTCTGCCCTCAGAAAGTACCCGCTTAATCCTAATTCCCCACTGGTTGCTGCACCTGTTCCCCCTCCACGCCCTACCCCTAACCGACGACGAATTCTTGTTAGATAGATTCACCCAAGGGATTCAATACAGCCCCAGTTGCCAACTCCTGCAACAGATTACAATCCACCCAAATTTTGACCAACTCCTCGCCCTGCAAAACCCCACCTCGGATCTTCCCTACACCGATTTGGAAGTCGCCAGCATCGCCCCAAAATTCGCCATCAGTCAAATTCTTCCGGGATCACAAGCGAGTAAAACTAATCTTTTGGAACAGTATTTAGAGCAGTTAGAAAATGCTCATTGCGCGCATTTTTCCTGTCACGGCTCTTTTAATGCTGACGATCCGCTGAAGTCGTATCTGATTTTGTCAGGGGGTATTATTGAAGAACCCCCCCAGCCCCCCTTGCTAAGGGGGGAGCAAGATGTTAACGGGGATTTAGGGGGATCAGAGCGTTACGTGGAATGGCGCGCAGGCAAAACAGCGGATATTGACAAATGCCTGACTTTGGCTGAAATTTTCGGACTGCGATTCAAACAGTGCCGCCTAGTCGTCCTTTCCGCTTGCGAAACGGCGCTAATTGATACGCAGAATCGCTCCGATTATATTGGATTACCGACGGGATTTCTCTACGCGGGAGCAATGGGAACTTTGGCCAGTCTTTGGGCTGTCAATGACCTCTCGACTGCCTTGATGATGGTAAAATTTTATGAGGTGCTGCAACCTGGAGTTAGCATTGGTCAAGCGCTCCATGATACCCAGCGCTGGTTTAAGTCTGCTACTACTTCAGATTTGCTAGAATGGGTGGAAGGTTCGGAGAGTTTCGATGGAGAGCAAAAAGAAGATGTTACAGAATATCTAGGACGTTACAAACTGACTGTAAAACCCTACGGCGATGTTTATCATTGGGGAGCGTTTTGTGCTATAGGTTTATAGGCGGGTTTACGAGATTATTAATTTTTGGCAATTATGGTTTGTAAAACCCGCCCCTACAGCACTTGGTATTATGATAGAAGAATGAATCAACCGGAGACTGATGCAAAATTCAATCTAATCCATGAAAACAGATAGCATATTTTACAGCATCTTCCAAGAATTCCCGTTTATTTTCTTTGCCCTGCTGGGTATACCTGCCGATGCTACAAACCAATACCAATTCACATCCCAAGAAGTCAAACAATTAGCCTTTCGCCTAGATGGTTTGTTTCTGCCAATTGTCGCAGATCCGCAACTACCATTCTACATTGTGGAAGTCCAATTTCAACCAGACCCAAATCTGTACTATCGTCTATTTGCCGAACTATTCATCTATCTCAAACAATACCAACCGCCGCATCCTTGGCAATTGGTAGTCATTTACCCAAATCGGCAAACAGAAAGAGAATGTGACATCCACTTTCAGGAAATGCTGGCGCTCCCAAAAATTACCCGCATTTACCTGAATGAACTTACCGAACCAGAAACAGCATCTCTACCGATAAAACTACTTAAACTGGTAATCGAACCAGAAAACACGGCCTCAGATTTGGCTATAGATTTAGCCAGACAAGCAGAAACCGAAATACCGAATATCGCAGTCAGAGAGAGCTTCATCAACTTACTGGAAACTATCATTGTTTACAAGTTACCCCAAAAATCCAGAGAGGAAATTGCCGCCATGTTTAACCTCAGTGACTTAAAGAAAACCAGATTCTATCAAGATGTTTTTGCGGAAGGACAAGCTGAAGCACAAGCTCAATTACAAGCTGAAGCTAAACAGCGAGAAAAAGCTGTAATGCTCAAACTGTTTAGTCGGGGATTAGTTACAGAAGATATTGCTACATTGTTTGAGTTACCTGTAGCTGAAGTAGCAAAGATTATCACCGAATCTCAACAAGAACAAGCTGAGCAGAATTAATCAAAGTTGGGTGGGTTATGTCAATTCCGGTTGCACCGGAATGACATAGAGGAGACGGCAGTGCCGTTTCCCTACCCAAGATAATATCGTAGGGAAATGGCACTGCCGTTTCCTAATATCTTAACATTGTACATCCATTTTTGAGGTAAACTTATGATGAAAAACCTGATTTTGTCGGAAATCTATAACGCGATTACCGAGCACCCAAATATTCTGACTCCGCCATTTATTGAAGAATTACTCAAGACTGTTTTGCCGATAGCTGAATCTGATGCTACTGATAAAGCAGTTAAAGCAGCTATTAATCAAGTTTATCAAGATTTTCCCGAAATATCAGAGCAGATTGCCAATCTTACTCGCAAAAATCTCGATGATGCAGAACCGGAAGTCACACCGGGCTATGAGACACTCACCAATAACTATCCTGATATCAAAAAGCTAGAAGCAAATTTAAAACAACGCATTCAACCACCTTCAATTCCCCCCGCCCCAAATGCTAAAAATTGACCATCCCCAAGTCTATATTCACAGCTATCAACTCAGCAGCAAAAGCAAAACCGATGTTGACTCAATCTGGACTTGGGTAAATAATTTATGGCAACATTTTAGTCAGGACAAAACCCAAGTTTTTTCTCAAGCAAATCTCAACTATCCCCTAACGAGAGCGACTAAGTTTACCCACTCAAATCAAATTAATGGTTCGTTAAGATTTTGCCGTATCGATGATAGCGAAGCTATATTAGCGAGAATTGGCAGCCCAGAAACTGAGGAAAACAAAGACTTAGAAGTCGCAACAGCATTCACAGGATTTAATGTTAATAATCTCTTGGTTGCTGACAGTCATAAAAATTGGCTAGGACAAACTCTTTTGATTACCTATAAATCAGAAACTGATCAACAGCCAAGTCAACATCTCTTCCGCGAAGTTGCAGATGAATGTTTAAAACATCTTTTCCCAGAATTGCCTGTGCGTCCACCTTTTTACCGGGCTACTGAGTTATTCGATTTTCCAATGTTTGAGTATAGTTCTCCCAAGAGTCAATTACAGGTGTTTGTTTATCTGGTTGATGATGAGATTGAGGGAAAGTTAGGGAATATTATTCAACCTTTGTTTGAGCTTTTTTATCACCGCCATAAAATCACCAAAGCTTTTATTGATAGTCGGAGAAATTACGATCTACTTAAGGAACGATATTTGGAGATTGAGCAAACAATCGAAAACTTGGAAGCAAAAATCACCGAAGTAAGTCGGATTGAATTGCCAACTGGAGTTGATGCTGCTCAAACTGTTAATGTTAATATAGATGAATCGTTAAAATATCTAAAAACCAAACTCAAAGAGTTACTTCGAGAAAGCTTGAATTATGAAAGAGCCTTGGAATGTTTAGAAGATTTTAATAACACGATTAATATTCATATTTATAACTATCAAGAAAAGTTGTTACAAATTGGCGACAAATCGCAGCTACTACCTGATGACTTGACAACATTCAAGTTTTTTATTGATAGAACTTGTCCGTATTTTAAAGAACAAATTAAGGGCGATTTAGGCTATTTCAAACATGGCACTGATTTGATTAAGATTGCGGTGGAGTTAGTGGGAGGGATTGTCGATATTGAACAAGCAGAGTGCGATCGCTCCTTAGAAAGAAAAATTGAGATATTAGGTGCGGGCTTGGGGGCTGGAGGCATTATGGTGTCTGCTGTTTCTGCCTATGTTGAGAGGCCCATAGTGTTCAGGATACCTCAAACGGGCGATCGCCTTCATCCTGCCATAGCCAGCCTATTATGGAGTCTCCTAGCTGTGGTAATTGTGGCTGGAGTTGTTGGTTTGATTAATGGAACATGGAAGATTAATGGTAGATTGAGGTTGTTTGGCCGTAAATCTGTTGCACAATTAACCGATTCCCAAAGTCAACCAGTTAATGATATCTTGCAGCAAGCCGAGGAAGTTCGCGATTCGATACAGTTGTAGGGTGCGTCGCTGCTAGATTTTCGAGTTTAAATGAAGATTATTGATAGCGACGCACCCTACGGTATCACTTCCGGCAGTCTTGAAATGATATCATAGCGATTGCGATTGCTTCGCTAAGAGCTCGCAATGACATATGTATATCAAATCTTAACAAACTTAATAAAAACCCGGTTTATTGAGCCTTGCAGGAAGCCGAATTATTTCTACTTGGTTAAACCATGTTCCAGAGCATAACGAACTAACTCTGTACGACTATTAGTACCCGTTTTACTAAACAAACGGCTGACATATTTTTCTACATTACGCACGCTAGTTTCCAAGCGGCGAGCAATTTCTTTGTTCATCAAACCTTGAGCAACTAAGTCTAAAACACTTTGTTCTCGCGGTGTCAAATCTATTTTAATTGTCGAAGGAAGCTGAACAATCGAGCTTCTTCCACTCAACAAAGATTCAATTCTCGCCATCTGATTTGCCAAAGCAGTAATATCAGGATTTTCCCCATTCTCACTCATCTGCTTCGCGGCCGCCCGACGAGCCAGCAAATTGGTGATAATTGCCACTAATTCATCGGGATCGAAGGGTTTAGAAAGATAAGCATCACAACCAGCAGTATAGCCTTGAATGCGATCGCTCGTCATGCCCTTAGCAGTCAAAAAAACCACGGGTAAAGCCTTATAACGAGGATCTTCACGCACTTGCTTCAGAAACTGATAGCCATCCACCTGTGGCATCATAATATCGGAAATCAGCAAATCAGGATTGTGTTGTTGCAAAAGTTCCCAGCCGTCGCGAGCATTACTGGCAACCTCAACCACAAAATTACTATCTTCTAAATAAGCTTGTACTGCTTCCCGCAAGCCCGGTTCATCATCTACCAGTAATAATCGTGCTGACATTTCTTTTACCTTTACACTTTATGACTATTATGTTGAAATTTTCGCAGATTCAACTATTATTATCTTGATTAATAAAGGTAAATATTGTAGGTTGGGTTCAGGAACGAAACCCAACTCTTTATTTATCTCGATTAATGAAGGTAAATACTGTAGGTTGGGTTGAGGAACGAAACCCAACTCTTCATTTAAAAATCCAGTGTTGGGTTTCGCCATCGCTCAACCCAACCTACAATATAAAAACTATAGCTCAAAACTCAAAACTTCAAACCCAAAACTATTCTATTCCTTCTGCTTACAATTTAGTGCGATCGGTCAAAATTTCATAGCCAGTGTCTGTCACCAATACAGTATGCTCAAACTGGGCAGACATCGCATTATCAACCGTTACAGCCGTCCACTTATCAGCCAGAGTCCGAGTATACTTAGAACCAGCATTCACAATAGGTTCGATCGCAAGTGTCATGCCCGATCGCAATTTCACATTCGGCATCTCGCGAGTACGGAAATTGAAAACCGACGGTTCTTCGTGCAAATTTCGCCCCACACCGTGACCCGTAAACTCCTCAACAATGCTAAAACCATTACTTTTGACATGATCTTCGATCGCACCAGCTAGATCGAGCAAATAAGCACCAGCCCTCACTTGTTCGATGCCTTTATAGAGAGCTTCTTCTGCAACTCTAATTAATTTTGCTGATTCAGGAGTCACTTCTACAACTGCGATCGTAATACAAGAATCGCCATGAAAACCTTGATAATATGCTCCCGTATCTACCTTGAGAACATCACCGGCTCGAATCACTTTTTTCCGACTAGGAATACCATGAACCACTTCATTATTAATACTAGAACAAATCGAGCCTGTGAATCCATGATAGCCTTTGAAACTCGGAGTTGCACCCATCGCACGGATGCGTTTTTCTGCATAAGTATCCAAATCAGCAGTAGTCATTCCCGGCTTAACCATTTCGGAAATTTCTTTTAGTACCGTGGCGACAATTTTGGCTGCTTGTCGCATGATTTCAATTTCGCGTTCGGATTTAATTTCAATGCCTCGGCGTTGTTTTTTTACTTGAGGTTCTTTAGTTGTTCCAGAAAGCAGACTGCTAAAAATATTCATCTATTTGGAAATTAGGGAATTGGGGAATTGGGGCATTGGGAATTGGGGAATTGGGCATCGGGCATTGCTGCACCCTGAGCGAAGCGTCGTCCTGAGCGGAGTCGAAGGGTCGAAGGGCTCAGGGAATCGGCACTATCAACTGTCAACTAGCCCTTCGACTTCGCTCAGGGAACAATCAACAGTCAACAGTCAACAGTCAACTAACTTAACTTACTTCCAATTTTGCCAATTACTATTGAAAATAGAAGTACCCGGAAATGCAATGGGATTGTTATTTTGCTGCAAGCGCAACTGTAACACTTCCAAATTAGGTTCACGGGACGGCAATTCATCCACTAATTCATAAGGGATAATCCCATTTTCCAGGGAAAAAGCAGCAGTAATTCCCGCAGCAGCACCGGCAGACCATTCAAAAGAATGCACTCGATAAGCAGCAGCGGCCGTGTGACTAACCGCAATACTTTTACCCGCCACTAACATATTATCAATTTTTTGAGGAATCATCGCGCGCAGTGGAATTTGGAACGGATAAGCCTGTCCTTGACCCTTGCGAGTACCCTCCCGTTCAATATTTCCCGGCGCTTCCGGTGGACTGTTTTTCATGCAGGGGTGAAAGTCGATCGCATAATGGCCAATACCCACAGCATCAGGATAGATCGTAGCGCGCGATCGGGATTTTGTATTCTCAACAGATTGACTACCCACAGCCAAAGCCGGCGCATTTAAACCACCCACAGCTAACCACAAATTCCGATACTCTTGTTCCGACAAATTCTGACGATAAAAACTATCCTTAAAATTAGCACGAGACATATCAACTTCCCACACTGTAAAACCTTCAGGTTGACTCAAACTTGGTCTGCCAATAATTCGTCTCCCCTCCCGCATATAAGGATATTTTGAAAGTCCGTGAACCGTCCCCATCGGCGAATCTAATCCGCTCAAAAATCGATTATTTGGATAAGGTTTTTTTACACCACTACCCAGTTGCGAATCAGTAGTTCCCGCTACCAACCAGTAGAAAAATCCTTTAGCATTTTCTTCCCCGCGTCGCAAAGTCTCGGTTCGCAAACCACCCATCCAGCCACCTGGTTGCAGTTGACCGTTAGCTTCGAGTTGGGCGCGAGAATAAATCAAATTATCCTGGGAAGAACCAGGACGATAGTCATTACCCCAAGTCCAGTTTTGCATCGAAATATCCCCCGGATAAATCGGGAATAGTTTCGGATCTGAAGGGCGCGGTTCATCCGGTTTCATACTCCTGATTTGGCGGTAGCTGAAAACCAAAGGAAAACTCGCTAATCTCTGCAATTCGTAACTATAATAAGGAGCATATTGTTGATAGAAAGATGGCAGTTGATGTTGTTGTGGTTCCTTGGTTGCCTCCATTGCAAAAGTGTAGGTAAAACCTTGAGTGCAATAGGCATCACCAGTAGGACTTCCCGAAGAAGGTTCTAGAGGGGAACGCGGGTCAATTCCGAGGCGGTATGGCACATCGGCGAGTCCAATTAATTCACCAGTTTCTGTGGCATCTACGACATACCAATCAACTCGTCTAGGTGTTGCACTTGACTGCTTAGGTGGCTTAGGAATAAAACGGACAATGGTTTTGTTAAATCGCGCCGAATTTTCGTAGCGATAGGAATCTTCGATAGTTGCTGAAAGAGTTTCGGTGTTAATTTGTGGGGTATTGGAGGCTGGTTTGTGCGAAATTGCGATCGCACTTTTGATTTGTTGACCACTCACCGCATTTGCCGCCACAGCAGGAGTAATTGCCAGTTCTTTAATTACTGTATTGGGAAACCATTTCAGCTTGCCATTCCCAGTTTTAGCAGCATCCTGCAACACCTCAAATAAAATTTTGTGACCGTTGTAGGGCATGAAACAAGAATAACTAACCCAACACCCACCGGGATTGAGACGGCCATAATGTTCCTTGATTCGCCGCCGCAATTCTAGGTAGCCGCGCGGGTAAAATAAGAGTGATCGCTGAGTGTCTCTTTCATCGAGTGCAGAGGTTCCCTGGGATGAGATTTGACCACCTACCCAGTCTGTAATTTCCGTGAGACAAACCGTGCGGCCGGCCAACAAACCTTCGTAAGCCGTAGCAGCACCAGCCAGTCCGCCACCTGCTACCAGAATATCACAAGTTTCCTCGCGATCGGGATTGCGATTCGGTGCAGAAAACACGGGTGAAGTGCTGGATATGACGGAAATTAGACCGAGAGAGAGGCTTAAGAGCGATCGACCTTTGAGCCAGAATAAATACCTTGGAAGTTTCATCGCAGATTGTGCACTAAATTTCAACATAAGTAAAGACAATTATCGCGTCCAAACGTTTATTCTGCAATATACTGGGATTTAGCTATGCAGTCAGAGTAAGTTTTTTATTTTTCTGACGCATTGGTACCTCTAACTATTTAACAATATGATGAACCCGATGAGCAACATCATCAGATTTTATCGATTATTGCTCCCTTTTGAAAATTTAAAAATCACAACAACTTTAACTTTTTCTCAAGTTCTACAAAGATTGGATGACGTTGTAGATACTCCCAAACTTTTGAGAATAACCCTACCATTTGGAGCGCTACCACCCAAACCTTATGAGGGAACAATCTATGGCAAGACCTTCAAAATTAGTCGCATCATCAGTGGACGCAATTCATTTCTGCCATTCATTGAAGGAGAGATATATCCTCAACCCTTCGGTTGCTATATAAATATTAACATGAGTTTGCATAAAATTGTCATGATATTCATGATTTTCTGGCTGTGGACAACTGGTAGTATTGGCATCTTTGCTTTATTTGCCTGGTTCGTAGAACCCTCGATCGGTCCAATATTTATCCCATTGCTAGGAATGTTTATATTCGGCTTGCTTTTGTGCATAATTCCGTTTAAAATAGAAGCAAAAATGGCTACTAAATTTTTATTAACCTTATTCAATTGATCATGATATCAACAGGAATCATCAATACCCAATGCCCATAACAACTTCATTCACCTAAGAAATACTCCAGATTATTTATGCGTCAAAACCAACTCAAGCAAAAAATCAAACAAGGCGAAACAGTCCTCGGTTTATTTATGAATTGTGCCTATCCCGCGTTCATCGAAATATGCGGCCATGCTGGCTTTGACTTCGCTGTTATCGATATGGAACATGGCCCTTTACATTCACTGGCGGCGGAAGATTTGTGTCGCGCAGCCGACTGTGTAGGAATTGCACCGATTGTGCGCGTCCGCAAAAACGATGGGCCACAAATTCAACGAGCTCTCGACATCGGTAGCGCAGGGATTCAAGTACCTCAAATTGAAAGCAAAATAGATGCCGAAACAGCGGTTAAAAACTCCAAATACTATCCTCTTGGCACTCGTGGCCTTTCCTTTGCTACTAGGGCCGGACTTTACACTGCTGCGGGTACAAATATTACCGATCGCCTGAATGAAGAATCCTTAGTTGTGATTCATGTCGAAGGTAAAGGTGGCATCGACAATTTAGCAGAAATCGTAACTGTTCCGCACATTGACGTGATTTTTCTGGGGCCTTATGATCTGTCACAGTCGATCGGGATTCCAGGTCAAATCCGCGACTCGCGAGTCATCGACATGATGGAGGATGCCGTAAAAACCATCCGCAGTGCAGGGAAAGCTGCGGGGACTTTTGCCGACACCCCGGAAATCGCCAAACAGTGGATCGATGCTGGCGTTCAATACGTGGGACTTGGGGTAGATGTGGCCGTTTTCCTGCGGGCTTGCCAGGATTTAGTCAAATCAGTCGATCGATTTTAGATTTTGGATTTTGCACCATGCTTTGACATCTTTACGATATCTTTGCAATTTTTGTAGTGTTTTTGACCACAACTACAAAAAACCTGAGCTAGACTAGAAGCATACATCTCCTTAAGGCAAAATTAAGGAGGGGAGCAAGGCTTCATGGAGAACTATCTATGAAAACGGTATTAGAATCCATTGCTTTAGATTATGCCTTCATGTTTACTTTCAAAAAGGTAAACTCGATTCAGCTCGAAGGTTTCAAGCAATTCTTTGACGATATGCCGATCGATCCTTATATTAGAGGAAAGTATCGCTCAAGAAGATTGTCACGGTTTATTATCAATGGCAACGAGTTAGTCAAGTTGCCTCATGGCTACTTGTTTCAAAGCAAAGAATATAATCCGGTGGTGGGCGATATTCGGCGTGAATTTGCCGAATTGGACGATCGGCTAATCGCCCTTGATAACTTCAAACAAATGATTTTTGCCTTTTTCGATTCTTGTAAAATTCACCCCGAAGCTGAAATCGGCATCCATCAAATCAGGACGAGTTGTTCGCCACACAATTTTGGCAATCCCGCACCCGAAGGAATTCACAGAGACGGTACTGATTTTATAGCGATCTTCTCAGTTGACAGAACTAATATTGTGGGCGGGGAAACCCATTTGTACTTGGCTAGAAAAGAGAAGCCTGTGTTTAATAAAGTTCTGCATCCAGGAGAATTACTCTTAGTTAATGACCACGAGTTTTTTCATTTTACTACGCCGATCAAACCGGAAGTTGAAGGTGTGGGGACAAGGGATGTGTTTGTGCTGACATCTCCGAGTTTACTTTGCGATTGAGTAGATTTGGGCGATCGCACCTCAACCCAAATATCCCATATATATAGTCACCATCCCCAATGCCCAATGCCCAATGCCCAATGCCCAATGCCCAATGCCCAATGCCCAATGCCCCACATCCGCACACATATAACCCAAACTTATCACCCTCATCAGTTCTGCTGTCGCCAAACCCCTTTACAAAGCTTAGTAGTAGGCGTAATAATAGAGACATCATCTGAACATTGACAACCAAATACAGCAATCATAAAACCATGACAACCA
>JAYSVM010000111.1:0-5006 GCA_043718495.1 Oscillatoriales bacterium | reverse complement strand
GAATGTAAGTCCAACAGAATTACGGAGTTCTAGTGGCGATTCCCGATGAATTGGGAAGCCTAGACCATACCGCTTTGCGGTTGGTGTAGGTAGTTCACCTAGCATCGGAATGATATAAACGGAGGACACGGCACTGCCGTGTCCCTACAGCTATTTAAGACCTTGTGGATTCCCATCCAAGTCTAATTGAGAGTCGGCGGGAGAATCTTCTAGGATAGATAGTTTTTCCGTGTAGCCCAAAATCTCGCGCAGCTTCATGCGATGGATATAAGGCCAGCCGCCATTCGCCTCAATATTCCTGAGCAGTTTATAAAGTGCTTGGCGGTTGTCGGGAAAAGACGCTTGAAACAAACCGTCCCGAATTTCTCGGTGCGAACTTTCCAGTGTCCGCAGCAAAGCCAAAAGCAGCACACTGTCTCCCTGACAACTTTCGGCTAAAGTCCGAATCGCCTCTGTCAGGGGTTGCAGTTGAGACTGCAACTTTCCTGACTCTAAATCTTTGCCGTTGTCCATAGCGTCGCTTCCTTTGAAATCTACAAGGCTTTTGTACCCAACCTGAGTCTCGCCAGACTAATCGAGCTAGTCGCGATCGTCATTCGGGGCATATAGCAACGTAACTTAAGTAGGTTGACTTCAGCAATATTAATTTGCAGTCCAAGTCAGGAAAAGAGCACAACCCGTCGTAGGATGTGTATTGGGCTACGATCCGAAGGTTTTGAGAAATTCTAAGTTATTGGTTAATTTCACTGCACTAGCTCGACTTTTTGAGTCAAGTCGGTAGTGGCTTTCGGACGGTTGGGGCCTAGCCTGCCCGTGAGCAATTATATTTTGCTCTAAGTAGGGTTTTTCTTAATATAATCCGATGTTGGATATTGAGGTTTGCCATGAAATATCGTGCTTTAATTGTGACACTTTTAGCATTTTGCATGAGTGCGTTGGTTGCTTGTTCTTCTGCTTCTGATACTACGGTGGCGACTACGGAGTTACTCACCTACGACCAGATTAGAGGTACTGGATTGGCAAATAACTGCCCAAGTTTGGCAGAAACTTCTCGTGGCTCGATCGCCATCGAAGCGGGCGGCACCTATAAACTGACTGGTTTGTGCTTGCAGCCCACCACTTATTTTGTTAAGGAAGAACCAACAAATAAACGTCAAGAGGCAGAATTTGTGCCTGGAAAATTGCTGACGCGGTTCACGTCGAGCATTGACCAAGTTCAAGGTACGCTCAAGGTCGGTACTGACGGAACTCTGACTTTTACAGAAGAGGATGGCTTGGACTTTCAAGCAATTACGATTCAGTTACCGGGCGGAGAACAAGTACCTTTCTTGTTTACCATTAAAGAGCTAGTTGCTAGTTCCGATCCAGGAGTGGTTGCGATCAATACTTCCACCGATTTGAAAGGAAATTTCAACGTTCCATCTTACCGTAGCGCTGGCTTCTTAGACCCTAAAGGTCGCGGTGTTGCCACTGGCTATGACAATGCTGTAGCGCTTCCAGCTACTGACAATTCCAAGCTAAAACGGTCTAATGTTAAGTTAGCTGATACCAACACTAAGGCTGGTAAAATTTCTCTCCAAGTTGCTAAGGTAGACAACACCACGGGGGAAGTTGCCGGTATTTTTGAGAGCACTCAGCCTTCTGATACTGATTTGGGAGCTAGACCTGCTCTGGATGTGAAAATTCGTGGTATCTTCTACGCTCGCATCGAGCCTTCTGTTTCCTAAAATTGGACTGAATGCTCGATCGCACCCTTAGTAGTTTCTTGCCCTAAAGATACTACTTATTATTCATCAGCCAACAGTCTTGAGCAATGTAACTGAAGACTGTTGACTGATGAATAACTTATGGCTTAGTGACTATGACTTGCAAGTTGTAAATGTTTAATTGATTAAAGTATTGCGTTCAACAATGTGTCCGCTGTCACAGATGTCAAGTGCTAGGATTACACCAATTAAAAAATATTTTTTTTAGACTAGACTTGGAACTAGATCTAAGGCAAAATCAGTCCTGTGCTCTACCAACCCTTACCCCACCATGTCTACCACAGTCACAAACGAACTAAAGAACGAAAACTCGCAATTGTTGCGCGAGTACCAAAATTCTGGATCCAATGAAATCCGCAATCAGTTAGTGAAACTGAATATCGGACTGGCCAGAAAAGAAGTTCATCACTGGATCAACCAGTGTGATGAAAGCTATGACGACTTGCTGCAAGTTGGGTGTATTGGCTTGATCAGAGCGATTGAGAGGTTTGATTTGTCGAAAGGACACGCATTTAGTTCGTTTGCGATTCCCTACATCCGGGGCGAAATTCAGCATTATCTGCGAGATAAAAGCCCTTCGGTACGATTTCCGAGACACTGGTTGGCCTTGGAGCGCAAATCTGTATCAGTGATCAAGGATTTGCAAGTGCAGTTTAACCGAAATCCTCAAGATTCTGAAGTCGCCGCAGTGCTGGAGATTTCTGTAGAAGAATGGCGAGAAATTAAGCTAGCCCGCCTCAACCGCGCCCCTTTGAGTTTGGACGCGCCAGTGCAAGATGAAGATGATGGGGCTACTTGTCTGGGAGCACTGGTTCCTGATAGCAAGTATCGCAGTTTTCAGTTGGCTCAAGAAGACCAAATTCGTGTACAGCAAGCTTTGTCTCTTTTGGAACAACGGACTCGTGAGATATTGGAGTTTGTTTTTTTGTATGATTTGACGCAGAAGGAAACGGCTGAACGTTTGGGTATTAGCGCAGTGACTGTTTCTCGGCGTGTTAAGAAGGGGCTGGATTTGCTCAAAGAGATTATGACTAAGCAGCTTTAGTTATTAGTCATTGGTCATTAGTCATTAGTCATTGGTCATTGGTCATTAGTCATTAGTCATTGGTTATTGGTCAGTCAATAGTAGTCAATTGATAGTAGTCAGTCAACAGTCAACAGTCAACAGTCAACAGTCAACAGACTACAGTCAACAGACTACTAACTAATGTTCAGATGTGACGAACAAACTTATCTAGCCTTTCGAGAGCTTTTTTGATTGTGCCTAAGTCGGTGGCGTAAGATAAGCGGATATGGTCATCGGCACCAAAAGCAATGCCGGGAATAACGGCTACTTTTTGTTGTTCTAATAAAGCGTCGCAAAATTGTAGAGAATTCATTCCTGTTTTGCTGATATTGACAAACATATAGAAAGCGCCGTCGGGTTTGATGCAGCTAATTTTGGGGATGGAATCGAGTAATTCAAATATTACTTCACGCCGATCGGCAAAAGCCAGACGCATTTTTTCGACAGATTCTTGACTGCTTTCCAAAGCTGCGATCGCGCCGTACTGTGCAAAAGTACACACATTCGAGGTACTGTGACCTTGAACGATACTGGTAGCTTTGATTAGTTCGATCGGTCCAGCTAGATAACCGATGCGCCAACCAGTCATCGAGTAACCTTTGGCAAAGCCACTGCTGATAATTGTGCGATCAAATATTTCTTTGCCCAGGGAACCGATGCTGACGTGTTGGGCACCGTCGTATATAATTTTTTCGTAAATTTCGTCAGAAACCACTAAAATATCGCGATCGACTATCACCTCTGCTAGCGCTTTGATTTCGGCAGGGCTATACACCATTCCCGTCGGGTTAGATGGCGAATTCAGTACAAATAACTTGGTTCTAGGAGTAATCGCTTGACGCAGTTGTTCCGGGGTGATTTTATATCCCGTAGAAGCATCAGTCTGCACAATTACTGGCTTCCCATTGGCGAGTTTTACCATTTCTGGATAGCTTACCCAATAGGGAGCAGGGATAATTACCTCGTCTCCCGCCTCAATCAGAGCCATCATCAGATTGTAGAGGGAATGCTTGCCGCCGTTGCTGACGATGATATTCTCAGGTTGATAGTGGAGATTGTTATCGTTGTCGAGTTTCCGGGCGATCGCAGCTCTTAACTCCGGTTCCCCAGCCGCCGGCCCATATTTAGTCTTGCCGCTGTCTAAAGCCTGCTTAGCCGCTGTTTTAATGTGTTCTGGGGTATCAAAATCAGGTTCACCCGTACTCAAACTACAGACATCAATCCCCTCGGCCTTCATGGCTTTCGCCTTAGCTGCGATCGCTAAGGTGATGGAAGGAGGTACTTCGCCCACTCGTGCTGCCAATTTGATCATTGGATTTTAGATATTAGATTTTTGACTTTAGATCTTAGGGTGAAAAATCTTAATATTCAACCCTGTTGTTAGGGAATTATGACATTTTCTTTGCCAGTAGGCACTAATTTAAGTAATTTTAAAATAAAAATGGGAACAATGGAAAAAGCGATTAGTTTTATTTTTGATTTTTTAGTTTCTAATTTTTGACATGATTGGTGTACCATTTTTGATGCCTCGTTACCCTCAACCCCGCTCTACAATATGGATCTCAAATCTCTGATTCGCGACATTCCTGATTTCCCGAAGCCGGGAATCATGTTTCGAGATATTACAACTTTGCTCAGAAATCCCCAAGGACTGAGCTACACCATTGACAGTTTAGCCGAAAAATGCTCTGGAATGTCTCCTGACTACATCGTAGGCATGGAATCGCGGGGCTTTATCTTTGGCACGCCTTTGGCTTATAAAATGGGAGTGGGCTTTGTTCCGATCCGCAAACCAGGGAAATTGCCTGGGGAAGTTTATTTCGCTGAGTACGAGTTGGAGTATGGTGTCGATCGCCTGGAAATGCACCAAGATGCGATCGCCCCGGGCAGTCGAGTGCTGATTGTGGACGATCTGATTGCCACTGGCGGAACAGCCGCAGCAACAGTTAAGTTGTTAGAGCAAGCTGGCTGCGAACTTGTTGGTTTTGCCTTTGTGATTGAATTACTGGCTTTGGGCGGTAGGCAGAAATTGCCGGATGCGCCGATCGTGACGCTAGTTGAGTATTAGTTAGTTGTCAGTTGTCAGTTGACATATCTATTCCGGTTGCAACGACCTATGATATGGAGGAGACGGCAGTGCCGTGTCCCTACAATATTGTCGGTAGGGACACGGC
>JAYSVM010000012.1:0-28435 GCA_043718495.1 Oscillatoriales bacterium | reverse complement strand
TTGGCAACCTTGCGTGGTCGCGTAGACGCTCTGGAAGCACGGACGGCTGAATTAGAAGCAAATCAGTTTTCGACTACCACTAAACTCAACGGCGAAGTTGTATTTGCTTTGACAGGCATCGCCAGAGGAGAAGATGCCGAGGGGCGCGATGCTGATAAAACGACAGCCTTCGGCAGCAGGACTCGTCTCAATTTCAACACGAGTTTCACTGGCAAAGATTTGCTCATAACTCGACTGCAAGTTTTAAATTTGGGTTCGTTTTCTACTAATAACACCAAAACCGCTGAAGGGGAATTGCGATTTAATGCAGGGCCATTCGCTACTGCCAGCAATACTGTAGCTTTAGATTGGTTACTTTACCAATTCCCTCTAGGCAAAAGCACTACAGTATATCTAGAAGCCAATGCTGGCATTGCTAGCGATTTCACAAATACCGTCAACCCTTACTTTGATGGAGATGGTGGCAGCGGTGCTCTTTCCAACTTCGGCACTAGCAACCCGATTTACTATTTGACTGCCGGCACAGGTATCGCCGTCAGACAGCAATTAGGGAAAAAACTTGAACTGAGTTTGGGATATTTGGCTGGCAATGCTGCGAGTTCGACACGGGGAAATGGTTTGTTTAACGGTTCTTACGGTGCATTAGCTCAGTTGACTTTCAAACCGAGCAGCAGCATGACTTTAGGTTTAACTTACCTTAATTCCTACAATGCAGTTACTGGTACCGGCAGCAATGCTTCTAATTTTCCGGGTCGTCTCGATTCTTTCGGACTCGGTAATGGTACTCTTCCAGTTTCTAGTAATTCCTACGGTGCACAAGCTTCATGGAGAGTCAACCGCGGCATTGCTGTTGGCGGTTGGGCTGGTTACACTAATCAGCGGATTTTATCCAATTTGGCAACTCGTAACGGTTCTGTCCAGCGGGGAGACCAAAAAATTTGGAACTGGGCGGTTACTTTGGCTTTTCCCGATTTGTTAAAAGAGGGAAATGTCGCGGGCTTTTTGGTAGGTATGGAACCACGAGTGACGAGTTCGACTAATCGGACTTTGCCGGAAGATAAGGATACTTCGTTGCACATTGAAGGTTTCTATCAGTTCAAGTTGAGTGACAATATTTCCATTACTCCTGGTTTAATTTGGCTGACTGCTCCCGACCACAATAACAGGAATTCTGATTTGCTGATTGGTGTTGTAAGAACGACTTTCACTTTCTAGATGAGTTGGGATTTTTAACCGCAGATTAACGCAGATTCATGGTCGGCGTTAATCTGTGTACTGCTGTTTACGTCCCCTCTCCCGCATCTAGCATTGATAGTTTAATTAGCATTTGGATCAGCCTCAGAATCGATACATTTTCCGTGTTGACTGGAGTTTAAGACTGGGTTATAAACTACCTTGAGGACAGCATCTTTTTCTTGAATCCATCCCGTTTCCCCCGCTTGCAACTTAGCTGTTTCTACTGGAAAATTTGCTTTGACTGAGGGAGAAGGCGAGGGAGAAGAAGTAGTAGTAGAAACAGCGGGAGATTGATTGGTTTGTGGTTTGAAAACTCCTGAAAAATCTTTATTTGGCTTGGGCTTGGAAAAAGGAGATGCCACTATTTGAGGAATCGAGCAAACTTTCAATTCCAACCAATTACCTGTCGATTCAACCTGTTTTTTTGTTACCTGCAAAATGCTACCTGCGGAGACTGTTACTTTTACATCCTCACCGATTTTTTTGAGCAAGTAAAAGCGATCGCTCTCTTCTCCAGATTCCCCAACAGCAGAGCTTTTAATTTCTACAAATGAGCCTGTTTCTAAGGATTGAATCGGAGAAGGTAGAGTTTCTTCGGTTGTCTGTGGACTGCTTGAAGTATCAATTACGCCGCGTTTACCGAAAATCGAGTCCCCGGCAGTATCGATCGCTCGACCTACCGGAGGGATGAAAAAATAAGCAAATACTCCCCCCAAACCTAATAAAAATACTATTTTCAGGAACAGCGAAAATGGACTTTTGCTTTGGTCTGGTATCTGTAAAATCTCCGTTTTTGGTTCAGAATTACCATCATCAGCAGTATTGCGATCGTTCAAATCCGTTACTACATCCTCGCTGTCACCAATTGTTTCGATCGGCTCTAAAGCTGCAATGGACAATTCTGTAAAAGTATTGCCTTCCTCTCTCAAATGTGCTTGACAGTGAATTAAACCAATAGTGACGTTATCGTGGCCATTTCTAGTATTTGCAATATCGATCAATCGATCGCGTGCAGCAGCCACACTAATGCTACCGTCAAGAATCGGCAAAATTTCCGTTTCCCAGCATTCTTCCACCCGGTCTTTATCGCTCAACCCGTCGGAACACAACAGCAAAACGCAGTCCTCATCCACCGGAAAACGTTGCACTGTCGGGTGCAGAGTGGTGGAAGAAGTAATCCCCAAGGCTTGAATCAGAGCACCAGCAGCCACCTGTTCCAAGGCATCCCGATAAAGCGCGTAGCCCAAACGCACCTCGCGACAAGCCACATCGTCATCCAGAGTTACTTGATAGCAACCAGTGCGAGTAATCCAATAAGCCCGACTGTCTCCGACATGGGCAACATAGAGTTCGTGGAGGTGGGCTAAAGCCATTACCAGGGTAGTTCCCATCCGCTGGCGACCTTGGCGGTGTTCGGTGTCGTTACGATCGGCAATTTCGTCGTTAGCAGCACAAGCCGCTCGTTCCAGCTTGGAAATCAGACTCAGCGGCTCATAAATATCCTTGTGTAGGACAACTTGCTGCAACTTTTTTCGGAGTACAGAAATTGCCAATTCCGAAGCAACTTCGCCACCGTCTTGTCCACCGATACCATCGCAGACGATCGCGCAAGCTTCCGCTCCCGGAATCCCTTCGATTATGGTGCCACTGGGGGGGTAACAGGCATCTTCGTTGTGTGCTCGCGATCGACCTACATCTGTGCCCGTGGCAATCTCAACAGTGCGATCGTACCATCGACCACACTTTACCAAAGCTTTATCCAGTTGACCAATCAGTTGTTCGCCATTGCGGACTTGACGGGCGATCATTTGTTGGCAGAGTTGACCCAAAAAATTGACGATCGCCGGGTGAGCATCATCCAGCCACTGCTGCCACAACTTGCCCAACTCGGACAAATTAGGTGGTTTGCGATCGGGCTGCAACTCCAGAAACCGCACCACAGGCCCTTCCACCCGCAGCAATTCGGGAGTCAGCAGCGTTGAAGCCACGCCATAAGTGATACAGGGCTGCCAAAGTTGGGCAATTTGCCACAACCAGTTAAGCTGGCGCATCGCCGACGCTTCCTTCCACGAGTTCGCCAATTCCGGCATTAATGATTCACTGACTTGCACAATTGGCCCATTTTCTAGAAGCCAGATATCCCCTGAAAGCTTACTCGCCTTGGACGATACCAGCCCGTATACTTGAGGTACGTGCAATTGATGGGCAAACAGTCTGAGATAAGGAGTTACAAAGTTCGGAATCTCTTCGGGCAGTTCCGGCAACAGTTCGGGTTGAGTATCGATCAGAAGCCGATCGCGCTTGAGCAAATAGCGACCAGCGATCAGATCGCCCGGCCGACAGGTTTTTATCCCTTCACCTAAAGCCCATAAGTAGTGTTTTGGCACAGAGTTTTGCATAAGGGTTCCTAGACGCCTTTCAGCCCAGTGCTGATCCGAACTATTTTAGCGATTGAACCTGGACGGGTTGATACGTGGCGATTATTATATAATTTAGTTGTTAATAATGCCAATTTTCCGATAAATCGCAGCGCTCAAGCGACTTGAGATATTAGACTCACTCTAATGGTACGATGCAGGTGTATAGAAATTACCTGAGCCTGCGGGAATAAAAAATATCAATTCTGCGTTTGCTCGATCGGGCGCTCCGTGCATCGTGTCCCAGTTTCCCAAGTAAAGTTTAATATCACCCGCCTCTTCAAGCTGTTGAGTATTTAGCCATGCCCCCACAGGAATCCAGCGCCTTTCCAGAAAATTTTCCCGACCCAAAACTTCCTGCCGCAGTTGAGGTAGACGAAATGCTGACCAGGATTAAGCATTCTCACGGTCATTACTACAAAGTGATGAATCTGGAGGTTTGGGCGCTGGTGGAAACGCTCGATCGCGTATTTCCGGGCGCTTGGGGTCAGTTTATGGCCAACCGCCAAGTTGCGGTGAAACAGTTTTTAGAGCGCGATCGGGATCCAAACCCTTAAGTTATCTGTAGGGGCGGTGCCCCCGTGCCCGCCCTCTTAGTCTGGAACCGTAATTACATCGTCTATGTGGGGGATATCTCCCTTACAAGTGAATTTTGGCATCCACTTGAGGCAATCCCATGCTGTAGTTGACAGCGCGGCTGTTGAGGTTATAGCTGACTTGGCCTTTCTGTAAGAACGATCGCACCAAATGCTCCAATTCCGAACCAATGCGGCGGAGATTGTACTCCGTCAAGTCTTCACCCTCGTAGGAGTCTACGAGTTCATCGAACTTGGCATATACCTGTTTGACTGACTCATCGTTCCAGTTCAGTTCATTATCTGGGTCAATGTCCAAAGTCAAAAGATCGTTACTGGGCACGAGTTCAGTACCTTCGAGGATGGCGGTATATATGCGAATATGGCGGGTTGTGGACTTGAGTTGCATGAGTTCTTATGTTTAAAGATTTTTTTGCTGTGTTTATTGTAAGGGCTGGGAGAGGCGCGGGGATGAAGAGATTAAGGGCGATCGTTATTTCAGGTTCGTAGTCAGGACTTTAGTCCTTCTCGTTCCAATATTAATGAAGTCCTGGCTACAAACATTAATTTATTCGTGAATTGTGCCATCTGGCATAATTGCACCTGCGAGTTTTGCCGTTTCCAGATTTACCACGCCACTTAGATTCGCTCCCTTTAGGTTGGCTTTTTCTAGGTTTGTATTCTGCAAATTTGCTCCGCGCAAGTCTGCCGAAGTTAGGTTCGCTCCACTAAAATTTCCACCACTAAGGTTAGCCCCACAGAAATTTACTTCAATTAATATTGCTCCGCTTAAATTGCATTGAAGAACTCCACCAACCAGATTAACTTTGCTCAGATTAGCACCACTAAAATTTGCCCCACCTGTTTCTGCACTTTTCAGATTCGCTCCACTCAAGTCTGCCAAAGTTAAGTTAGCATACAGTAAATTTGCCTGCATCAGATTTGCTCCTATCAGGTTTGCCGCCGTGAAGTTTGCAGCATTCAGATTTGCTCCGCTTAAGTTGGCTTTATTCAAATTAGCTTGCAGAAGTTTTGCACTCTGCAAATTTGCCTTAGTTAGATTTGCACCACTCAAGTTAGCTTCAATCAGGTCAATACAACTCAAATCAAAACCAGCTAGGTTTGCTTTTTGCAGTGAAGCATTAGGAGCAATTAAGTAAGCACCTGCTTTAACAGGGTCAAACCCTGTGGAGAAAATAGTCTCTGCATTGTAAATCGCTCCTTCAAGGTTTGCTCCTTCAAGGTTTGCCCTATCAAGGTTTGCATTGAATAGTTTGGTCTTACTTAGATTGGCATTACTCAAATCAGCATTCATCAATTGTGAGTTCCTCAAATTCAACCCAGTTAAGTTTGCTTTACTAAGGTTTGCCCTGTTGAAATCTACTCCCGAAGACAAATGAACCCTGGTGAGATTTACCCCACTCAGATTAGCTTCAATTAGGTTTGCACTCAACAGATTGGCTCCACTTAAATTTGCATTTACGAATTTTGTTTTTCCTAAGTTTGCTGAGCTTAGATTGGCTGCGTAAAGGTTTGCATGACATAAATTTGCCTCACTCAGGTTAGCACTAGATAAGTTTGTTTGAGAGAGTTCTGCACCGCTTAGATTAGCGCTACTAAGGTTGACCTTACCCAAGACTTTTCTGCTCAGATTGACTCCAGCTAAATTAACTCCCGTAAAATTTCGTTCTTTCTGATACCGTTCCAAAAATTCCTCAGCACTAATAGCTGGTTCCAGATTTTCTAGTGCAGAATCATCGATTTTTGCCTCTTCCTCAGATTCCACAGTATCCGAATTCACAGGAGTAGCCATCGGCTGTTCTACCACTTCGCTAGATACAGATTCTTCCCGCAATAGCTTGTCCACCCGATCGCTAAAAAGCCTCACAACCTCAGCATCATCAACCTTCCCACCAGCATTTGAGCCATTCTCAACATAATACTTATTCACAAAACTTTGCAACCCAGCATTATATCCCTGTCCCACCGCCTGAAACCTCCATTCGCCATTCTTCAGATACAAACGTCCAAACTCTAAAGCCGTTTCATGCGAAAATATCTGATTTAAATTGTACCGAACCAACTCGCTTCCAGTCTCTGAATTGTAAAGCCGGATAAAAGCATTTGTAACTTGACTAAAACTTTGATTCTTTTCCTGTCCTTCATGCAAAGTAACAACAAACACAATTTCCTGAATCGCAGAATTGATTTTACTCAAATCCACATAAACCGTCTCATCATCTCCCTCAACTTGTCCATTCCTGCTATCTCCTGAATGCCGCACCGCACCGTCCGGCGATGTCAGATTGTTGTAAAATACAAAATACTTTTCATCGGGAATCCGACCGCCAGCCGCTAACATAAAAACAGATGCGTCAATGTCGCAGTTTTGTGCTGTCTGACTGACTTGCCAACCTAGCGCGATCGCCAATTTATTGAAATTAGGAACTTCCTGAGAAAGATTAAATCTCTCACCCTTAGTTAACTCGATGCTCATATGCGATAATTCCCTGAAATCTTATATTATTGCACTGCCTACTGCCTACTGCCTTCCTTATCCCAATGGCAGCCAAATTTCAAACTCCGTCCCAACTCCCAACTCCGATCGCATTCTGAACACGCCACCATGTTTTCCCGTCACAATTTGATAACTAACTGCCAAACTGGTTTCTTTCAAAGCACGTTTTTCAGCAGAAAATGATTCCAATACTTTTTTGTACTTCGTTGCAGACATTCCAGGCCCGTTATCAGCAATCCGAATCGAAACCCAGCGCACATGGGGTTTTTCGGGATCGATGGCTGGTTGGGGGCAACAAACTTCAGTAAAAATTTCAATTTGAGGTTTAGACTCAAGATTTTTCAATCCCTTACCTTTGAATTCTTGCGCCACTTCTTGACTCACTGCTTGGTCAATCAAAGAATTTATCGAATTAGTCAAAATATTCATAAACACTTGGTTTAGCTCTCCTGCATAGCACGGCACTGGCGGTAGATGCCCGTAGTTTTTCACTACTTTAATTTCGCTAGTCAATCGACTTTTGAGCAACAAGAAAATGCTGTCAATATTCGAGTGCAAATCGGCAGGTTTCGGATAAACATCATCTATGTGGCAGAAGTTTTGCAAACTGGTTGCTAACTTACTCAAACGTTCTGCTCCAGCTTTGATGCTACCAACCGTTTTGAGGAAATCATCTTGCAAAAATTCATAGTCTATCTCTTCTTTGAGTTTCGCTATTTCTGGTGAGGCTGTGGTATTTTGGGCGTCGTAAGCTGATAGCAACTCAATCAAGTTTTTGCTGTAGTCGCTGACATAAGTTAAATTGCCCCAAATAAAGCCTACCGGATCTAAAATTTCGTGTGCTACTCCGTTGACTAAACGCCCCAGACTAGCCATTTTTTCACTTTGAATCATTTGCGCTTGGGCTCTTTCGTAGCGGGCTTGGGTTTCTATGCCACGAATTTGCCAGTAGGCGATGTTTAGTGTGTGTGACTCTAATAGCCGATAGGATTGGGAGTCGATTTGGACGACGATGGGTTCAGATTGCAATTCGGGCGATCGACGCAGAGCCTGCGGGGCTGCGGTTAAAATGGTTGTACTCCCTTTCAGCACTGACATCTCGACGCGAGCATAACTATAGAGAGTTTTTAGTGGCAGGCGCAAAAATAGTTCGGCACCTTGAGGTTTGAGCAGGTACTCCAGCAGCAGCCTGCGCGATATCATGCCCACAAACTCTCCTCCTTCTACCAAAACTACTCCCGGTAACAAGGGGTGTTTTTCAAACAGTTCAGCAACCGGAGCGCCCAAGCAGTTCGATTTAACCTGAAAATGATAAAGAGGCAAGTCCTGGAGGGTAGACTCTAGTGAAAGGTCTTGATGACTGCCCTCGGAGAGTAAAGGGAAAAGTAGTTGAGATCTGAATGTATTTGGCACGATCGCTTTGAGTTATCGGAACACCCCGATTGCGGAAATTATTAGGTGCTACTAACATAGCCTATCATTTTATCACTCTGTAAAAAAAGCAGGGAATTCTTTTGAGTACGTCATGTTGTCTAAACTATGGGTAGTAGGATCTCGAATTCGGTGTTGGGGGCTGGTTGCGATCGCAAATTCAGTTTGCCACCGTGCTTTTCTGTAACGATTTGATTGCAAATAGCCAGTCCCATCCCTGTTCCTTTGCCTACTGGTTTGGTAGTAAAAAAAGTCTCAAATATTTGCTGCTGAATTTCTGGTGGAATGCCAGCCCCATTATCAGTAATGCTAATTGCTGCCCATTTCCTGTCCTCGATTTCTATGACTTTGGTAGTAATTTCTATTCTGGGATGCCAATTCTGCTGGTACTGTCCGTTCGTTTCTTGATCGGCTGTGTACTCGGCCAGCGCATCTAGAGCGTTGACTAACAAATTCAAAAACACCTGACTTAACTGACCAGAGTAGCATCTAACTAGCGGCAATTCGCCGTAATTTTTCACTACTTCTGTACCCTGTTTTAATCGGTTTTTTAGAATTAACAGCGTATTTTCCAAGCATTCATGGATGTCTGTATTCAATGGCTTACTTTCATCCATATGTGAGAAGTTGTGCAGGCCATTGACTATTTTTAGCAGTTGTTCTGCTCCAAATTTCATCCCTTCTAAAGTTGCAGGCAAATCCTCTTGTAAAAAATCAAACTCTATTCTTTCTTTTATGGCATTAATTATGGAAGATGGTTCGGGAAGTTCTTCTTCGTAAGCCGACATTAGTACAAGTAAATCTTCAAAATAAGACAACAGAAAATTTAAGTTTCCCCAAATACAGTTGAGTGGATTCCTGATTTCGTGAGCTACTCCTGCGATAATATTTCCCAAACTTGCCATTTTTTCTGTCTGAATCAACTTGGCTTCAGTTTGCTTTTGGAGCAACTTATTGGTTAATTGGTGAATCTTGGACTGAGCTACCATTAACTGTTGTACGTCTAACAGCCAGTAAGTATCAGGAGTAACTTCCACGACTATTGGATCGTAAACTAATTCTGCTGATCTATAAAGCGATTCTTCGGCTGCTTCTAATATTAATTTATTGCCTGAAAGAATGAGGATTTCTTTCCTTGAGAATCGATATAAAACCTCTATTGGTCGTTTGAAAAACATTTCTAGCCCGTAGCGCCGATTGACTCTTTCAAAAAATAGCCTCCGGGAAATTATGCCGACAAAATTCCCCCGATCTGTCAAAATGACACCTGGAAGTAAGGGTTTTTTTTCAAAGGTGTGGGCCACTTCTTTTGCCTGTTGAGTTAATTCAATTTGGCAGTCGTAGAGGGGCAAGTCGAGGAGGGTTGATTCTAAAGAGAGGTTCCAAGTACAAATCTCAGGTATATACAACTCTGATAACTCCGAGCTAAACTCATGCAAGGCAAACATAGATGAAACCTCTGTTAAATATTGTATTCATAGATAACTAAAGTTGCTGGCAATTCATCATAAGTAATGGTTAATTGGCAATGAGTAATTGGTAAACAAGCGAGTAGTTTGAAGTTTTAAGTATCGACTGCATAAATTTGCCATTCTTTAACTTAAAAATTACTCACTTCGTAAGCCTTGTTTGCAAACGACAGTGGCAAGCTCAAAAAAAATTTGTGACCCATCCTCCATTCCTCATTCTCCATTCCCCATCAAGTAAATTACAACAGCACCAGATCGGAAAGCTCGATCGGGTCAGCATTGTCTGCTAAAAATATTGTTTCTAAATCAATGTTAAGGGATAAAAGCTGTTGTGGAACTTACAGATGTTTAATATAAACTTTTTACCATACAATACCCTGCGATCGCCGGTTTTCCTGAAATCTTAAAAATTTATAAATGGCTTGTTGTTATTTTTTATACAATTTTTGCTGTCCTGGTAGAGCATTGGAGAAAAGTTCGCCCTGCTATAAATCAATATACTTACCAGGGATTGAGAGGTCGATCGCCCGGATATCAAATTGATTTAAGGCAGCCACCGGGGGTGATAGCCAGCAAAAGGTAGTTCTTCTGGCTGCACTTTCGGTTGAGAACCATCTGCGGGTATTTCTACTAAGGGTAGCAGCCAAAGGCGACTGGTGGCGATGGACTGTCCGCTGTCGTTGCGGGGACTGGTGGCGACTGAGGGCGTTGCTGCTGTGACTGATTGGTCGAAAATTAATGCCAGTCCGTCGGGAGATAAACTCATTTGGGTATCTAATTGGTTGGGTAAAATTAACAGCGGTTTGATGGTTCCTACTAAACGAGTGCCCTCTTTTTTGAGGTCGATGGTGGCGATAAAAGGCTGTTCTTTGTAGTTTTGTGTTTTGAGGCGTTCGGCTAAGAGGCAGTAGAGACGGCCCAATTGGTTGTCCTTGTGTTTGCGGGGATCGAAATAGACGGCGATGATACTGCCGGGAATGCGTAATATTTCTTGTTCTACGCCTTGGTTATCTAAGATGAAAAGCGATCGAGTAAAATCCCCATTGTATTTAACGTAGGCGGCGGCGGAGTTGTCGCGCGCCATGCCTAATACTTGTTCGTATTTTGGCAATAATTCTACTGGATCAGCTTCTGGTTGTAGGGGGACGATCGCTAATCCTTGTTTTTGAGATATTACCATCGATTTGTTGTCTGGCCGAATCATAAAATCCCCGCCTTGTTGATTTTCTAGGGGTCGGGGGGGTATTTTTTCTTCAATAATCCAAGGACTGAAATCTCCGGGATTGCGACGGTTAACGCGCTGAATAATTATGGTTTTGCCGTCGGCTGAGAGGTCAAATTTGAGGTTTTGATAATCTTTGGAGTCTAATAGTTTGTCGATTCTACCTGCTGGTTGCGGTGGCTGGGGTTCTGCTCCCGGAGATTGGGGATTGATGCCGGTGGTGACTGTAAATAGTTCTTGGCTTAGGGCAGCGCCTGCTTGAACTTGGGATCGGTCTGTTGCTGAGAATAAAATGCGATCGCCGTTAGGATATGGTTTAAAATCACTAACGACTAAATCTTTGGGAGTTAGCGGTATCGGTTTCGGGTCGCTGCTGGATAGATTAACTAACATTAATCTGCTTTTTGTTTCGCCTTTGACACCAATGTAGGCAAAAGCCCGATCGCGACTCCGAAAGGAAGCGCTAAATGGTTGAATAGGGGTTCCTTTATTTTGGTTTTTTTCTCCTCCATATTGGTCTGTTGCACCTTCAAGTTTTAGTGTGTAGGTAACGCCATAGGGTGCTGGATTTTTGAGTGTGTAAGCCATACGCCGTCCTGCCCAACTAAATTTGCCTGGGAGATCAGGTTCTATTTTTAAGTTTGCTTCGACGGTTGAGTGATTCATCGGGCGAAAGAATGTGAGGATAAATCCTGTATCTTCCGCGCCGATTTGTTTGTTTTGCCAGGTAAATTCTCGTACTCGCGGTGCTGTGCGATCGCCCGAAAGCAGCAACAGTCCAATTAACAAACTCAGCACTAGCATCAGGCTGATTGCTATGCGGTCGATCGGCTGTTTAAATTGTTCTCCAGTCAAGGGTGAAAGATTAATTTTTTGCTTAAAAATACTCACAAATTTATCTCTCCTAATTCCTGCCCAAAAATCACGGTCGAATTTCAAGTATTCACTTTAAATTGAATCTTTTTTGGCAGAACTATCAACCGCTGATAATGTATATGGCGATTCTGGTTCTGGGTATAGCTGAGAATATTTGCTGTCGTAGTGTCTCACTTCAAAATAATTTAAATTTGACGGGTGAGGCTTATATATTGAAAAACATTCCAACAAACAAAAAGTTGCTGCACTTTCTAAAGGGCCTACATTTATGACTTGATTTTTCCAAAGGCGGCCTGATTTTATCCATTGTTTCATTTGCTGTCTCGACAAGCAGTAAAAGGCTGCATGAGGATTACTAAATTCAGCAAATTTCACTCTTTCTATCTCTACACTAGATAGTTTATTCCATACCAAGTTTTTCTCGACTGTCAAATCAATATATCTTTTTGTCCCTTCATACATTTCATAACGATTTGGGTAAAGGATTGCATTCTCAAATCCGCTTTGTTGATTGAATTTTTCTAACTTTTCTATAGTAAAAGCATCATACAAGATAATATCATCTTCTATGAATAAAAACCATTCAAATTCATCTACTTTGTTGACAAATCCTTCCTGAAGTCTAAATTCCACAAACATCGGATCGCATTCAGGCCCTTCTTGTACCTGAATGCAATTAATTTGATATTCAGGCAAATACGCTGTAATGTGACGGTTGGGTAGAGTATGAACGACAATACTGAGGTCGCAATGAGCAAAGCTCGTCAACAGTCCATCAATTGTGTGCCTGAGTCTCTCTATTTTTGCTGTGGCTTTTTCTTGGTTGTTAGATTCTTCAACCGATGTAATATGTGCAATAGCCACCAAGATTTTTGGGCGTTTATTTTTTGGTTGCTCGTCATCTTTAAGCAAATTTATGACAACACCTCTTTGATGGTACAACATCATTTTTATCTTCCTAGTCGCAACTCGAAATATTTGTTGCATCAAAGCAATTTGTAAAAAAATAAAATTAATTAGTTTGGTCTTTTTGTTTGGCAATGACATATACACTAGCTCCTTTTTGTTTACTGAAATAGTGGATTTATAGGTGATAAATCGATAGGTAATAATTTATCTATCGGTAAACCACCACCAAAGTGATATCTAGAAAAAAGTATAATCGCTAGTACCACTACAAACAGTGCTGTCAATTTAAAATCCTCCCAAAAACAGGGTATGCCTTCTTTCCAAAGACCATAGCTAGTTACTAAATAAGTAGGAATGTCGCCGACAGCTACAGCAATCACAGCACCTAAATTACCCATGAAATGATATCCTACCGGTATGCCAATACTGATACTCAAGAACGTCACAAAATTGCCCATAGCTCCATACTGAGATTTTCCTAAAGCTAACAGACAAGAACCCATCAGACAGTGGAGGGTAGTGTGCCAAATTCCTAATGCCAAAATTGGCATCATCCAAGATGCTGGCTCATACTCTTTTCTGTACAATGTTAAAATTAGCTGATCTCCAAAACTGACAAAAATTGCTAAACCTATTGCTAAGGGTATAAGAATCAGTCTCCGATTCTTGATAATCTTGGCGCGCAATTCCTGGCGAGGCAATTCTGCCAGCATGGAGATAGAGGGGAAAATGACCTTGCCACCAATGGCGGTGATGACTTGGCGCGGCATATCACCGAGAGTGAAAGCGACGCCATAAATACCCAACATTGTCAGATCAAATATTTTTGCTAGAACTAGCCGATCGGCTTGAGAACACAGAAAAAATAAAACTGTAGACAAAAATATCCATTTGCCATAAGAAAATATTTCTTTAACTGCTGATTGATCCCAAGCGAAGCGGTTTGATTTGCCGGAAATCAAAAAATGGCTCCAGACTAACTCCAATAAAGCTCCAGCAAAACCGCCTGCTAGGATAGCCCAAATGCTGGGACTAAAGTAAGCCCAGACAATCATCACTGTAGTACCAACTATCTGGGTGCCAAACTCAAAAATTACTACTTGCTTGACTGACATTTTGCGGTTGAGGCTAAATATGGCAGTGGAGTTTAACCCTCCAATCAGGGTGTTCAGACTGATCACTGGAATTAACCACAAGAGACGGGGTTCTTTATAAAAAGTAGCGACAGGCCAAGTGACTAACATTAAACACAACCAAATAAATAAGCTGCGAATAATTTGCATTGTCCAAGCGGTGTTGACAAATTCTGGATCTTCTCCACGCTTGTTCTGGATGATACTTGGGCCCAGACCTATATCTGAGAATAGGTGGACACCTACGATGAAAACATAGGCGAGACCCATCAGACCAAATAGTTCTGGTAAAAGTAGGCGTGTCAGGATTAGGTTACTGCCAAATCGGAGTATTTGACTCCCCCCATAGCTGACAATCGTCCAGGCTGCACCTTTGATAGCTAGTTTTTTTTCGGATGACATAAACTTAGGACTTCTTTGATAATTACGAGTTTAGTTGGTGCATATGCTATTGACAAATTCTACAGGATGGTAATGCTACTTTTGTAGTTATTGATATCCTATATCAATAATCATAGGGGTTTTTGGGTTCGGGAATTGATTTGAGGGAAGAAGCCTGTATTGTTAGTTTACGTTTGCCTTGCAGTTCTTCTACGATCGCCTCTCCTTCTATTTCTAGCCAACTGTCGGGAGGAAATGCTACTCGGCTTTGACCGATCGGTAATTTTACTGGCAAACCTACTGGATATGCATCTGCTGCACAGCAGGTAATAATAAAACGCCCAATCCACAGATATTGTTCTGCTATGTTCGGCGGGTGAATTACAAATCCTTGAACCTTGACTTTTTGACCTTTATATGTATCTGGCTCTGGATTGAAATTTAACAGGCGCACCCACTCAACGAGCGATCGCATTTCCGGTTTTGTCATATTCCGAAATTCTTGGGGTTGTAGCCTGGTGATTGGTAGGGATTCAGTCAGGCCTCGTTCTAATGCTGTCTGGCTGGTAAATGTGCGTGGTGTTGTGAGTAAACCAATTAGTGCCACGCTCAACATTAAGGTACTACCAAAACTGGGAGGGAATAAAGTAATGTGTTCAACTTCTGCTATTCTCGGAGAGTCTATTGCTGGTGATGTCCGGGATTGCTGTTTGGCGCGATCGAGCTCTATGAGTTCCCAAGTTTTCAAGCCACCAATGAATATTAAGGCGATTCCTCCGGCGACAGTCAAGCCAAAGTAATTGGGGTGAATCAGAATGCTTAATTTACCGGTGATCCAATATTTGAGGAGTAGTATTCCCCAGCCTAAGATAGCTAGTGCATCCAGCCAAGGGCTGAGTTTTTTAATAGTCATTTGTTACTTGTTATTTGTTATTCGTTATTCGTTATTTTTTTGCCAATTTCCTAACCTAGATATAAATTCACGGCAAGGGTCATTAAAAAGGTTAACTGAGCAGCCAGAACCATTAAGTAAATGATCGCTCTACCCCGAAAAATTGATAGCATTAAGCCAATGCCTTTGAGGTCAAACATCGGGCCGAACACGAGAAATGCTAACAACGAACCGCTGGTAAATGTGGCCGCAAAAGATAGGGCAAAAAAGGCATCTACCGTAGAACAAATCGACACGACTGCGGCTAATATCAGCATGGCGATAATTGAAGAAACGGGGCCTTGTCCGAGGTTGAGAATTAGTTCGCGGGGGGCACCTACTTGAATGATGGCGGCGATCGCACTACCAATGACTAACACACCTCCCAATTCGCGTAACTCTTGCACCATAGTATCTAAAAGCAGGCGCAGACGCTCTTTAGATACGCGGTGAAACATGGAGGAAGGTGGCGAGGATTTCTGTGTTGTGACTGTTTGTAAGGGCTTCCACCTATCTTGTAGCAGAGATTCGATCGGCACCGCGCCTCCTGGCATACCGAGCATAAATGTCCCTGACTGCAACAGCGACGGAGTTTCAGCTTTTAGTAGCTCTTTTTCTGATAACTCTGGTTTAGGTAGGGGAATGGCGCGGGCTACGGAGGGTTGTAGCAGAGGTCGCAAGTCTTTTTGGGCGCTGAATACCCAGCCGATGATTGTTGCTGTCAGCAGAGAAAATACGACTCGTAAAACTACAATTTCTGGCTGATCCCGAAATGCTGTCCAAGTCGCCCAAATCACGACGGGATTGATTGTGGGGGCCGCGAGTAAAAAGCCGATCGCGACAGGTGCCGGCACTCCCTGCATCAGCAACCTGCGGGCCACGGGCACGTTCCCGCACTCACACACGGGAAACAGAAAACCGATCAAACTGCCAGCTAAAGCCCCCAGCAGTGGGTTTCGGGGAATGCGGGCGATGAGTTTGCGATCGTCTATAAACCCTAGTAGTAAGCCGGAAAATAAAACTCCCAGCAGCAAAAAAGGTATTGCCTCTACTAACAAACTGAGAAACAGGGTAAAAGCATTGTTTAACTGATTTGTCAGAGCGGGTTGCATCTATCACCTACTTGTAAATTGCTGTCTTGGGCAGACCATTGTAACAAATCATAGCCGATCGCAGCGGCAAGTTAAGATTAAGTTAAATAATTAGTTGCTCTCCAGTTATTGCTTCAACTAAATAATTGTACAACCATACCAAATCCATCCAAGTTTTAATTAGTGTTAACAATAGGTTAACACTTTAAAATCAGGTTAACTCGTCGCAGATTTCTGAAACTAATCGTTAATACCCCAAAAGTCAATATAGAATAAAGTCAGGCATAATTGCCAGGGCGCATCTATTTTGCTTCTATATTGCTTATAGTCCGATCGGTAAAATCTCATTTATTGAGATATTCCACCATTTTCACTTAAATATAACCTCAATCTTCATGCTGATGAATTTATGTTGAATACGTCCTGCATAGAAATACCAGTCCCGACCATGTCAGAGGCTTCTAGATCCGAATTCCGTTTGGATTCTATAATCCAAGAATTATCGCTTTACGATTTTCAGGTAGAAGCGACAGATGTGGGAAGTAAAATAGCTCAGATGTTGGAGGCTTTTCCGCTACTTCCAGGAGTTATTTTGACCGATATGGGTCAATTTGCCGGAATGATTTCCCGCCGGAGATTTTTGGAATTTATCAGTCGTCCCTTTGGGCGAGAATTATTTCTAAGACGACCTGTCAGGGCTTTGTATCGCTTTGCCCAAACAGAAATTTTAATTTTTCCTAGCGATACTTTAATAGTGGATGCAGCCAAAAAGTCGCTGGTGCGATCGAAAGAACTGCTTTACGAGCCCATTGTAGTTCAATTGTCAACCCAAACTTATTGTTTGCTAGACGCACACGAACTGCTAGTAGCCCAATCAAATATTCACGAACTAGCGACAAAATTGTTGCGCCAGCAAACACAATCCCAACTCATTCAAACCGAAAAACTGGCCAGTTTGGGACAAATGGTAGCTGGAGTCGCCCACGAAATCAGAAATCCTGTTACCTGCATCACCGGAAATCTCGACTTTTTGTCGAACTACTCCAAAGACTTAATGGAGTTGTTGTCGGCTTACGAAAAAATTGTCGGTAAAAACGAAGAAATTGAGGAACTAAAAGAACGCATAGAATTTGATTTTTTACAAGAAGATTGGGCAGAAATTCTCAAAAGTATGAAAGTTTCAGCCGAGAGATTAACCGAACTCGTTACTAGCCTCCACACCTTCTCTCACATGGACGAAACCCATCGGAAAGAAGCTAATATTCACGAATGTATTGACAGTACACTACTGATTATGAAAAACCGTCTAAAGTACAACATCAAAGTAGCTAAAAGCTATGGCGATTTGCCTTTGGTCAAGTGTTACTCTGGTCAGTTGAGCCAAGTATTTATGAATATCATCAGCAATGCGGCTGATGCTTTGGAAGAAATCAAAGGAAAAACAGGTTTTGTGCCTGCTATTACGATTGAGACTGAACTAATAGATGTGGCTGACGGAGATTGCGTGAGTTCAGAATTGATGCAAAATTATGTGAGAGGCGATTGGGAGAATTCAAAACAGCTATCTTTAGTCAATCAAAAGGGTCAACTAAACTCGGAAATAGTGGAAAAAAGTCAAAATCATGGTTGGATAGCGATTAGAATTGCCGATAATGGGCCTGGTATTCCGCCAGAAATTCAGCGACGGATTTTCGAGACATTTTTTACCACCAAACCGGCGGGGAAAGGTACGGGATTGGGATTGGCAATTACTCATCAAATTGTGACGGAAAAGCATAAAGGCAAGTTGAATTTGCATTCTACGCCCGGTACTGGTACGGAATTTGAGATTTTGTTGCCCATGATTTGAAGGAAGAAGGAAGAAGGAAGAAGGAAGAAGGAAGAAGGAAGAAGGAAGAAGAAGGTAAATTTTCGCTTTCTCCCCCTCTCCCTTTCTCCCCCTCTCCCATTCTCCCCCTGTCCTTTTAAGCTCTTAGCTGTACTGGCATCACTAAAAATGTAGCATTGACTCCGCCCAAAGGTTGGAAAATTACGGGGGCCAAAGCACCATTTAATTGGAGTTGAATTTCTGGGGATTGAGCTGTTTTCAAAATGTCAATCAAATACTTGACATTGAAGGCAATGTCTATGCTTTCTCCCGAAATTTGTGCGGGCATTGACTCTTTGCCACTACCAACATCTTTGGCATCTACAGATAAGGTGATTTCCTGATTCACCGTGTCGATGCTGCATTTGAGAATGTTATTTTTTTGGTCGGCAAAAACGGCTATTCTTTCTACTGCTGATAAGAACGATCGCCTATCCATGGTAATTTGCCTCTCAAAGGAAGGCGGAATTAACTGTCTGTAGGCGGGATATTGCCCTTCCAAGGTGCGGGTTGTCAGTCGCTGGTCGGCCCATTCAAATACGACTTGACCGTGTTCAAAATGCAGAGTGACGGGTTCAGTCCACTGTCGCATTACTAACATTCTTTCTACTTCCCGCAATGCCTTAGCTGGAACTGTCACTTCAAATTCTTCTTCTGTTTCTTCCCCTTCGGCTTTTTCATTGGCAGTTTGAACTACTGCTAATCTATGGCCGTCTGTCGCTGCAAATTCTAGACAATCTTTTAGTACCTTTAAATGCACGCCTGCAAGTACCTGTTTTGCTTCGTCAGGGCTAGTAGCAAATAAAGTTCCTTTGAGTCCTTCTATTAAAGCTTCTGGGGGCAAATTGAGGATTGTTCCTCCTTCAATTGCGGGTAATTCTGGGAATTCTTCTGGGCCCATGCCTCTGACTTGGTAGCTGCCAGAACTGCAAGTGAGATATGCTACGGTGTCTCCGGCTTCGTCTTCTAAGGTAATCTCTCCGTCTGGGAGTCTGGAAACAATGTCGTTGAGCAATTTAGCGGGTATGGTAAAACTTCCGCCCCCTGTGACTGCTGCTGCAAAGCTGGTACGGATGCCTAAACTGAGATCGAAAGCTGTCAAGCTAACCCGCTGATTTTCCTCATCCGCTACTAAGAGCACGTTGGCTAGTACGGGATGTGTCGGGCGAGAGGGGACGGCCCGACTTACCAACGAGAGGTTGGCGTTGAGGTCACTTTGGGTGCAAACCAATTTCATGAGATGAAGGTTAATTAACCGGATTTGAGATAGAAACAAATCCTATCACAGAAAGTTGGTGGGGAATCCCCAGGATTTTTAGCTGCGGGCTGGGGGTTGTTGTTGTGGGTATGGAGTAGGCGTTGGGATTTTGATATTTTTTGAGCTAGTTTTATGCTCGATCGCACTATAAAAATTGTGGAAAACAATATAAAATGCTTGTCTAACAAGGCTTGTGGCGACCAATAGCCTGTGGAAAACTTGTGGAAAAGTTGGTATAGTCGATCGCCTAACTCTTTCTCATCAAAAATTTTTCCACCGATAGATGAATATTTTCCACAAAATCATGGTCAATTCTCCACAGGTTTTTCCACAGTTAATATCAAATCCAGTGGCATTGGAATTGAGATTGTCCACAATTTAGAGGACACGGCAGTGCCGTTTCCCTACAATTTGGAGGACACGGCAGTGCCGTTTCCCTACAATTTCAGAGGACACGGCAGTGCCGTTTCCCTACTTCTAATTAACTTTTGCGGCTGATCACATTAATTCGATCGCTCAATTGACGCAGAGTTTGAGACAAATTCGGGTCAGTATTCCGCAACTGAGCAATTTTGTCGCAACTGTAAAGCACTGTTGTGTGGTCTTTTCCGCCAAAAACTTCACCAACTTTCGGCAAACTTAAATTAGTATGCTGCCGGATTAAGTACATCCCGATTTGACGTGCAAAGCTAATTTCTCGTTTGCGGGAAGAGCCTTTCAAATCTTCAACAGAAACATCAAAAGCCTCTGCAACTACTACGATTACTGCATCGGGCTTTGCTTCTACAGTTTCAGTTTGCGGATTCAAAACCGGAGAGATATTTTCCACTGTCATTGGCAAACCAGTAATTGAAAGATAGGCGACTGCTCGAATTAAAGCTCCCTCTAATTCGCGAACATTGGAAGTGTAGCTAGAAGCAATATATTCAATGACATCTCGTGGCAACCGCATATTTTCATATTCGGATTTTTTCTGCAAAATTGCCATTCGTGTCTCCAAGTCTGGCAACTGAATATCGGCAATTAATCCCATTGAAAATCGTGAACATAAACGCTCTTGGAGGCGAGGAATTTGTTGTGGTGGGCGATCGGAGGCTAAAATTATTTGATTTCCGGCTTCGTGTAAGGTGTTGAAGGTGTGAAAAAATTCTTCTTGAGTGTATTCTTTACCTTCAATAAATTGAATGTCATCTATTAGTAAAACGTCGGCTGCTCGATAATGATCGCGGAAAGTTTGCATACTATCTTTGCGAATTGCGGCAATCAAATCGTTGGTAAATTTTTCGGTAGAAACGTAGAAAATCTTGGCATTGGGGTCAATTTCTAGGCGGTAATGACCGATCGCCTGCATGAGATGAGTTTTGCCCAAACCGACACCACCACACAAAAATAGGGGATTGAATTCTCGGCCCGGAGACTCGGCTACTGCGAGGGATGCTGCGTGAGCCATGCGGTTGTTGGAACCGACAACGAAACGGGAAAAGAGGTATTTGGGGTTGAGATTGGCGGGTTTTGGGGGATGAAGTGAGTGGCTTTCGGGGATATCGGTGATCGGAGATGGCCAAATCAGTCCTTGATCCCCGTTGCTGGCGGTTTCATCTCCGCCAGCAATTGTCAAGTAAATTTCTACGGGATAGCCGAGAATTTCGTAAACTGCATCGGCGATGATTTTGACGTAATATTTCTGCAACCAATTGCGAGCAAAGGGATTGGGGGCGCTGACAATCAAACAGTTATTTTCCAGTTGTTCGGCTCTGGCTGTTTTGATCCACGTCTCAAAACTAGGTCTGCTCAGTTGTAGCTGGAGACGTTCAAGTATCTGGTTCCACAGACTTTCGAGGGGAATGTCCACGCTCTACTTTTGCCACTAGGCATTCAAACAGATTCAACTTGTATTCTAGAGAACTCAGTTTAATCTAAAATCGTCTGACCCAATTGATAAAGCTGAATGCTAAAGTTTAAGGGAGTCTGCCGTAGCTTGCGGGGCGGGACGCCATCGTCCCAAAATTCTGTAGCCCGCTGGTGGCTCCCAGGCATGGGCAATTAGTTAGGTAAATATTTTGATTTGGCTTGAAAGCCTAAAAAAGTCGTGATGAAGAGTTCAACTGGCAAATTTTGGAAGCAACCGGCAATCTACATATTACTGCTGGTGACGGGAGCTGGGGCCGCCATGTTGGGCGATCGTCTGACGGCTTCCCGATTACCTGCAAATTCTGGCGAAGGACAAAGGACGCTGGAACCGAAATTGCAACTACCTCTGAATGCTAAGCCTCAAGCTAGCAAAGGATTGCCGCCGAATTCCTTTTCGGGCAATCTAACTAATGTGAATTTTATTGTGGCAGCGGTGGAAAAAGTCGGCCCGGCAGTGGTTCGGATTGATGCTTCGCGCGCGGTGAAACCTGGAAGTAAAGGGCTGTCGCCGGAAGATTTTTTTAGTCGTGGCCGGGGTGGGGTGGAACGGGGTACTGGTTCGGGCTTTGTGATCGGTGCTGATGGCGTGATTCTGACTAATGCTCACGTTGTAGAGGGGGCTGATACTACAGTATCTGTAACTCTCAGGGACGGCCGCAGTTTTACCGGACGGGTGCTGGGGGCTGATAAGGTGACGGATGTGGCTGTGGTGAAGATTGAGGCGAATGCTTTGCCTGTGGTGACGATCGGCAATTCGGATAAGCTGCTATCTGGGGAGTGGGCGATCGCGATCGGCAATCCTTTGGGTTTGGACAATTCTGTGACAGCGGGGATTATTAGCGCTACGGGGCGATCGAGCAGTGATGTAGGCGTACCCGACAAACGGGTTGGTTTTATTCAAACAGACGCGGCGATCAATCCAGGAAATTCTGGTGGCCCGTTGTTGAATTCTACCGGACAAGTTATCGGGATGAATACGGCGATTATTCAAGGAGCTCAAGGATTGGGGTTTGCGATTCCGATTAAGACGGCTCAACAAGTGGCTCAGGAATTGATTTCGACGGGGAAAGTCGAACACGCTTATTTGGGAATTGAAATGGCGACGCTAACTCCTGATGTTAAGGAGCAAATTAATAAAAATGGTAACAGTAGTCTTCGAGTTACAGTCGATCGGGGTGTAGCAATTGTCAGTGTTGTTCCTACTTCTCCCGCGGCGGCATCTGGTTTACGGGCTGGGGATGTGATTCAAAAGATTAATAATCAGCCGATTATTCAGTCGGAAGCTGTTCAGGAATTCGTGCAAAATGCTAGGGTTGGCGGGCTTTTGCAAATGGAGATTAATCGTAATGGGCAAATACTTATTTTGAGTGTGAAACCTGGGAGTTTACCTGTGCAGAAAGTTCGGTAATTTTGTTGACAGTTGACTGTTAACTGTTGACTGAGCGGAGTCGAAGGCAGAATACAAATAACCAATAACTATAGCAGTCCTTGCGGGAGTCGTAAAGTTTTTCACCCCACCCCAACCCTCCCCTTATTAAGGGGAGGGAGTAAGAAATTCACAAATGATTTAGGATTGCTATATGCCAGAAATCTTGCAAATCTCACAATTGGGAAATCCTGTATTGCGTCGCCGATCGCAAGTTGTCGAGAATGTTAAGGGCGATCGCATTCAAGAGTTAATCGACAACCTGATCCATACAGTACAACAGGCAAACGGGGTGGGGATTGCCGCCCCTCAAGTCGCTATGGGCGATCGCATCTTCATCCTCGCTTCCCGTCCCAATCTGCGGTATCCTCAAGCACCGAAGATGGAGCCCACAGCGATGATTAACCCCCGAATCATTGCGAGTTCAACAGAGACAGTCAAAGACTGGGAAGGCTGTTTGAGCATTCCGGGGATACGTGGGTTAGTACCGAGAAGTCGATCGATCGAAATTGAATATACCAGCAGAGACTGCAAACTACACAGACAAGAACTAACAGATTTTGTAGCTCGGATTTTTCAACACGAACACGATCATTTAGATGGTATCGTGTTTTTAGATAGGGTGGAAAGCACTCAAGAACTGATGACTGAGGATGAATATCAGCGACAATTTGTCAACTTGCTATAACACTTGATATAATTGCTAGTAGTAACGCCAGTCAGATTGTGAACAGGAGAGCAAATGTCGATCAACTTGGAAAAAGGCGGAAGAATCAATCTTGCTAAAGAAGCACCGGGCCTCAAAAGTGCCGGAATCGGTTTGGGATGGGATACAAATTCTACAGACACTGGCACAGCATTTGATTTAGATGCTTCGGTGTTTATGCTAAGTGCAACTGCGAAAATTCCCAGCGAAAAATACTTTGTTTTTTACAACAACAAAGAGTCCCCAGACGGTTCAGTAAAGCATCTCGGAGATAGCAGAACCGGAGAAGGAGCGAACGATGATGAAACAGTGACTGTTGATTTAACTAAAGTCGATCCGTCTGTTTTAGAAATTGTCTTTGTTGTCACAATTCACGAAGCTGAATCCAGGAGGCAAGGCTTCGGTCAAGTTCGGAATGCTTTTATCCGCATTTATGATACTACGACTAATGTAGAAGTCACTAAGTATGATTTGGATGAGGATTTTTCGAGGGAAACTGCGATGGAATTTGGCAGACTTTACAAGAAAGACGGCGAGTGGAGGTTTCAAGCAGTCGGAGAAGGCTACAATGCAGGCTTACAGAGCTTTGTAGACAAGTATTCTTGATAAATTTGCGATCGCACCTAGCTACATAAATCAAGGGAAAGTTCGGAAAAATCCAAAATATTTCCCTTGATTTCAAATCCTACTAATTAGAGGATAAACGTGATGGAAATACAATTAAGTAAGGGCGAAAGATTTAATCTTTTCCCAGACGCTAATTTACACAAATTGTCCGTCGTCCTCGGCTGGCAAATAAATCAAAATACAGAAAGCTATGAGATAGATGCTTCCGTATTCATGTTGGGTGAAGATGGAAAAATTCCCGATGAAAAATATTTTGTATTTTACAATAATGTGCGATCGCTCGACGAGTCTCTACACCACTTAGGAAATCATAAAACTGGTAAAGGTAAAGCAGATAACGAGACGATTGAGCTAGATTTTAGTAAAATAAATCCAGCTATTACAGAAATTATTTTTGTCGTCACCATTCACGAAGCACAAGCAAAAAATCAAAGTTTTAGCCAAATTCAGAATGCTTTTATTAGACTTTATAACTCAGAAACCGACACTGAACTTGCTTCCTACAATCTCAAAAACAATTTTTCACAAGAGACAGCAGTCGAGTTTGGACGGTTATACAAAAAAAATGCAAAGTGGAGATTTCAAGCTGTAGGAGAAGGATACAACGCTGGCTTGCAAAGTTTTGTAGATAAATATCATGTCGAATTTAAACAGGAAACTGAGCAAAAAGAAACTAACTTAAACAATTCCAACTTGGAAATTCCCGAATTAGCAATAACTCAATTAACAATTCCTGAATTAGCAATAACTGCATTAGCAACTCCCAAAGTTAGTGACAAAAGTCAGAAAGCTATAGTTTTAGACAAAAAACTTGAGGAAAAAGCCCCACACATTTTCAACCTCGTGAAGAAAGCCGATATCTCCCTCAAGAAGGCAAATCTTACAAATCACGATGCCAAAGTAGCACTTTGCCTGGATATTTCTGCGTCTATGTCTTCGTTGTACAGTTCGGGAAAAATTCAGCGTTTAGCAGAGAAGATTTTGGCTTTGGGATGTCGGTTTGATGACAACGCAGCGATGGATATATTTTTGTTTGGCATCAACTCTTATAATGCCGGCGAAATGTCGATCGACAATTTTCCCAACTTCATCCATCATATACTGAAGCGATACCCTTTAGAAGGAGGTACTTACTACGGTCGAGTGATGCAGGAGATGAGAAATTTCTATTTTCCTGACGCTCGTGATGGCAGTCGCTACGCACCTATTAGAGCCGATAAACCTGTGTATGTGATGTTTGTAACTGATGGAGCTACTGCGGATGAGTTTGGAACCAAGCAGCAGCTAAAATGGTCGTCCTATGAACCGATATTTTGGCAGTTTATGGCGATCGGCAAATCGAAGAAAGATGTCAAAAATAAGGGCCTTGGTGGGTGGTTTTCTAGGGCTACAGCGAGCGATTTTAGTTTTTTAGAGCAACTTGACGAAATGGGCGATCGCCACCTCGACAACGCCGATTTCTTCAGTTTAGAAGACCCCGAAAGTATTCCAGATGAGGAATTATACGATTTGCTGACAGCAGAATATCCCAATTGGGTGAAATCGGCGCGACTCAAAAATCTCTTACCGTACAATTAGCCCTGAAAGGCAAACAAAATGCTAGCTTAGAGAAATGATTCAACTTAACTATACACTTTACACAATCACAAAAATATGGCTATCAACTTGACAAAAGGACAGTCAATTGTTCTCAGCAAAAGCGAATACGACTTATCCAGAGTAACAATGGCTTTGGGATGGGATGTGGCGAAAGCTAGCAAAGGTCTTTTCGGGAGAAGCAGCGGTGCAAATTTTGACTTAGATTCCTATGCTCTTTTATTGGGAGAAAACGGCAAATTAAAGAACTACAAAGAAGATGTGATTTATTACTCTCATTTGGAGTCAAAGGATAAAACAGTTGTTCACACCGGCGACAATCTCACTGGTGCTGGAGATGGCGACGACGAACAGATATTGGCGAAACTCAGTGCTTTGTCGGAACAGTATCACAAAATTATTTTGGGTGTGAATATTTATGAAGCTAAGGAGAGAAAACAGCATTTTGGCATGGTAGATAATGCTTTTGTGAGGGCTGTAGATGCGACTGGAAAAGAAATTGCTCGCTATCGTTTGTCAAATGACCCTTCCTATGAAGGAAAACTCAATATGTTGATGGGAGAAGTTTATCGAGAAGACGGCGAGTGGAAGTTTAAGGCTTTGGGAAATCCTTTGGCTGAGGATATGAACGGTGTTGTCGGTTCATTTATGCGGTAATATCCAATCTGTTAAATTCAGGCTTGTAGGGGCGGGTTCACCAACCATAATTGCCAATAATTGACCATCTAAATAAACCCGCCCAACTTTGATAAGATCGAATATATTATCCCATGCCAAATTTCCCATCCAATTTACTAATCAACCTCTCCTTCCTAATTTCTAAACCAACAGGTTTATCAATTTACGCCAAAAATCTATTTCCCCACCTTAAATCTGTTAACCCGACTTTACTAACCGCCGCCGAAATACCCAATTACACCTGCTATCAAATCCCGTCCAACTTAACTCCAGAACAGGGAACTAAAGGACATATTAACCGTTTGCTATGGACACAAACCCAGCTTCCCAAGATTTACAAAGAGTTAAAATCTAACTTAATATTTTCACCGATTCCCGAAGCTCCGGTATTTGCTGGTTGTCGCTATATAATTACAGTACATGATTTAATTGCGCTGCGATTTCCCCGCCGTTTCGATCCGCTGACACCTTACCATCGCTACTATATTCCCCAAGTGCTGCGACAGGCTGAACACGTCATCTGCGATTCTGAAGCAACTGCTAAAGATATCGCTGATTTTTGTCAGATTCCTGCTGATTTAATTACGTCTATTTCTCCTGGATATGATACCAGTTTTTTTCGCTTTCTAGATTTACCTACTAGCAATTATTTTCTTTATCTTGGGCGTCACAATCCTCATAAAAATTTGCAGCGAGTTGTAGCAGCATTTGCTGCTTTACCGAGTAGTTGCGAGTATGAGTTGTGGATAGCTGGATCGGAGGATAAACGCTATACGCCACTGTTGAAAGCGCAGGTGGCAGAATTGGGTTTGCTCGATCGCGTAAAATTCTTAGATTACATCCCTGTGGGTGATTTGCCGAAAGTCATCAATCAGGCGATCGCCCTGGTTTTTCCTAGTCTTTGGGAAGGGTTCGGCCTCCCCGTACTCGAAGCAATGGCTTGTGGTACTCCTGTCATCACCTCTAACCTGTCTTCGATGCCAGAGGTGGCGGGGGACGGCGCATTGTTGGTCAATCCTTACAGTGTTGAGGAAATTGCCGCTGCTATGCACGAGGTTGGAGGGGATTCTCAGGTGCGATCGCATTTACGGAAACTCGGTTTGGCTAGAGCAAAACAATTTAGCTGGGAAAAAACAGGCCGGGAAACTGCTGCTATTCTCGATCGATATATTTAATATAGTGTGGAGGTGAAGCGCGATCGACTTAAAATAGCGATCGCACCCTAGACAATCCTTAAGTACCGCTCTGTTTAGCTAGCCTAATTTCTTAGATAATTCTGCAAGTTTAGTTACCATTTGTGCTACGGCTTTATCGACGGCGGCGCTCAAAAGTGAATCTTCATTGCTGCTGCTGGCACTGCCACCGATTCCCATTATAGAGACGCTAGAATCGCTTTGATCTGCTTCTCCTACTGCTTTGGCGGTAGCAAGAATGTCTCCAGAAGCAGTACCGATTAATCGCACGTCAATTTGAACAATGGCTTTGGTTTTACTTGAACTGCTACCGATTCCTAGGAAACTGCCGCCGCCGGATTGTTTGTCAACATTAAACTTGGTAATGGTGCCAATGAGTACGGCATCAACCCCTAATTTTTTGCCAACTTCTGCTGCGGTGCCGGCATCTATCGCACCACTGTGATTTTGTTGTTTGAGTGCTTGTTCGATTTTGCTGCGATCGACTACAGTATAAGTCCCATTGTTTACCAGTTCGTTGATTAGCAATTCGCTAATGCCTCTGGCCGCGCCGACTCCTCTGTAGGAACTATACCAACTGTTGGTAGTGCCATAGTCGAAGTCCATGACGACAAGACGCTTTTTGGCAGTAGCTTGCGCTGTTTGGAGGGCTGTTGGTTGGGTGGTGGCTGGTGTCGCGATCGCGCTTACACCAACGCCTGCTAGCATTAGCGCAGTGAGAGAAATACTGGTTAAACGAGATATGGGAGTTATTTTCATAAATTTTTGCTCACCGAACAACGAGCGGGAAGCCCCTGGCTTTAGACATGGGGAGGAACGTGGCTGCGACTTATTTAGTCGCCTTAAAATGATTGCACAGATTTAATTGAAATGATATACTAATTTCAGCGATTAAGAATAACCATCTACGTGTTGAAATAATTTAATAAGGTGAAACTCCTGAGTTGGTTCGTCTCGGCTTGACCGTAGCCTGACCAAACAAGT
>JAYSVM010000110.1:0-16615 GCA_043718495.1 Oscillatoriales bacterium | reverse complement strand
TTCTGTAGGTTGGGTTAAGCGTAGCGCAACCCAACAAATCTACGAAAAATGTTGGGTTTCGTTCCTCAACCCAACCTACAATTTAAGGCAATTCAGGGTTTGAAAACACGCCCTAGCCCCCCTTAAGAAGGGGGGGACAAGAACTTTCTCAAAGTCCCCCTTCTTAAGGGGGATGCGAGGGGGATCTAGACTTGGCTATGAACGAGAGATACCAAGGCTTTCAGGCTTAAGTTGACACTAATGGGCTCTTGGAGTGTCCCTAGGAGGATATTGATAGTAGATTAAAAACTAAACTGCGTCCGCAAATTCCCCACAAAAACAGTCGGATTGTTGTCAAAATTATTGGCATTACCAATCACATAAAATGCCGGGACAATCGAAATATTGTCCGTAACTGGTAAATAATAATTTGCCTCAATTTCATACTGAGTGCCACCATTTCCTCCCCCAGAAACCAGAAATCTGCGGCCGCCCGTAACGTCGAACGGTACTAAAAATGACACCGTAAACAAAGCCCCTTTTTTGATTAAATCAGGAAACGCTACTCCTAACTGATAGGATTGAGTTTTAATCGTGCCGTCAGGTCGATTTGTTCGGGGAAATATATTGGTTTCACCGTAGCCGTAGCGGCCGAAAAGACCGAAACGGCGAGTGAGTGACCAATCGAAATTAAAGCTAAAAGTATTCGCAGTAGCATCACCAACTTTGCCGCCGAAACCGTCATCTGCCAAACCGTTAATCGGCTTACCAACGGGGGCACCAATTAGTCCGTCAATTTGCCGAATGTTGGAACGAGAGTACAGAAAGCGCAAATTTGCCCGATCGCTCGGACTAAAGGTTAACTCAACTGTACTTGTATTCGTCGCATTAAACAAGCCTTGGGACGGATTAGAAGCTGAATTAAACACTGAAGAGGGCAAAAATTCCATACTCTCGCCCAAATAACCAAAACGCAGTTTAAATTGGCGGCTCAGTTCCCACAAAGCCAAAGCACCGGCACCGCGTTTGGTAGCAGTTAACAACGTGCTGTTGTTAGAATTAAAGCTGCTCGCACCATCTACAAAAAAGTTAAAGTTATTGTTGTCAAAGTACCGATAGAAATTAATTCTTGGCCCGACTACTACTTGCAAACTGTTACTAACCGGGAACCGATAAGAAAGTTCTCGCAGGATCACTTCATTCGGATTGTTTCCCGCAGTTTGATCGAGAAACGGAGTGCCAAATGTATTGAACAAACCCGCAGAAGTAAATTGATTTGCTGGTGAATTGCCATTCCCTACAGCTAATTGTGTGATTAATTGATCTTTGCCTGTAAAAGAAGTATTGAGAGTCAACCAAACTAACTGGCTAAAAGTAATTTCTGGGTTGTCAACTTTCTGGACAATCGGTCTGTTGGTAACAGGATCTCGTCCAGCCCTTCGAGCGACTGGAACAGCATTTCTATCTGTGGCTTCAACTCTAATTTTATCGCCTGCAAAAGCTCCTGTCATGTTGAACCAAGCAAAGCCACTGAGTTTAGTGGTAGTAGAAAATTGGTTGGCTTCTAGTTCAGAAGTACGGGCTTCTAAAGCATCGACTCGCCCTCGCAATGTCGCTAATTCTGCTGCAAATTCTTCTTGCAATTTTTGCAGGGCAAGTAAATCTTCTTTCTTGACTAAATTGGCTGTTGATACACTAATTTGTTTGGTAATTTGGTCTAAGCAGGCGTTTAATCCAGCGGCGAATTCGTAGCGAGTCATGGCTCGATTGCCACGGAATGTGCCGTCGGGATATCCTGCAATGCAGCCGTATCTTTCTACCAAGGACTGTAAGGCGCCAAAAGCCCAGTCTGTTGGTCGCACGTCGGAGAGTTGGGAAACAGATGTGACTTGTGCTTCGTCTTGTTGTATACTGAGCTGATCAGAGGTGCTAGTCTCGCTGATAATCTCAGCAACTGTGCCAACTTCAGCAACTTTTTGAGGCTGAGAAATGTTTGCAGTTTCTAACTCCTTTGGGGACAATTTACGGATTGTCCCCATTATTTGTGGCTCTGTTGTCGCTGTTTGTGGTAAAGTTCGATCGATCTGAATTACCTCTGATGTCATTGTCCCCGGCAGCTCAGATGGTTCAACCTCGATCGCTCTGAGAGTTTGGTCTGAAGGACTCCCATTGACAGGACTACCTTGTAACGCAACTTCTGGAGTTGAGTTATCCTGAACTTGAGCAATTGTCGCGATCGGATTCAAAGGCAATGCAACACCAGAAATCAATAAAGACAGCCACAACGCTTGAAAGGAATTTGTATTCTTCGTCATAACACTCCACTTATTAGAAACAGAAGTGGACAAATTTTAATTCAACATCTGGTAACTAAATGTGCTGATTATGACAATTTAGTGTGGGTGATCACAATTAATATAATTGACTAATTCCCCTTTTCTCAATACTGCTAAAGACTTATCAAAACAAATTCGCAACTGTCGCCCCAAATTTAAAGGTTTCAGGAATTCGATAGTCTATCTTCTCATACCTATGCAATACATCGCTAATGCCTTTATGAATTAAGTTTTCGATGTGCAGTAACTGCTCGGTAGAACAGCGAACCTGAACAGTTGTATTTGAGATCACATCGGAAGGTGCGATCGCAGTATAGGTATTGGGAACACGACTGAGAACGTAAGCAATCAAATCCTGTCGCAAGCCAGAGGGTGAAAAAGCTTCTTGGTAAGGATATCCGGGATAAGCATCCAAGATATTTTCCACTTCCTCTGTGACTACGGCTAAAGTAAGATTGACCAGAGTTTTATGCATTTTTCAATTTCCGAAAGATTATTTAATTGAAAACCTTGAATTAAACATTATCTGGAAAATCTGAGGAAATTATGAAGAAAATCATTGTTACCCGATAAGAATGATGCGGCAGCTTAATGCGACGGCTACCAACCAAGAATTTCAGCCACTTGCTGTGCCAATTTCAAAGGGTCAAAAGGCTTAGCAATCACCCCTGCTACCCCCAAATCAGCAAACTCGCTCAGATCAAGTGCCTGTACCTTAGCAGTTAAGAAAATTACCGGAATTATTCGAGTAGTCACATTATTTTGCAACAAACCAAACAGCGTAACTCCGTCCATATCCGGCATCATCACATCTAGCAAAATAGCATCAGGGAGTTGAGTTTGGGCTACAAGCAATCCTTCGTTGCCATTACGAGCAATCAGCACTCCCCAGCCACCTAAATGTTCCAGACAAGCCTGAATCACGCTACACAGGTTTTTTTCATCATCGATCACCAAAATCTGTTTTATTGACATAATTTAAAACTCAAAATTTGAAATTGACCAAACTTTTAAACCCCTTCCCCTTCAAAAGCCGCAGGAAGTGTGAAATAGAAACTACTTCCTTCTCCCACAACACTTTGAACCCAAATTCTGCCACCATGCTGTTGCACAATGCTACGACAGATAGCCAAACCCAAACCAGTTCCCCCTTTTTGGCGAGAATCAGAAGCATCTACCTGTTGAAACCGTCCAAAGATATTCTCTAGCTTATCAGCAGGAATACCCCTACCTTGATCTTTCACTTCAAATAAAACCTGTGAAGCGTAGCTATCCCGTAGGGAATCGCCCAAATCTTCAACACTCACAGTAACTGTACTCTGGGCCGGCGAAAATTTAATCGCATTACTCAGTAAATTTACCAGCATTTGAATAATCCTATCTGGTTCGGCCCAAATTTGGGTGGAACTAGATAAAATTGACAAATTAATATTACCTTCATCAACTAAAGATTGTACGATTTTCACAGACTGCCTGATCAAATCCGCACCATCGCACCACTGCTTAGCTAGCGTAACTTGACTCGAATCGAGCCGCTCTAAGTCGAGAATATCATTTACCAAACGCACTAAACGTTCCGTATCATTCGATGCAATTTCTAACATTTGTTTGGCAGTTTCCGGCTGATTTTTCAGTACCCCAGCCGCCAGCAAACCTAAAGAACCACGAATTGAGGCAAGAGGCGTTCGCAATTCATGACTGACAATCGAAATAAACTCGTTTTTCATTTTTTCAATTGCCCGACTTTCTGTGATATCTGCTACACTGCCTACATGACCGATGAGTTGACCTAGAGCAGAAAAAATAGGAGCTGTTTTGACTCGACAAAACCGGACAGTTCCGTCGCGATGAATATGCCGAAATTCGCAGCTAAATTCGGGAGCGAACGATGTTGGAGTTGACCACATAGCCAGAACAACTTTCAGGTCTTCCTGGTGTACAAACTGCATCCAGCCGTCTCCTAGAGCTTCTTCTGATGTGAAGCCACCTATTGCTTGACAGCGGGGATTTGTATAGATAAATTTCCCCTCAGCATCAATTCTAAAAATGCCGACGGGAGAAGACTCACTCAGAGAGCGAAACAGAGCTTCGCTTTGCCGGAGTTCTATTTGAGAGAATTCTAGTTCTTTGGTGCGCTGGAAAACTCGGATTTCTAACTGTTCATTAAGTTTTTGGAGGGTTTTTTCGGCAACTTTGCGATCGCTGATATCGCGTTGCACAGCCACCCAATTAGTAAACCAACCAGTTTGATCGGCAATTGGCACAATACTGAGTTCAACCCAAAACTCTGTGCCGTCTTTGCGATAATTGATCAAGTCAATTCGCAGCGGTTGCCAGTTTTTCAAAGCTGTCCGAATGCTATTGAGACTTGTCCTCTCAGTTTTTTCTCCTTGCAAAATACGTGGCGTTTTACCCAGCACTTCTTCCAAGGTATATCCACTCAGCCCGGTAAAGGCTGGGTTAACATAAATAATCCGCGGCCCCGGTTCATCAATCGGTTCAGCTTCAGTAATTAAAACAGCATCATTAGTTGTAGTGACAACTAATTCTAGCAGGCGTAATTGTAATTCTCTGGATTTGCGATCGCTAATCTCCATAACCGTACCCACCATCCGCACCGCTTCGCCTTCTTCACTGTAAAAAAATTTTCCCCTCCCCTCAATCCAGTGAATACTACCGTCAGACCAAACCACGCGACATTCATGATGATAATCTACTCGTTCAGTGCGTGCCCAATTAATATAATGATTCACATCTAAGAGATCTTCTGGGTGAATACAAGCTGCAAAACATTCGTAACTTCCATTAAAAGTTCCAGGTATAAGTCCAAACAACTGTTCGTGTTCAATCGACCAAGTAATACGATTATTTGGCAAATCCCAATCCCAAAAACCCATCTTCGTAGCAGACAAAGCTAAGGTTAATTGCTGATTAATTTTTCGCAACTCAGTTCCGACAATAGTCACTCTAAGTTCTAGGGCTATTTCGATTTCGCACTGCTTCCAAGGTAAAGATTTTAATCTCACAGTTTCTTCCCACAATTCAAAAGAATTACGAGGAGACAAACTTCTACTACCACCGGAATCAAATTCAAAGGCTGAGTCGAGTTTTCCAGCCCAGTTGACAGTTTGAATTACTTCGGGACGAAACCACAAAATATAATGCTTTTGCATCTGAGATATCGCCAGCACCAACAAACCGCTAGCAACTTCTTTAAACTTCTTGGCTTTTGGATACATTGTTACCAAGCAATCTGTATAAAAAGTATCATCATTTATTTGAGTTTCTACCCAGGCAATTAACTCTCGAATATCTGCTAATTCAGGCGTTTGGCCAATCAGCGTTAAATTTTCCTTTGCACACAAAACTGCACCGCCAGCCCCAACTAATTCTAGCAAGTTATCTTTTTGTTTGAGTAAACCTTCTGCAAAACCATGTTCTTGAGAAAGATCTCCAACAAATTTAGCACAAATTGATTTTAAATAAACTTCGTATTCCCGGTCTTCACTATCTTTTTTAAAGCTGAGTTCTAAAGCCATAGAATTGGCTAGAAGTTCGCAAGCAGTACGCACCTCATAGCTGACATACTTTGGTGTCTGGTGGTGACAAGCGATCAATCCCCACAATTTTTTATCTTTAATTAAAGTCATTGTCAGGCTAGCGGCAACACCCATATTTTTGAGATATTGAACGTGGCAAGGCGAAACGCTTCTCAAACAACTAAAACTCAGATCTAACGGGCGGTTAGTCAGTGGATTGTTATGGGGAATTAGTGTCACAGGCTGACAGTTGACATTAGAAATAAACCGTACTAAATTCTTGGTAGCAAGGTGTCTTGCTAGTTGAGGAATATCGGTACTTGGATAGTGCAGTCCCAATAAAGAGTTCAAATTTTCTACCTTGTCTTCTGCAACAACTTCCCCTGCATCGACCGCATCAAACTGATAGACGATTACTCTATCAAATCCAATAATCTTTCGGACTTCTTGGGTGATTATATCACATAAATTTGTTAAAGTTTGTGCTTTTTGAATTTTGTTTAATGGTCTTTTTACTAAGTCGTAAAAATTAAAATCTTTGTGATTTTCTGTGGAAAGTCTAGGCTCTGATTCAACAATTATTAATCCATTAAAACGGTGAATTGTCCCATTTAGTATTTGATTTTTGCTTTCATTATGTATGCATAAAACAATAGGATTTAGAGTCTCTAAATCTCCTGTCAATGCAGTTTTTAGTGATTCATTTGTTTCGATGGTGATAAATTGATCGAAAAATTTACCCAACATTTCCTGGGGGTGTATGCCGATCGCCTCAAAGGTATTATTGCTAACTTGTATGATTTTTAACAGGGGTTCTTCTAATACAAAAAGAATGCCGTGAATTTGAATTGTACTGGGGGCATTCATCGGTTCAGATTCGCTGTGATCATGTCCGCTTGTTTCTGAGTAAAATATCATTTTTTTATGCCTCCATGAATACTTTGATAATATTGATAAGGACATAGGACACGGCATTGCCGTGTCCCTACTTGATACACCTGGAATATGTTATAAATTAGCGTTGTGTCAGTGCCAGCTTGTACCTAAGTTTGAGCCGCTCTAAACGATTGAGAATCCGAGCAATTAATTCCGGTTCTACGATAGGCTTGTTCACGTAATCATCAGCACCTGCGACAAACATTTGGCGTACTATTTCCGACTCGGAATGAGCGGTTAAAAATAGCACCGGAAGCCTGTTCCAACGCAAGTCGTTGCGTACGGCTAAACACAGTTCGATACCGCTGTAACCGGGCATCTCTACATCTAAAATCAGTAAATCAGGACACGTAGTCTCTAGCACCTCCCAGAATCTTTCGGGCTCATCTAGTGTGGTTAGTTGGAATCCCCAAGGTTGCAGAATAATTGTCATTGCGGCCAATAAATCTACGTCATCATCTACCACCATCACCTTAGCTTCTGCTGGGCTAGTTTGGTCGAGAATGCGATCGACTGCTCTGAGTATATCTGCTGGAGGGATGGATTTGTGTAAAAAGCCAGAAGCTCCCAAACGTGCGACTTCTATGCGATCGCTCAATTGATTGTACTCGCTAAAAACCATGATGGGAATTTCCGGTTTTTGACGGAGGAGTTCCGCTAGGAGGGGGATTCCGCTTTCCTGATTTCTCGAAAAGTTTAAATCTAGCAAAATGGCATCGGGAGGGCGTTGAGAGAGCGCAATTTTTGCTGCTTGCGGGGAATTTGCTACTTCTATATGAAATTTCCAAGCTGATGCTTCAGTTTTGAGGCGATCGATCTGCAAAACATCGTCATCAATTATTAGCAGTTTACGATTCCCAGAAACCGCAACAACAGGCTCGCTTTCAGGTTCTGTTATCGGTAAGTCGAAGCTCCGTTTTAGCAAATCAACTAATTCCTCAATTTGCCGACACGCCCCTGGTTTAGAAATATTTTTAGTCTTAAATAAATCTTCGAGCTTTCGAGCTATTTCCGAACCTTTAGGTATCCCAAAAGTTCCCAAAGAACCGACTAATTTGTGAGATTGAGACTGAGCTTGCTGTCGCATTTCATCATCTAAGGTTCCGGTGTTCAATTTAGCGATCGCGCGATCGAATATCTCTACATTTGCCAAAAAACTTGCTTGAAAATTTGCCCTAATTTCAGCAACCACAGCCAATACTTTAGCCTGATGGGAATTTGTCTTAAGTTCATCAATCACCCCCCTGGCTTGGGCAGATAAGATCTCTTGACTGTTGATACTTTCTGCGGTTAGTCGATCGATCTCTTCCGGCAGACTTTTCAGCCGATAGCCCAAGCCGTATACCGTTTCAACTAAATCCACAATCATCCCGGCTGCTTTCAGTTTTTGTCGCAAACCCTTGATGTGAGCGGTAACTGCTTCTTCTTGAGGAAACTCTCCCGCCGACCAAATGCGATCGAGTATCGCACTACGGCTGAATATGCGCCGGGGATTTCTGAGAAAAAGTTCTAGCAGATTGTACTCTTTTGGAGTCAAGTGTAGCACTTTTTCTTCATAAGTTACTTCCGCAATATCCACGTTAACTTGCAGTTTTTCCCATGTCAAATTTGGACTCAACAAATTTGCTTTTCCCCGACGTAGTAGCGCCCGAATTCGAGCGATCAATTCCGAGAGATTAAAGGGTTTGACTACATAATCATCTGCACCAGCTTCTAAACCTTCAACTCGATCTACACTACTGTCTAAGGCTGTTAGCAATAAAATCGGCATTTGGTAGCCACACGATCGCAATTCCCGACACACACTAATCCCGTCCAGTTTAGGAATCATCACATCCAAAAGAATCAAGTCATAATCGTAGGTCTGCGCCAATTGCAAGGCTGTTTCACCATCTCCTGCCGTGTTGAAATTATAATTGTGAGCATCCAGTGCTCGTGCCAGCAAATTGACAGTAAGTTTGTCATCTTCTACTATCAGGACTTTCATAATTTTCCATTTTAAATTTAGGTTGGCAAAGTTATATGTAGCAATTATAGATGATTTGGCCGCATAGTATGCGAACAAGATGCTCACACTGCAAGGATTCTAGCCTCGATCGATTTTGCGACTGATTTAGGACTGCTATATACCATTTCTCAGTTGAGTGAAGTACGGATGTCCGGTAGGGACATGGCACTGCCCATAGGTGTCAACTTAAGCCGAAAGCCCGCCAGGGACTGAAGTCCCTGCCGGATTATGGGTTGTACCTTAAGTTGACACTAATGGGCACTGCCGTGTCCCTACAAGTCGTGTCCCTACAAGTCGTGTCCCTACAAGTCGCAAGGCTGTATTTCATCATTCATCCTTTTTTGTGCTTCAGTGCCTCTTGAATTTTTTGAATCAAATATTGCGATGAATCTTGCTGTTTAACAATGTGTTCCAACTCGGAAACTGCTACTTCTGTCTGGTTGATTTCTTTGACCAGAGAACGAGATGTGGAACTTTCATTTACACTTGAATAATCTTTAAATTCTGACGTTAAAGTTACATCTTTTTCAGCTATTAAGTCCTCCAACTCTAATAGTGCCATTTCCGCCCGCTCAATTTTTTCTGTAACGGATTTAGCCACATTAGCACCAGCCCTTGCTGCCTCCGTTAGTGCGTGAACCCGAAGTTTAAATCTGCTAGCAATTTGCTCCATTTGAGTCCCCAATTCAAAAGTTTTACTTGCCAGTCTTGCAATCTCCAGACTTACTTGACCCAAGCCATTTGGTTGACTTCCCATTTGATTGGTAACTACGGCAACCTGTACTGCCAAATGCCTCACTTGTTCGATCGCCTCCCCGATCGTTCTGGAAGTGCGGTTAACCGTTTCCAAATCGTTAGCTATAGCTTTGCCAACACCTAAAATTCTTTCTGTATTGTTGCAAATAGAGTTAGCCCCTTGAAAAGTAGCCTGAAATGCGAGGCGACCTTCCGTAGAGATCAACTTGGCAATCTTCAAAAATTGCTGATTTTGTTGAGTGATTTCTTGAGCTTGTTTTGCTAGTGCAGCTTGCTGAGGACTAGGAATATCATTGGACTTTTGGGCTTGGCGCTGTCTGGACTCTAACAACTGATTATATTCTTGAACTTTTGCTTGTTCTTGTCTAATTTTTGCAATATATTTTTGTCGTTCTGCTCGATATCTTTGAATATTTTTGTTGGCTTGTATTAACATATTAGACTGAGCCATCAGCAAAGTATGAATATCCAAAATACGGAAACTTCGGCTTTCCATCTCGATAATAATTGGTTCGTATATCAAGTCTTTCTGTCTATTGAGAACTGCTTGCACTGCATCGTCAATTCTCCATTTTTCAGACAGCAACAAAGGCGGAATTCTAATATAGTCCAAGAGCAATCGAATTGGATTATCCCAATAAAGTTCTACGCGATCGGGAAGATTCATTTGCTCTTGAAACTTGACACGAGAAATCATCCCAATCACCTGAGAGTTCTCAGTAATAATGACTCCTGGTAGATCTGGTGCTTGCCCAAACTTTTGGGCCACGACTTGTCCCGGAGTTGTAGCACTCACTTGGAAGTGGTGAGACGGCAGATGTCCGATTGTGGAATCAGGGGGTAGGTCAGTTTGATTGCTCATTTACTTATCGTCTTAATAAGTACAAGTTAACAACTTAACATATCAATAGTATACTAGAATGAGATTGTTTACTAGCCTCCATGTCTGATTCTTTTAAAAAAAACGGAAAATACCTAGATTGAAAGCAAAAACCTTAAGTCGTACTTTGCCGCTAGCAACCTTTGAGGTTGTGTACCAGTTGTTACGGCAAATGGCTGAACTCCCTGGGGCGATTTGGCTGGGAGACTATAATTTGCTAGCTTTTCAAAATGGGGGAGAAATCCCGTCAGAAAGGTTTGCAGCAGTGGTATCAAGGCAGTTTAGCGCGCTGGTGCGGGGAAAGCAAGATGAGTTGGGAACAAAGCAGCAACAAGAAAGTGAAAAAGATTCTGATTTTCAATTGAGTGTGGAGTTGACTTTCGAGCCGGAGGCGATCGCAAATTTTATCTTTCCCCTGACAGAGAAACTCTCGAACATAACGCCAGCATCCTCACTACCAATAGATATTATCGCCCTCAAACAAGCAATTAAAAGTATACAACCAAACTCGGTGACTGTTCAGAGCGAATTTACGTTAAGTTTGCTAGAACTTTTGGCAGTTGAAAGTAGTTCGACAAATCAACAACCAGTTGCCGAACTCAAAACAAGAATTGGGGAACACCTCGTAGCCAAAATAATTGCTTCGGAAACGCGATCGCACTATAGTACAGAATCAGTAAATCACTTGCAGATTCCCGCTTCCTTTGTTTCATTGTGTCAGCCAATGGAAGATGCTTTGCAGCAGCAACTAGCCCAGGAGCGACTTTTGAATCAGGTGACAACTCAGATTCGTCAGAGTTTGGAATTACCAGAAATTTTGTCAAAAGCAGTCGAGCGAGTGCGAGAGTTTTTGGAAGTCGATCGCCTGTTAATTTATCAATTTGAAAAAGTGCCATTACCGCACAAAGGCGATTTAGAAAAAGAAATATCTGCACCGATTTCTCACTCTGAAGAACTTAAAGAAAATCCTGGCAATCACCTGTATTTAGGTCGCGTTACCTACGAAGCTTTAGCCACCCCTGCTATCTCATCTGTACTGAATTTTACAGAAGGCGCGAACTGTGTGCATCATGGAGTTATGCACCGAGAAAAATATCGTAAAGGTTTGACTTTTGCGATCGCGGATGTGGAAAAAACTTACTCTTCGCAGCCCTGTTTTTTAGAGTTGATGCGGCGAGTTAAGGTGCGGGCTAAGTTAGTAGTACCCATTGTAGTTCAAGATGAATTGTGGGGACTGCTAATTGCCCACCATTCTAGTTGTCAGGATTGGGAAGAAAGTAAAAAAACATTTTTGCGGCAGATAGCAGAACATTTGGCGATCGCAATTTATCAAGCCGAACTTTATGCAGAAGTGCAGCAGCAAAAGCGCACCTTAGAACAGCGGGTGATTGAGCGCACCAGCGAACTGCGCGATGCCCTTGCCGCTGCCCAGTCAGCAAGCCTGGCCAAGAGCGAATTTTTGGCAGCTATGAGTCACGAATTGCGGACTCCCTTGACCTGTGTTATCGGCATTTCTGACACGCTGCTGCGCTGGTCTTATGGCAAAGTTGGCAGTAAAGAAGTACCGATCGAAAAGCAGCGAAAGTATCTACAAACCATCCGAGATAGCGGCGATCACTTATTAGAATTAATTAACGATATTTTGGATTTATCCCAAGTAGAAGCGGGGAAAACAGTATTAAAAATTAGCGAATTTTCTCTTTCTAAATTAGCGTCGCAAAGTCTGCATATCTTCAAGGAAAAAGCTGTTGCAAAAGGTGTAGAATTGGTGCAACAACAGCGAATCAGTCAAGAGTGCGATCGCTTCACTGCTGACCCACGGCGCTTGAAACAAATCCTCTTAAATCTTTTAGGAAATGCGATTAAATTTACTCCCGAAGGCGGGCGAGTTGTCCTGCGAGTTTGGGTAACGGAAGATATAACTCGAACGCCGATAGTACCGCACCCCGGTACTGCATCCGTAGGAAGTATAGCTGTTTTTCAAATCAAAGATACTGGCATTGGAATTCGCGAAGATCAGCGCTCGCTCTTGTTTCAAAAATTCCAGCAATTGGATTCTCCTTACCGTCGCGAATATGGTGGCACTGGTTTGGGACTAGCATTAACTAAACAGTTGGTAGAACTGCATAGCGGTGCGATCGAAGTTGAATCTACTGTTGATGTCGGCTCTACTTTTACGGTTTTTATACCCATCCAAAATACAACTAAAGAGGAAGGATCAAAACTTAAGTATGAAAAATTAAATTCATCTTTACCGCTGCATTCTTCCTCTTTGCGAGGTAGTCTTGTGCTGATCGAAGAAGATGAAGAAACGGCTATGGAAATTTGCGACATATTGACAGCAGCAGGACTTCAAGTGGTGTGGATGATTGAAGGTTCGGCGGCGGTAGAACACATTGAACTTTTGCAGCCTAATGCTGTGATTGTGGATATGCATTTGCCTGGTATGAATGGCGGGGAAATCATTCAGCAATTGCGCGAAAAAGCTATTACTAAAAATCTCAGAATTTTGGCTTTAAGTGCTAATGAAATTCCAGTTGATCAGATATCTGTTGTGACGGGGGGAGCTAATGATTGTTTGGTGAAGCCCATTGATCCCCAGCAATTGCTGGACAAAGTTATTGCTTTGATGGCTAATGGTAATGGGGTATAGGGCATAGGGAATTGGGCATGGGGCATGGGGAATTGGTAATTGGGAATTGGTAATTGGTTATGCACGCACATTCTCAAGGCAATCAAAAGTTACTGATTGTAATATATTTAAAGCACTGATGTATTAATTACCAATGCCCGATGCCCGATGCCCCATGCCCAATTCCCAGTTCCCAATTACCAATTCCCAATTCCTAATTATTTATGATTCATTGTGCAATTCCTACAGGATTAATTGTTTCTTGTCAAGCACCTGCTGATTCGCCACTACATGATCCGATCGCAATTGCTACGATCGCTCAGACGGCTATTTATCGAGGAGCTAGTGGTGTGCGAATTGATACTCCGGCTCACATTGCGGCTGTGCGACAACAGATATCTGCGCCCATAATCGGGATTTGGAAGCAGCAATTACCGGGATGTGAGATTTACATTACTCCTCGGTTTGAAGACGCGCGGGCGATCGCACTAGCCGGATCTGATATCATCGCTATTGACGCTACTCTCAGAAACCGTCCCGCAGCAGAACCAGATTTAAAGGCATTCATTGCCAGAATTCACAATGAATTGGGAAAATTAGTGATGGCGGATGTAGATACAATAGAATCTGCGATCGCAGCGGTAGAAGCTGGTGCAGATATCGTCGCAACTACTCTGTTTGGCTACACTGCTGAAACGCAAAATCAACGTCCACCGGGATTTGAATTGCTGGCTCAAATGGTGGAAAAATTGCAGGTTCCAGTTATCTGTGAAGGTGGGATTTCTAGCCCGGAAATGGCAAAAAAAGCATTAGATTTAGGAGCGACTGCTGTGGTTGTTGGTACAGATATTACTGGTATTGATAGTAAGGTGACAGCTTATAAATTGGTTGTTTGTTAGGCAAATTTGGACACGGCTGCAAATTTGGACACGGCTGCAAATTTGGACACGGCAATGCCGTGTCCCTACCCAATTGCCGATCGCTAAATTAGCACGCCGTTGATCAAGCTGCTGACTAAAGCCAAAGCGAGCGCTCCTAATACCGCACTCCAAATCCCCATCCGCAAGCTAAATCCCTCAACCAATTTTGCAGCACTGGCAAAAATAATCACGTTCATTACAAACGCAAAGAGACCCGAAAGTAAGCCCAGCGTCAGTACATTTGGCACGAAAAAAACTGCTTTCAAAATTGGCAATATTAAAACATTCAAAATTCCTAAAACTGCCGCTGCAAATACTGCTTTTGGCGTACTGTCAATTTCAACGCCGATCGGCAATTGAGAAATTAGCAGTAAGCTACTGCCAGTAACTAGCCAAGCAATCAAAAAATCGATAGGTTCCATAGCCATACCTCCATCACAGTTGTATTGTCAAAAAAATTGATATTTGAACGTCCAGCGCCTTGGTTTTTATGTTAATCAAAAAACTCCGCTGATTCCTCTACCGATCGGCAGAATTTGTGTCTGATTTAGTCTTTATGTGGAGAATTACTAGATCCGAGGCAATTTTTCCCGGATGGGAAGGGCTTTGAGGTGTTAGTTGAAAAAAAGAGTAGATTAACTAATATGGCTAGCGACTTTTCTTTTAAATCTCAAGTTAAATTTGAAAAAAATGCCTTAGACAATACTGTACGGCAACGGGGTCGATCGCTCCAAGTCATGGTTTTTATGCTTTTGGTCACTACTTTAGTCACATTGCCCCTATTTCGTCTAGCCGAATTGCAACTGGTACAGGGGGCTTATAACCGACAACGGGCAGAAAACAACCGGATTCGTCCAGTTTCAGTAGCAGCGGTTCGTGGCCCACTTTTAGATCGTAACCAGAAAATTTTTGCGGCTAATCGCGTATCGCGATCGGTATATTTGTGGCCAAAAGAGCGATCGGCCCAGGAGTGGCAAGAAGCCGTCGCTATACTCAGCCCGATCGTAAACGTCCCCGCTACCGAAATTATCCAAAAGATCGACAAGGCAGGCTATAAATCCGCGCTACCAGTCCGAATTAGTAAGGATATCGATATTGCTACCTTCGTCGCTTTGGGAGAACAAGCGAATACTTTGCGAGGGGTAGAGATTCGCCCAGAATCGGGCCGCGACTATCCCAACCAGCAATTAGCATCCCATCTTTTGGGATACGTCGGTGAAGCTACTTTAGATGAATTAAAAGCTAATCCTGGATATCCGATGGGAATGATCGTCGGTAAAATGGGAGTTGAAAAGTTAGTTAATCCCAATTTAGAAGGTGTTTGGGGAAGTCGTTTGATTGAGGTGAATGCTAAGGGGGATGAAATCCAAGATTTAGGTGTAAAAGAGCCGATTGCTGGCAAACCAGTCCAGCTAACTTTAGATTTAGATATGCAGAAAACTGCGGAGAAGGCTTTGGGCGATCGCCTAGGTGCTGTTGTGGCGATCGATGTTAAAACAGGAGCTCTTTTAACAATGGGTAGTTGGCCAACATTTGACCCCAATATTTTTACCCGCAAGGTAAGTAAAAAAGAATGGGATCGGCTACAAGGGCCAGACAAGCCATTCTTAAATAGAGCAGTTCAAGGTTATCCAGTCGGTAGCACTTTTAAGATTGTCACTTCTGTCGCCGGGATGGAGTCGGGCAAATTTTCTCCTGATTCGACTTTGTTAAGTTCTTCTTCAATTAACATCGGCGGAATTTCCTTTAACGAACACGGCGCTGGTCAAGGTGTGATCGGTTTCCGTGACGCTTTAGCCTTTAGTAGTAATACTTTTTTCTATCAAGTAGGCATGACAGCGGGGCCGGAACAAATGGCTAAATGGGCTAAGAAAATGGGAATTGGTGGTACTATTAACTTAGATCTTTTAGGGTTAGATGGCGCAAATCATGGTCAAGTTCCGATCCCATCAGAGAAGCGGAAGATGTATGGGGAAGATTGGTATGTTGGGGATACGGTAACAATGTCGATCGGTCAAGGTTTGGTACTTTGTACTCCCCTAGAATTGGCTGTGATGGTGTCAACTATTGCCAATGGTGGGTCGCGAGTGCAGCCACATTTGTTGGCTTCTCAAACTAATACTCCGATTACTCAAAAAGTTCCAACAGGTATGAAGCCGGGAACTTTGAATATAATTCGCCAAGGATTGCAGGATGTGGTACTAAAAGGTACTGGTAAGGGCTTGAATGATGGTACTATTCCTTTGAGTGCTGGCAAAACTGGGACGGTGGAAATGCCTGGTCATCCTGACAATTCTATGTATGTGGGTTATGCTCCTGCTGATAAACCGGAAGTTGCGATCGCGGTTATAGTTGAAGGTGGTGGTTATGGTGCTGTGTCGGCGGCACCCATTGCTCATGAGGTATTCCGAACTTATTTCCAAAAGCAAGGTTTTAAACCGATTATTAAGAAGTAACGGAGGAGACGGCAATGCCGTGTCAGCCATGGTTCACAGCCCAGAGGAGGAGACGGCAATGCCGTGTCAGCCATGGTTCACAGCCCAGAGGAGGAGACGGCAATGCCGTGTCCCTACCATGATGAATTGTAGGGAAACAGCCCAGAGGAGGAGACGGCAATGCCGTGTCCCTA
>JAYSVM010000109.1:0-46745 GCA_043718495.1 Oscillatoriales bacterium | reverse complement strand
GTTAGGGGGGGTTAAAAACCGATCAATACTTTCCCCATCTTCTCTTGTCCCCCCCCTTACCAAGGGGGGGTTAGGGGGGGTTCCAAACTGCGGGTTAGCGAGGGTTGAAAACCACTTATCAATAAACATTTCCACTTGTTCGGGATAGGAAAACTCCAGAGTGCGATAAGTATCAAAACTATCCAACGCAGAGCCGATCGCATCCCAAACATTCTGCCGACAACTTAGCACAATCCGCGCCCTTTGAATACAGCCGCCCGTCCTAATTTGCCGCTCAATTTCCGCCAAAGGATTCCCATCTCCCACCGCCATCTCATCCGCCCCATCCAACACCAACCACACGCGCTCAGCATTAAATTGTGCTACAAAATCATCCTTAATTTCCGCAGTCGCCTCAGCCTTCCCAATTCTCTTAATTGCCGCCAGCAGCCAATTATCAAATAAATAGGTTTCTAATTCCTTCCCCTGCAAATCCGCCAAGGATACCCAAATTACAATTGCATCGGAAATGCCCGCCGCTACCCAATTCGCAATCTGCCGCAACAGCGTTGTTTTTCCCGCCCCCGGTTCCCCAATAATTCCTAACCGCTTCCCATTGCTTTTCGGGCTACTTCCTTGTCGCAGCACTTGTTCGAGAAACTCGCTGTGTTCAAATGTTTGAGTTACTTCTTTTTCCCGGTACAAATCCGAACCTTCCTCAGCCCCAAGATTCTCGCGCTTCTCAGTCACTTTGTGCCGTTCCACCAATCCCAGTGGCACGTAAACATCATCTATTTGATGGTTGCCAAAAGTTAGCTGGTTACTACTGAGTCGCTGCTGTTCTTTCTCGTCTAATATCTGCTGGCAAATATCCTGCCAGTCAATCGGTTGATAAACAATGCGGCTCTTTTCAACTATCTCCTCCAGCCAAGCATACATCTCTTGGGTTCTGCTATCAATCCGCGTTAAACTCTGCCCTGTAAAAATCTGAAAAACCTTCTCGTTTTCCTTGATTTCCTGAGCAAAGTATGCAGATACCAAGGCAAATAATTCTTGCTCTAACTTTGTCTTGTAGGGTGCGACATCGCAATTTTCTAGGGCGACTTGCAGCAGTTTTTGCTTAAGTTCAACCTGATTCTGTTTTAACTCATCTGCGGAAGTCAGCAGCAATTCTATCTCATCTAATCCGGCAATGGGAATCCCAGACGGGACTGTTTCTTTATCGACTTGTTCTAATTCTAATTTGAGGTTTTCGAGCTTTCGTTTCAACCAATCAAAATCCCTGCGCCTGTCTTGCAGCGAATAGCTAAAACTCTCTCGGTTAGCCGCATTTTTTGGATCGATTTCCTGTTTGCATTCTGAGGCGATTTGTTGCTGAGCTTTTAGAAAAGATGTTTTCAGCGCTTTTTCTAAATCGTGATTGACGATTTTACCATTTCGTGATACCTTTGTGATCCCCTTCAAACAGAGGTGCTTGACTGCTTCATTGGCTTGAGTGCCGACTATTCCATCAAAGGCAACCTTGAGAAGACTTCCCAATAGCAAAGCATCAAGCATTTCACTGTTCTCCTATTTATATATTTTACCGCTCAACTACTTAACTCATTCTTTGATGATCTCCACTACATCTTCAATCATCACACCAAAAGCCCGCGCTAATTTGTGGATTGCGGTGAAGTCAACCATTGATATTTCCGATCGCCTAGCATAGGTCGTAATTGTGCTGTATACTACACCTGAACGCTCAGAAACCTCTTTGAATGTCCAGCCCCTTTCGGCTGCTAGTTCTCGAACTCTGATTCTGATTAATCCCATACTTGACAATAATGCAATTGCGTTTTATAATCAGTGTGTCTAAAAAATTGACGTACCACCAGGGTCTGTAACTATTATGATATATGAAAATCAGTCAATATCTTCGTCGATCGCCGCATCTAAAATTATTCATAAGTCTTCGGTTGTCAATCCGCGATCGAGATTTGTGACTGAAGAAACTGTAGCACTCTTATTCAACATCTCGCCAGAGTTGATTTATCGCATCGAATGTTGTCACAACATGGTGTATGTTCACGCAAAAGGCTTGAGTCGCTTCCTTAGCTACGCTGATTTCCCCCCAATTGTGGAAGTGAATCCGCCCGTACTTCCAGATTATCTCGCATGGTACAAACGCTGGAAAGGCAAGCAAGCACCAGCATTTTGGACTAAGTTTTATACTTATAACTTTAAAGAGGCTGTTTCGGTTGACAGTTTGTTTCAGTGGGGCGTGTTGGTAGGTACGGTGAAATCAGTAATTTCTGCTACAGCATTGCAACAGCTACGAGATGTTTATGCTGAGGAAAAAGATTTGATGGAAACATTCTAAGGTGCGATCGCATCAATTGTAAAGCTATCATCAACCTTGCGATTGCTGAGTGACCCTCGCAATCACATATCCTTTTGGTAATCGCTCCCTGAGCGGAGCGACGCTCCGCTCAATGACCAATCTTTACCTTCCAATTCCCACATATTGGAAACCAGCCGCTTCTAAACCCTTCTTGTCTAAGAAATTACGGCCATCAATCATCACGGGATGATTCATCAACTTCGCCATTTTCCCATAGTCTAAATTGCGAAACTCATCCCAATCAGTTACCAGCACCAAAGCATCACAACCATCAGCCAGTCTTTCAGGGTCAGTTTCTACTAATACTCCTGATAAACCATGACGCATTCCAGTTTGAGAAACAATCGGATCGTAAGCTTTAACTTTAGCTCCTAATCGGTTCAAATTTTCGATTAAATTCAGGGAAGGAGCATCGCGCAAATCATCAGTATCTGGCTTAAAAGTCAAACCCAAAAGTCCGACTGTTTTGCCTTTGAGAATCTTCAAAACTTGCTGCAATTTTTCAATAGCAATCAACCGCTGACGTTCGTTAACTTCTACTGCTGCTTTCATTAAATGTGCTTCGTAGCCGTAATCGTCAGCAGTGTGAACTAAGGCTGAAACATCTTTTGGGAAACAGGAACCGCCCCAACCAATACCAGCTTGCAAAAACTTGCTACCAATTCGTGAATCTAAACCGATTCCTTTGGCGACTTGGGTAACATCTGCACCAACACGATCGCAAATATTAGCCACTTCATTAATAAAGCTAATTTTTGTTGCCAAAAAAGCATTAGCAGCGTACTTAATCATCTCCGCTGAACTGATATCAGTTGTTACCACTGGTACTGGCGGTAAAGAGGCATTTTCGGCAAATTTGCGATCGACAATCGGCTTGTACAATTGGATCATCATATCCATCGCCCGCTGGGAATTGCTTCCGAGAACAATGCGATCGGGATTAAAGGTATCATGGACTGCACAACCTTCTCGCAAAAACTCTGGGTTGCTAACTACATCAAATTGAACACCTGTTTTTGCTACTACTTCTTCGCCTATAGCGCCTTCGCTACTTTGAGGTTTTTGGCGTTCCGCTAAACCGTCGAGGACAATTCTTCGCACCCAATCCCCGGAACCGATGGGCACCGTTGATTTATTTACTAATACTTTATAGTCGCCATCAAGGTGAGCTCCAATGCCGCGTGCAACTGCCTCCACGTAACGAGTATCGCTTTCTCCTGTAGGCAAAGGAGGGGTACCCACGGCAATAAATAAAATCTCTCCATGAGCAACTCCGGCAGCTAAATCCGAGGTGAATTCTAGATTGCCTGACGCAGATGCAGAAGTCATTAATTCGGAAAGTCCTGGTTCAAAAATAGGTGATTGTCCAGACTTCATTAATTTGACTTTTTCTTCGTTGTTGTCTACGCAAATTACATGATGCCCGATGTGAGCTAAACAAGTGCCGGTGACTAAGCCAACATATCCTGTACCGATGACACATACACGCATAGAAATATCCTCAATAATTGAATTAGATTGAAATTGGGAATTGGGAATTGGGGAATTGGGGAATTGGGGAATTGGGAATTGGGTATTGGGAATTGGGTATTGGGTATTGGGTATTGGGTATTGGGAATGTTTGTTTTACTCTCCCCATCTCCCCATCTCCCCATCTCCCCATCTCCCCATCTCCCAGTCTCCCCATCTCCCACTCTCTACTTTTTATTTCCCTCAATACGATCGCGAAAATCCTTGATAGTCAACTCCAAACCTTGAGCTAGCGGAACTGTGGGTTCCCACCCCAGCCATTTTTTGGCAAGAGTAATGTCCGGTTGTCGCTGTTTTGGGTCATCTTGGGGTAGGGGTTTAAAGATGATTTCCGCCCCTGGATTAATCATATGTTGAATTTTCTGGGCTAATTCCAAGATAGTGTATTCACCGGGATTTCCCAAATTCATCGGCCCGATTTCGTCACAATTCATTAAGCGAATAAATCCTTCGACTAAATCAGAAACGTAGCAAAAACTCCGTGTTTGGGAACCGTCGCCGTACACAGTCAGCGGTTCATTTCGCAAAGCTTGAGCAATAAAATTACTGACAACTCTGCCATCATTTTCTAACATTCGTGGGCCGTAGGTATTGAAGATTCGGACAACTCGAATATCTACACCATTTTGGCGATGGTAGTCAAAAGATAGGGTTTCAGCTACTCGTTTGCCTTCGTCATAACAGCTCCGAATGCCGATACAATTAACATTGCCACGATAATCTTCTGTTTGGGGATGGACATCAGGATCTCCGTACACTTCGGAAGTGGAAGCGAGAAAAAATCTGGCTTTCACTCGTTTAGCCAATCCCAACATATTCATCGTGCCGATGACATTTGTTTTAATTGTCTTGACGGGATTGTACTGATAGTGTACTGGGGAAGCAGGACAAGCCAGATGGTAAATCTGATCTACCTCTAACCGAATCGGTTCGGTGATGTCGTGGCGGATCAGCTCAAAGTAAGGGTTGTCGAGCCATTTGAGGATATTGCGTTTAGTCCCGGTGTAAAAGTTATCCAAACAGACTACCTCGTGTCCTTGGGCCATTAGGCGATCGATTAGGTGGGAACCGAGGAAACCTGCACCGCCTGTGACTAAAATTCTCATGGTGTGAAACTGCCGTTCTGTTTAGGTTGTAGGACTATGGTACAAAAATTCAGGCGATCGAATGAAACTTGCTAATACAATAACAAAATTGCGATCGCCAATGTAAACACTTATCCGTCACTTTTATCAAATCTTTAATTAACTTGGGATTTTCAAATATATGGAAGTGAGTGCGCTGGTTCGTACATCTCAGCTAGCAATTTTTATTTAAGATTTGATAGTTCCGAGAAAATACTGTTGACAATAATTTAGTTTTGAGTTAACGATTAAAATAAGAAAATGCTGGAATAGTTTTGCTCAATCTGTCAAAGTTTAAAGATTTGATAAAGAGTGGGAAGAAATTATGCGGTGGAGCGGGCAATTGTTTATAATTTGTAAGATATGAGTTTATTTTCTAAAAAAATCTAAATCTAACGACAAAATGCCCAAACCACACAATACCAAACAGGTAATATCTAATGCCTACCTTTTATCCTAAGATTTTTTTTATATCTACGGTCGGAATTGTATTGGTTTTGGCAACTGTTGTAGGCGGAGGTAAGTCAGCGGTTGCAGGTAATGTAGCAGTTTCAAAGGTTGCCAAATCTTCGATTTCAGAAAAATTGCTGCTGGCTCAGGTTGTTCAATCTAGCCCATGTATAACTTGCTTAGACCAGAATCGGCTAACAGCAAGCCCGGTGCCGGTGCCTGTGAAAATTCCTGAGCCGTCAATGCTGGTGGGGCTGGGTTTAGTTGCCTGTTCGCTGGTGGTGACTCGGCGAAGGGTGAAAAATTAGATTATTTTATTTTTCTTGCCGCAGATAAACGCGGGCAAACGCGGATAAATGCGACTTGAATAATTTTAGCCGATCGCGTCACGGAGCGCATTTTTAGTCATAGCTGCGATCGACTGTTCGGTAGCTTTCGGCAAATGATAGTATTTCCCCCCAGAAGTCTTAGCTAACTCCTTAGCAAAACCAGTAGAAATAAACTTACTCTCGGTATCTATCACCAGCAATTGCATTCCCAAACCGCGAATTTTTGCAGCAATTTCCAACAATTCAGCTTTAATATCCGGCTTTTCGCCATCTACCATTGGTTCACCCAAAGAACGAGCCAAAGGAATATTTCCGCGCCCATCGGTAATGGCGACAATCGCAACTTGACCGATATCTCCCGATTGTCGCGCGTTTACACCCACCCGCACCGCTTGGGTCAAACCGTGGGCCAGAGGAGAACCACCGCCACAGGGCAACCTTTCCAAACGCTTGCGGGCTAAGGCTATGGAGCGTGTGGGCGGTAGCAGGACTTCTGCTTGTTCTCCGCGAAACGGAATCAGAGCAACTTGGTCACGGCTTTGATAGGCTTCTGTCAGTAGCTGCATGACAGCACCTTTCGCCGACTGCATCCGATTGAGCGCCATCGAGCCGGAAGCATCGACGACAAATACGACTAGCGCCCCAGCTTTTCTAGCCAGTTTTTTCGCCCGAATGTCTCCCTGTTCGACAAATACGCGCCGCTTCCCTTCCTCCTGCCCCTCCCTACTTTGAGGTTGAGAACTCCTTTCGCGGCGGGCTTTTTGATAGGGTGCGGCGGCTCTGAGTGTCGCGTCAACAGCGATGCGGCGGACGGGGCCTTTCGGCAATACTGGCTTGACGTAACGACCTCTATCTTCTGAAAAAATGATGCTACGGCTTCCCGATTTGCCTTGACGGCTGGTGTTTTGTGCGAAGAAAAGGACGCTGGGGTCGAGAATTACGCCTTCGGGGTCAAAAATAAATTCTTCGGGAATACTATTCTCGTCTTGCTCTTCTGGAGGTTTGTTTTCTTTGTCTTCATCTTTGTCTTCATCTTCGTCTTTTTCTTCGTCTTTTTCTTCTTGTTCTTGTTCTGAGTTGGTTTGAGGAGGCGGTGGCGGGGGAGGAGGGGGAGCAGAGTTTTCGTCTGGAGGAGATTGGATGACGGTGGCGCGGGGTACGATGACTAATTCTACGGCGCGACGCAAGTCTTCGGCGTTGACTTCTGTCCTTCCTTCGATGGCGGCGCAGGCTTTGGCGACTCTGACTGCAAATATTTCGGCGCGGTGTCCTTGTACAGCGCCGCGAATAGCTTCTTCTACTAGGTAGTTAATTTGTTCGCGTTTGATGGTGACATCTTTGAGCCATTCTCTAGCCAGGATGATTTGGGTTTTGAGGTTGTCTGTATCTTCTGCGTATTGGCTGAGAAATTGTTGGGGAGAATTGGAGTAGGAGAGAGCTTGGTCTACGGCTTGAACTCTTTCTTCTAGTTCGAGTACGGTGTCTGCTGAAAGTGCGATCGCGATGCGATCGAGCAAATGTTCTCTTAGGGGCCCTTCTTCGGGATTATAAGTGGCAATAAATAGAGTTTTGCAGGGGTGTTGAAAGCTGATTCCTTCCCGCTCTATTTGATTTCTGCCTTCTGTTAATACTGTCAACAATTGGTTGGAAATATTGTCGTCTAGGAGATTGATTTCGTCTACATAAAGTACGCCTCGATTTGCTTGAGCTAGCAGTCCTGGTTGAAAGACGGTTTGGCCGAATTTAACCGATTGTTCGACATCGACTGAACCCAATAATCTGTCTTCGGTGACACCCAAGGGAATTTGGAGGAAGGGTGTGGGAATAATTTCGGTTGCGAGATTAGTATTTGTGGTACGGGCATCTTGCCCGTTATTTTCTGCTAAGGCATCTTGCCCGTTATTTTCTGCTAATGCCTGTTCTACAACAAGTTCTTCAGGTTCGGCGTTGCAGAAAGATCCTTTAACAACTTCAATGGGTGGCAGGAGGGAATGCAAGGCGCGGGCCATTACTGATTTTGCGGTACCGCGGCGGCCTGCGATCGCAACTCCTCCCAATCCGGGATCGACTGCTGCTAAGAGCAGGGCTAGTTTAATGGCTTCTTGGCCGACAACGGCTGTTAGGGGAAAGGCAGTCACGGTAGGGGTTGCGTAGAGGGCGGACATCGAAATAATCTTTTTGTTAAAGAGGCGTTCATATATTTATCATACTACCAGATTGATTTTATTGCTTCTTCCTTCTTCCTTCTTCCTTGAGCTATACTTCTTGTAAAGTTTTAACTTCCAGGGGTAAAACCACTGTGAAAGTGGAGCCTACCCCTGTTTCTGATACTAGCTCTATTTTTCCTTGCAATAGTTTGACCAGTCGGGATACTATCGCTAATCCCAAGCCTGTACTCTCTGGTGAAAATTGCTGTTTCCCGGCTTCTCCTGCTTGAAAGAAAGGGTCGAAAATGCGATTTTTATCCGCAGGGGCGATGCCAATGCCAGTATCTGTAATTGCGATCGCCCATTTTTCAGATCCGACTTGACAGCAATGTAATTCGATGATACCAGTTGCTGTATACCGAATAGCATTGCTCAGAAGATTGGTAATAATTTGTTGCAATCTCTGGGAGTCGCCGATTACTTGTTTGGGGGCGAATTCGGTAGTTATTACCAGCTTTAATCCTTTAGCATCAGCCATTGGCTGCATCACTTCTACTACTGTATTAATGATAGATTGCACATTAGTTGACCCCAGGCGTAGTTGAATTTTTCCAGCGTCGGCACGGGATAGTTCTAGAGTATCATTAATCAGGCGTAGCAATTGTCTGCCGTTACGCAACACTCGTTCTATGTGTTCGATGCCCGGTAGAGTATCTTTTATTTCAGGTTGCTTTTTTTCTTGACGCAAAAACAGTTCAGAATAACCGATGATTGAGTTAAGAGGTGTTTTGAGTTCGTGAGCTAAATAGGAGAGATTTTCTTGATTAGCGCTGACTAGCCGATTGAGTTCTTGATTGGTGAGTGTTAACTGAGTTTGGATTTGTTGAAATTCTCTCAACCGCTGGGCAACGTAACTGTTAAAACACTGGGCAATTGCTTCGTCTACTACGGCATCTATTAATCGAAAAGTTCTGACTACTTCTGTGGTTGTTCCTGCTAGCAATTCTGCTTCTATATTGGAGAATATGACTTGACGCAATAAATGATATTCGCGGGCTACTTCTGCTGCATCATAGCCTTGTTCTGCTCTGAGAAACCCATGATCCAAACTGGCTTTAATGATGACTTTGATTTCACTGTCTTGATAGTGGGAAAGCACAGTTGCCATCGCCGCTAGTAGGTGAGGTATGTGATTAGTTATTGCTGAGTGCGGTAAGGTGTCCGCACTTTCTATTTTCCGATCCAAGCGTACTGCTTGAATCCAGTTTGTGAGGATAGTATCGCTTTTGTCGGTGAGCAGTTGGCTGTAGTCCATGATGTCTGCGGGGGTGTGGATTTTGGCTGGTATTGCCCTTGCCTAATTGTAGTCGAGCGATCGCTCAATGCAAATATCAAAGTTTGGGCGATCGCAACCCTGCCAAAAGAAATAGTTTTTTGGTGATTTTTCGGCTGTGTTTCCTCTCTCAATGAACTGATTCCGGCGGTTTGCGACTACAAAACAGCACTTAAACCCATTGAAGGTTAGCAATTTTTAATTCTCTTCTCTAAACAAAAATCACCATCACCAATACCCAATCCCCGATGCCTAATGCCCAACGAGATCACCCAAACAACCGCTGCTGTACATTAGCGGCATCTTTCCCCGCATAAATTTCGCGAGTACCCTTCGGAATATAAATCCAACCAAACTCTTGCAAGCGATTGGTCAAATTGGAAATACTCACTCCCAACTCATCTCTGATTTTGTATAAATGCGACCATTTAGTTAAATCCCGTCCCTGTCTTTTATCCTCCAAAATACATCGTGGCATCAACAAACAACTGGCAAAATATTGTGCTTGCCATTCGATCGATGCAATCTTAGTATCAGCACTCGCACCCCGACAAACAAACGGTTCGCTCACATCCTGCGATATGTTTTCCCCATTTTTAAACTTTAAATCCAACTGTTCGACAACACCGTCAGCTTCATCTTGATTGATGTGAAGCACCCAATGTCCAATTTCGTGGGCGATCGTCGATTCGATGAACCCAGGCGGTTTTTCCAAAATCTGTTCGTTGATTTCAATTAACCGCTGCTGTGGCAAAATCCTCGCCGCGATCGCACCTTCTTCATCCGGCTCAATGCAGTCCCATACCACTCCCAAATCCAGAAAATCAGCAACCATTGTCGCATCAAAAGGCCATCTCGGAGCAAAATTTTGTGTATTTTGCATCCGCATCAAAATGTCATTTGCCAAACCCTCGATCGATTCTTTGGGATAGAAGCAATACGGCTTAAAAATACTCACTTTGAAAGCCCTCTCTTAGGATTGGAATGACTTTTTGAGCCAATCTGGATTTTCTTGCATCCGGCGGAAAAGAGCCTGCATTTCCTTCGGATTCTGCTTCAGCAGCGCTTCGTACTGCTGCGGCAGTCTCCCGGCTAAGAAAATTAACTCCTCCTCATTGATATCTAGATTCCGCGCTAGCGATCGGATTACCTCCTCTTTGGGCGCATAATCGGCGCGATCGTTCTCCAACTTCGACAAATAAGTAAAATCCACACCTAGCATAGCTGCTAGCTCACGTTGTGAGTATCCTTTGTCCTTGCGAGCTTGACGGATGAGTTTTCCAAAGGTCTGTTCAAATGTCTGTTCCACGGTTTTTTGCCTCCTGACAGGCATTCTAGCCTGTTTTGATTAAAAATTCAACAAAATACTTGACGGGAAAATCAACATACGTTAGACTAGGTTTAGTTGACGGTTTAATCAACGCTTTAGGCTCACAGGTAGAGTTAAAAAGGCTAAGCCGCCGACAAAACACGCTATATACAGCCTGTGAATTGTAAAAAAGATTTGAAGCGCGATCGGGCAAAACGCTTGTATAGGACTAAGACCAAAAAACCCGGTTTCTTCCAAAAATCGTCGATTTTTAAGACAAATATTCACGCAGAAACCGGGTTTTTGCCCCCCGCCCAGGACTGTAAGCAAACAAGGAGGAACAGATAGCCAATGCTGAGAACCTGGACAGACACCCATTACAAGCTAGAAGACGACGACTGGCTATACATCGCCGCCAACGAAGAACAAAACTCAGCCTCACTTGTTTGTCCCGGTTACGCAAGAGATGGCGAAGGCTTTAGCATTCACTTTACTCCAGCCCACTTAGAAATGTTAGAGCATTTAGTCACCGCGCTGCGGATTATTAAAGCTCAACAAGAAGCGATGCTTGAATACACCTATCCCGAACCACAAAAAGTAAAACATCTTATTAGGTAATTGGGAATTGGGAATTGGGAATTGGGAATTGGGGATTGGGAATTGGGCATTGGGCATTTATTGCTATATCCATTTACCCACTAACAAGCAACAACTAGCCAACAATAACTAAAGGAAAAGATAATGACTAAAATACAAGAAAGACCGACATTTTCAGTATTTGGTGCTAAACCTAGCAACGCCTTGCTAGTACCAGAAATTCCCATCGCAGTTCGCAACAACTGTCAAAGTGGCCAATGGACAATTGGCGACACCGACTATGGTAGCAAATGCTCGATGACAATTCTCAAATTCTCCAAATTATTCGGCACCCTCGGTCAAACTTCCCACACACTTTGGGGACAACTCTGGTTTGTCGCAGAAAGTGGTGAATTGCCACAAGGAGTTGTCATGACAACATACATCAAAAACCGCAGCTTGAACGACTTTAACCGCTTAGTTGCTTCTGTGCAATCTCGCGGAGTCGAGCCAGCCACAGGTATTTTCATTCCCGAATTTACCAAACATTCCGGCCAGAAACCAGACGACAGTGGAGTCGTCAAACCCATAAATTACTACAGCTTAAAATGGTCTTGGATAGAACGCAAAGACTGGGAAATTATCGACCAAGCAGCAGCAGTTTTGTCCGATATGAGCAATCAATCTCGCATGATCGATTTGGAAGGAACCCGGCAAATGATCTGTTTGGATAATCTCCCTCCCCAGGAAGTTGCCTGTTTGATGGCCGCTCATACTAGCAGTGAAAGTGATGTTATCGCTTTGAATTCTAACGGTACTATATCGCTTCCACCAGCCGAAGATAAATCAACCGCTGACTTGTTCTAAATCTGTTGTAAAGGCGCGATTTAATCGCGCCTTTACCATAACTTTTACTCATTGGATAAAATGCAGAAACTAACCAACAGAAAAAAAACATCCAACCTGCTGGAAAGCCGTTTAAGAGAGAACTTAGATCTGATCGATCAAATCCGAGCAGATGCAGTCAACGATATCGAAAGTCTCACAGAAACATTGCAACACATAACCTTAGTTACCGAATCAGTTCAGCAAAATTATCAAGCTTTGTTGGCGCAAAATCAATTGCTAAAAAGCACACTCTTGAGTATAATTGATGAGTGTGAATGCAGGCAAAGAAATCAGTGCAATCGATGTCATCGAATCCTGCAAACTCTAGCAGGTAAAAACTTAGAAAAAAAAGTAGATCCAGTCCTAAAATACAAAGCAATTCTTACTCAAATCCGCAAGTTAGGATAACGACACTCATTTCCCAAAAAATCTAACAAATTACAGTAATCAGGAGACAACAGCATTATGAACACAGGAAACACGAAGGACAGCAAAGTCAAAATTTTGCAAAAATTCCAGCAAATCTTAGCAGAAAATAAAAAGATTGAATCCAAAGTAGAAACCAAAGAACAAGAAGCCGAAAAAGCCAAAAATAAACAACTTCTCGAAGTCGCTTCCACCTATACAGTTGATAGTATAGTCAAAGGTTTAGCCGACTTACAATTAGATTTTGGTAGCGTGATTAACGGACTTTCGGAAAGACTGAGCGCTGAATCATCAAAGTTAGATGAATTAAAGCATGGTATTGAAATCGAAACAGCACAATTGCAGCAATTACAGCAAATCCGAGTTGTAGCAGACGCGCTCTATATCTTAACTCAAGAACACCAAGAAAAAATCACAGCCTTAGAGCAAAGTGCAGGCAGTCAGCGCGAAGTCATCGAAAAAGACACGATCCAAAAACGCAAGATTTGGGAAAAACAACAACAAGAATTTGATACAACAGTTGAAGAAAGAGCTGCATTAATAATCAAAGAACGTCAACAAGAAACCGCAGATTATCGCTATGAATTAGAGCGCAGCCGCACAGTCGAGACGGATGAATACGAAGAAACAAAACGCAAATTAGAACGGGAATTGGAACAATCTACTCGCGAAAACGAAAAGAATTGGGTAGAACGTGAAACAGTATTGAGTGACAATCAAGCTGAGTTTGCCAAGAATCAAACCAAAGCTGCCGGATTTGAAGAAGAACTGAAACAGGCTAACACTAAAGCCAAAGAAGAAGCAATTCAAGAAGTTTCCCGCGAAGCTAAAGTCAAAGCAGATTTAGTGGATAAAGAATGGGAAGGAACGAAGCAAGGATATGAATTGAAAGTGCAATCTTTGCAGCAAACAATTGAGCGACAAACTGAACAAATTGCTGAAATCTCGGCGCAATTGCAAGCCACAATGAAGCAAGCGCAAGATTTGGCAATGAAAGCTTTTGCGACTAAAGCTTAAACTTGGTTAGTAGAAATTAGGACACGACAGTGTCGTGTCCCTACAGTATTATTTGCGGTAGTAGAAATTAGGACACGACAGTGTCGTGTCCCTACAGTATTATTTGCGGTAGTTAGTAGAAATTAGGACACGACAGTGTCGTGTCCCTACAGTATTATTTGTGGTAGGGATACGGCACTGCCGTATCCTCTATATCATTCCGATGCAACTTTGAACTTAAATCAGAGAAAATTGACCCAATTATTAGGAGATGAAAGGTTGTGAACAAAAAAGTAAATGACAAAAGTACGAAGGCTGAAATTTTGGAAGCATACAAGGAAGCCGCAGAAGCAAAGGCTGTTTTGGAATCTCAATTGAAGCAGGTTAATAACAACCAATCAGCAAACGATTCGCCTAAGCAAATAGCAGCCCCAGAAAAACAAATTGTTGAGGCAAATAAACCAATGACTTTAGTTCAAAATCAACAAAAGATGCAGTCTACGATCGATAATTTGATCTTACTACAATTTGGCTTTGGTGGTGCTGTCAGTGAATTGTCTGAAAAATTGACATCGGAAGCGTCTAAACTGGAGGAATTGCAACGAACTGTCGGTGAAGAAGTTCAACAATTGCAAGAGTTGCACAGTTTGGAAGATGTTGCAGAAGATACGCTGGATAATTTGCTCCAAGAATATGAAGAAAGTGCGAAAACATTTACTGAAGAAATTAGCCAGCAGCGCGAAACTATTGAACAGAATTTGCTGTCACGGCGACAAGCTTGGGAGAAAGAACAACAACTGCAAGACGTAGCAGTTGAAGAACGAACTGATGATCATGAAAAAAATCGCGATCGGGATGAAGAGTTGTATTATTATGATTTAAATCTTCAGCGCAATCTGGATGTCGAAGAATATGAACAGCGCCAAAAAACTCTGTACAAAGCAATAGAAGAATTTAAGCAGGAACAGGAGAAACAGTGGGCGGAACGGGAAAAATTTATTGCAGAACAGGAAAAACTATCTGCTGAGGTAAAATCTAAGGTGGAAGCTTTTCCGAAGGAACTGGAATCTACTATCAAGAATGGTAAGGATATTGGCCGCAATATCGGCAATTATCAAGCTAAAATTAAGTCTGATTTGTTTGCTAAAGATTTGGAAGGACAAAAGCAAAATTACGAGTTGCAAATTCAAGGTATGTTGCAGACTATTCAAAATCAAGAGTCTCGGATTGCTAGTTTGTCGAAGCAATTGGATTCTGCTTTGAAACAGGTGCAAGATTTGGCGGTGAAGGCGATTGAAGGTGCGTCGAATTTGAATTCGTTCCAAGCTGTGAAGGAAATTGCGATCGAACAAGCTAAGACTCAGCAGAAAAATAAGTAACCGGAATGAATGCAGAGGACACGGCACTGCCGTCTCCCTACCGTGATGAATGTAGAGGAGACGGCAGTGCCGTGTCCCTACCGTCATTATTGTAGAGGAGACGGCACTGCCGTTTCCCTACGCCAGGTTAATTGTAGGGAGACGGCAGTGCCGTTTCCTAATTTGTTTCAGCAGATTTAGGAAACTTGCACTTTACCTCAATTTCTAAGTGGCTTTCTGCTGAACCTTCGCTAATATATGGAATGCCAGTTTTGCCACCCATTTTGATAGAAAATTTGAGTGTCACCTCTTCAATCTCAGCCGCACCGAAATCTTTAAAAGCTGTGACAGTATACATAGCATAATTGCGAATTAGCGATCGAGCTTGCTGCATCCGGTTAATCGCATCGCTTCCTAGTCCCCTCTCTTCAGCAAAAGGACTATCTTCCCGTGAGGTGGCCGCTTCGTCAATTGTAATTTCGTACACTTCATTCTTTTCTTGAAAAGCGAAACGCTCTATTTCTGACATAATGTTACCTATTGTTAAGTTTATGTAGATTTTGCTTAAAGATCGATCTTGATTGCCGGAAGTTTAGTTATTATAGCTTTTAAAGGAAAACAACGGTTCAGGGTGTTTGTGAACTAAGTTAGTATTTTTAAATTTAGGTAAAACTCAATGGCTCGTTATGCCCTTGTTATTGGTATTACTCAGTACCAAAGTTCTACATTCAAAAATTTGCCTAAAGCGGCGACTGATGCTGAAAGTGTGGCACAGGTATTAGAGCAATATGGCGATTTTAATGTGACTCGACTACCACAGAGTTGGAATGCTGAGACGAAATGTTTTGAAGTGTCACAGCAAAAAAGTGCTTCTGTTTATGAGGTAGGTGAAGCTCTGAAGGTTTTGCTATTGGAGCAAGGTACAAAAAGTGATGTATTGATTTATTTTGCTGGTCATGGTCTGACTTTTTTTGATAGTTTGGATGAACAAAAAGGTCTATTGGCTACTTCGGACTGTCAAGTGGAAATGGTTGATCAAAAGGTGGTTGATTATAAAAATGGGATTGCTTTATCGAGTCTTAATCAATTAATTAAGAAGTCGGATGTGAGCAGTTTGGTGATGTTGTTGGACTGCTGTCATAGTGGATATTTTCTGGAAAGCTTGCTAGTGCAGCAAACTTTGACGGCTTTTAGTACGCAAAGGGATTATTATTTAATTACTGCTTGCCGGGGTTTTGAGACTGCAAAAGTTTTGGCATGGGAAGCACACGCGATTTTTACTGGAGCTTTGTTGAAGGGTTTGGGTTCGGAAAATGCTAGTAGAAATGGGTTGGTTAGTGGCGATCGCCTATTTGACTATATCAGCAATGAACTTAAGGGTACTCAGTGGGGGCAAGAGGCGATTCGGATGGGCTGGGGTCGTTGCATTACTCTGGTAAAGTATCCGCAATCAGAGACACCGACTACTGAAATTAGTTTCGATCGCAATAATCCATATTTGGGACTGTCTGCTTTTGAAGCTGAACAAGAGAAGTATTTTTGTGGGCGGGAGGAAGCGTTTCGGATACTGATTACTCACTTAACTAATAGTCGTTTTATTCCTGTTATTGGCTATTCTGGTTCAGGGAAATCTTCTTTAATTAAAGCGGGATTGTTGCCGCAGTTAAGTCGGGATATAATTCCTGGTAGTAGTCATTGGCCTGTTGAATCTTTTACTCCGGGGAAGCATCCCCTTGGAAAATTGGTGGATGTTTTAGCTCGGTATCGAGATCGGAATGAGCCTTTTGTAGTTTTTATGGATCAGTTTGAGGAGGTATTTACGCTTTGTGAAGATGAATCGGAGCGACGGAGTTTTATCCATTTGATTGCAGAGGAGATGAATGATTCTGGGCGAAAGAGCCGGATGATTATTGCAATTCGTGGGGATTTTTTAATTCGTTGTACTAATTATCCAGATGTTTTAAATTTGATCAATCATATTCCGCCTAGCACTTATATTGTGAAGTCGCTAGGGATTGAGGAGTTACCGGAGGCGATCGAGAAACCGGCTGAATTGCATGGTGTTAAATTTGAGCGGGGGTTGGTATCACAAATTGCTCAGGATGTGATGGGTCAACCGGGTGCGTTACCTTTGTTACAATATGCTTTGAAGGAGTTGTGGCGAGTTTGTATTGAAAAACCGGAATTTCCAGTGCCGTTACTGACGAGAAAGGGCTATGAAGATATTGGTGGTGTTCAAGGGGCTTTGGAAAATCGAGCTAATGTGATTTATGAATGTCTGAGTGAGGGCGATCGCCTTTTTGTTCGCAAATTGTTTATGGAGTTGGTGCAGTTGGGTGAGGGTTTGGAGGTAACGCGCCGGCGGGTTGATTGGGATCGACTAAGTGCGATCGCGGATTCTACTGAGCAGTTGGATCGGGTAATTGGGTTGTTGGCTGGGGCGCAGCAGCGTTTGATTATTGTGGATGCAAACACGGTGGAAGTGGCTCATGAAGCTCTGTTGTGTCGGTGGAAATTGGTGAGTAATTGGATTGAGGAGGATCTGGAAAATATTCGGATTTGTCGGCGCTTAGAGATGGCTTGTCGGGAGTGGGAGGAGACTTACGGTAAGTCGGATGAGGCGCTGCTGACGGGGGCGCGCTTGGCAGAGGTTGAGGAGTGGGAGAGGAGGGTGCTGCCGAATTTGACTGGGGATGAGAGGGAGTTTTTGGTGAAAAGTGTTGGTAGGCGCGATCGGCAGATTCAAGATGAGATAAAGATACTAGAAAGGGAAATAAAACTGACGGATGAAAAATATCAGGCTCAAAAGCAGAGAACGAAATGGGCGATCGCCTCTGGCATCCTTTTAACATTTTCTCTGGGCTTGGGACTACTGACAAATGTACTCGATGGACAGAAGAAACAACGGGAGGCGATGACTCTTGGAACCTTGGTTTCAACCTCTGAACTGTTATTGAAAGCTAATAACCAACTTGAAGCTTTAATAGCGAGCATAGAAGCGTTGAAAAAACTTAGAGAGATAGGTAATTCTGATATAATCACACTATCTAAGCTTCAAACTGTAATCTACAGCGTGCAGGAACGCAATCGTTTGGAAGGTCATCAAGGTGCAGTTACAAGCATAAGTTTTAGCCCTAATGCTGGTATTCTTGCTTCTGCAAGTACCGATCAGAATATCAAGCTATGGAATTTAAAAGGTCAGAACCTCAGAAGTTTTGCCGGGGCTTCAGGAGCTAATAACATAATTCACGAAATTAAATTCAATTCTAAAAATGAAAATATAATTGCCTCTGCCAGTAATGATAGAGCTATAATCTGGAGTATAAATGGACAAAAATTGCATACTTTTTCCGAATTAAAAGGAAGTGTATTTAGTGTTAGTTTTAGTTCTGACGGTAGCTTGATCGCTGTATCGGATGCTGGTGGCGAGATAAAAATATGGGACACTAAAACTTATCAAAAGGTACAAGAAAGAATAGATAATCAGTTCCAAAATAAAATCTATAAAATCACGTATATTTATAGAAATGATTTTAATCCTAAAGACAAAAGTCAAATTGCTTACGCAGGATTTTTAGATGGTGGCAAGGTAAAAATTTGGAATTTAAAAACTAATACAACACAAACTTTAGGCGAACACCGAGGGATGGTAAATGCAGTAAAATTTAGCCCTAGTGGTAATCTTTTAGCTTCTGCTGGAGCTGATGGTAATATAAAAATTTGGTCGTTAAAACAAGGTATCAAATTTATCGGAGAAATCAAGAGTAATCAAGGTGAGTTATATGGTTTAGTATTTAGTAAAGATGATAAATTAATTGCCTGTGGAGGAAGTGACACTACCATAAAACTATGGTATGTTGATGAGGCAATAAAGATGGGAAGTAATAAAAAACCTTTAGAGATAGCTAATGAGACTGTGAAAGGACATAAAGGACAAGTCAATTCTTTACAATTTATTGAGCAGACCAAGGATGGTAGAATTAGTATTGCATCCAGCAGTAATGATGGCAGCGTCAGAATTTGGCAGCTAAATACTTCTTCTACTTATCGAAAAAACAAACTTAAAGAAAAATTAAAATTAAATGATTTGTTACAAGATGCGTGTAAAATAATAGAACCTTACTTAAAGAGTAGTCAAAAGTTGAGTCCAGAAGAAAAGGCGATTTGTGATAATTGAGAACTAAAGGTCAAGTTTTTTCTAGTACAATTTAGGTTAACCTACACAAAAGGAGTTAAAAAGGCATGAATAAGTTAGAGGCTTCTTTGGAAGTTTTAATGCTGGGTATCTCTAGTGAGTTAATAAGTTCTAGGCAACCTCAAGAACAAGTCAGGCATACCCTAGAACTGCTGCAAAAGATTTACGTAAGAATTGACACAATAGAACAATCTCAATTAAATCAGGGGATAGACCTAAGAAAATTTCGCTCTGAGTTTATAAACCTTTTAAAAATAACTGTTTTGAGGGAATCTTTTGCCACTATTGAACTTTCGCAAAAAATAGATAAGCTACTAGAATATCTAGAAGCAATATATCAACAAATTCCCCTTGATTTTTTGGTGGAAAGTACAGAGAACTTGAACAATCCTCCCTTACACACAGATTCCCCAACCGATGGGACTTTTGATATTAGTTTTCCTCCTCTTAATTTAGGTACTAATCCTCCGTGGACTTTTAGGGGTAGCAACAAGCGAAGCAATTTCACCGAATTTATTTCTGGCACTGAGCCTCCTGTGGCTAGCAGCGAGAGAAGGGAGTTCACCAACTTTATTCCTAGCACTGAGCCTCCTTTTATGACTAGCAGTGAGGGAATGGACTTCATTGAATCTACTCATGGCACTGATCCTCATTTATTGTAAAAACAGAGGTCTTAAAAAGCGATCGCCTCTCCCACCCTCAAAAGCTATACTAAAATCAGTACCCCAACCATCAAACAGCATGGTACAACAACTCACTCCTGAAACTAAACCAGAAATCATCTACCCAGACAGCGACGGAGAACCAATGGCCGACAATACCAAACAATTCCGATGGATTGTCACTATTAAAGAAAACCTCGAAATCCTGTTTGCCAACATCCTAGATGTATTCGTCGCTGGAGATTTGCTTTGGTATCCCGTTCAAGGAAATAACAAAATTCGCCAAGCACCGGATGCAATGGTAGTCTTTGGTAGACCAAAAGGTGACAGAGGTTCTTACAGACAGTGGAAAGAAGATAATATCCCTCCCCAAGTCGTATTTGAAATCTTATCCCTTAGTAACCGCTCGGTCAAAACAGGAGAAGAAGTCCTGTTTTATCAGCGTTATGGAGTGCAAGAATATTACATTTACGATCCAGACAATATCGAATTGAGTGGCTTTGTTCGCGATGAAGATTGGCTTGAACCGATCGCAGAAATGAATGGCTGGGTTAGTCCGCTGTTGCAAATCCGCTTTGAATTGACAACAGAAGTGCATTTGATAATTGATACGGAACGATTTCGCTATCAATTATTGCATATCGGTTGGGAAGATTTGAGCCGAGTATTCGGTTGTATCATCTACGTGGAAATTAAAGATGGTAAAATTTGGATCGAACGGGATGGAACGGAAATTGGAGTTGCTAATGAATTGGTTGAAGCTGGAGTTCCAAAGCAAGATATAGTTTTGGCTTTTAAAGCACCATATAGACGGAAATTTACGGAGTTTGCGGTTGGTTGATGCCATAAGTGCGATCGGGCTTTTTGCATTGGGGGTCAGAAACCGGGTTTTTTACGAAAATACCTGTTGCAGCCCGCAGATTCAGAAAAACCCGGTTTCTTTGTTGGAGTGGATAAATCCTGTTTAATCAGTCAGATTACTTGTTAAGATAGACGATCGCGAACGCCGTCCCAGCAGTGGCGAATTTGCACCGGGAGAATTTACCAAACTGTTAGACAGGAAAGCTTTTGTTGCTGCGTTCAAAAAAGTGCAAGTGGAAAATGAAGGCACGGAACTTACTATTCAGAGATTTTGTGAAAAAACCCGGTTTCTGGGGCCCATGTAAGCCATAAAAAGGACACGGCAATGCCGTTTCCCTACCCAAAAAATCCACAATCAACCGCCTGTAAACACTCGAAATAACCACCCAAAAAGCATCACGCTTAAGAAAATTACACCACCAACAATCAACATCAAACCCAACAGCAAAGCCACCACAAACAACCAATCAGCCTTTTTCCCAACAGGTTCAGGCGAACCTAAATGAGCATCCAGCAATTCTATATTCTTGACATTAGCCTTCCAAGCAACATCCAACAAATCTCCAGCCACCGGTACAGTCCCAGCAACTGTATCAAATACGATGTTAGCTGCCATTTTTACTAAAGTCTCTTGTGGCACTCCCATTTGAGCGGACTTGAAGACAACATAGCCTGCAAAAATTGAACTGATTAAATCGCCGCCACCCGGTATCAATCCCAATATCGGATCGAGTCCAATTCGGTATTTTGTGCCGGGAATCGGAATTGCATTGTCTAGTAAATGACTGATTTTCCGCAGACGACGCAAGGATGCAGCCTGAGATTTGTTAGCAGTATTTGTGGATGAATTTTGTATAGTAGGACGAGACATTTAGATTACTCCTGATTCTGATATTAATATTGATTCTGGTATGGGCTCTTTCGGGTTTATGAGATTGTCGATTATGGGCAATTATTGGCAGGTTTACCCGCCCCTACAAAATTTAACATCATATAAGTAGTCCGAATACAGAGAAACCCGGCTTTTATTCAAAACCGGGTTTCCTACTTCTAACTGCGGGCTTTTAGCTTAGCCTACTATTTGTTGCCTTCAGTGAAGTCGGCATCAATCACGTCGTCGCCGCCACCAGTCGGGCCACCGTCGCCAGGGCCGCCAGGGCCGCCGCCGCCGTCAGTTGGACCGCCAGCTTGTTGGTACAGGCTGCTGCTGACAGCGTAGAATGCTTGCTGCAACTCTGTTGTCAAGGTTTTGATGCGATCGTCATCTTCACTACTAATCGCCTCGCGCAAGTCTTTGATCAACCCTTCAACCTTAGTCTTGTCGTCAGCAGGAACTTTATCGCCCAATTCTGCCAACTGTTTCTCGATTTGATAAGCTAGGGAATCGCCTTGGTTTTTGCGATCGATCTTTTCGCGACGTTCTTTGTCAGCAGAAGCATTCGATTCGGCTTCCCGAACCATGCGATCCACTTCATTGCTAGGCAAAGTAGAAGCGCCAGTGATGCTGATAGATTGCTCCTTACCAGTACCTTTATCCTTAGCAGCTACATTCAAAATACCGTTAGCATCGATATCAAAGGTAACTTCAATTTGAGGTACGCCACGAGGGGCTGGTGGAACTCCATCTAAGCGGAATGTTCCCAAATCCTTGTTGTCATTCGCCATTTCTCGTTCGCCTTGCAAAACGTGGATTTCCACGTTTGTTTGGCCGTCTACAGCAGTCGAGAAAGTTTCTGACTTCTTAGTAGGAATTGTGGTGTTGCGGGGAATGATTTTGGTCATCACGCCGCCCAAGGTTTCGACACCGAGAGATAACGGAGTAACGTCCAGCAACAGGATGTCTTTGACTTCGCCTGAGAGCACGCCAGCTTGAATTGCTGCACCGACTGCTACCACTTCATCCGGGTTTACCGTTTGGTTCGGGTCTTTGCCGAGGATTTTTTTGACGAGTTCTTGCACGGCTGGAATGCGTGTAGAACCACCAACTAAGACGACTTCATTAATTGCAGATTTGTCTAATTTGGCATCGCGGATCGCGTTTTCTACGGGGATGCGAGAACGATCGATCAAATCTGAACAAAGTTCTTCAAACTTGGCCCGCGTCAAAGTGGTGTCCAAGTGTTTTGGGCCATCTTGAGTCGCAGTAATAAATGGCAAGTTGATTTCGGCTTGGGTAACGCTCGACAGTTCAATCTTGGCTTTTTCTGCTGCTTCTGTCAGGCGTTGCAGTGCTTGTTTGTCTTTGCGGAGGTCAATTCCTTCGGCTCTTTGGAAGTCTCCGGCGATGAAATCAACAATTTTTTTGTCGAAGTCGTCACCACCAAGGTGAGTGTCTCCAGAAGTTGACAATACTTCAAAGACGCCGTCGCCGACTTCGAGAATAGAAACGTCGAAAGTACCGCCACCTAAGTCAAAGACGAGGATGGTTTCGTTGCTCTTTTTATCTAAACCGTAAGCTAAAGCTGCTGCTGTAGGTTCGTTAATAATCCGTAGCACTTCAACACCGGCAATTTTTCCAGCGTCTTTAGTAGCTTGGCGCTGGGAGTCGTTGAAGTACGCGGGAACTGTGATCACCGCTTGGGTGACGGTTTCGCCGAGGTATTTGCTGGCGTCTTCTACGAGTTTGCGGAGGACTTGCGCGGAAATTTCTTCAGGGGCAAATTGCTTGCCACGGGCGGGACAGTCTAGTTTGAGGCTGTTTCCGACTTTCAGGACTTTGTAAGAAACTTCGGTGGTTTCGTGGGTTACTTCGTCTACCCGGCGCCCGATAAACCGTTTTACTGAGTAAAAGGTGTTTTCGGCGTTCATCACTGCTTGGCGCTTGGCGATTTGTCCGACGAGCTGGTCGCCATTCTTGGCAAATGCTACTACGGAAGGTGTGGTGCGACCCCCTTCGGCGTTGGCTATGACGGTGGGTTTGCCGCCTTCCATTACTGCGACGCAGGAGTTTGTCGTACCTAAGTCAATTCCAACTACTTTTCCCATAGGGGTGTTCCGGCTCCAATATTTACAAAATTTCGGTTTTCTATCTGTGTGATAGTCTGGTTATTCAGGACTGCCATTTCACCTGGGAGGGTGTATGGGTAGTCAGTCCAGCTTTAATACAGTCTTCGATAGGGTGATTATCTGCTATACAAATACTAGACAAGTCTAGACATTTGCTTCTTACTTCATCGGGAGCATGGGAGCGGCTATCCCTCGGTAAGCTTTCACGATTTAGCCAACCGTGATAAATTTATCGCTGCATTTAAATCCCTGTCTATCGAATGACCACAACTTTTACAGTTGTAAGTCTATACTGCGGGCGGTTAGACCTTGAGATGAAGGTGTGTTTACCGAACCTGTGAAGGGACGGTTGCATCACATGATGCTTGCACCGCTACAGTTGTTGACTGCTTTTCTCTACTCTTCCTAATGTACGGGGTTTGTGCGATCGCAGTATTGTGGCAAACCGTATACGTTGTGTTGTATTTGCCGTCTTTGTGGTGTAAATTTTTTTTGGTTGTTAGGGGCGATCGCATTTTTGGATGCAAAATATAAACGGGTAGGGTGCGTCAGATCGGAAAAACCTGTTGAAATCGAAATAATCAATGTCTGACGCACCCTACAACTACTGACTAATCAGCAAAGCACAGGGAAAGTAATTCAGAGCTTCACCAATTGCCAGTTGACCATTACTTTCCACAATCTGATTTGTAATTGCATCTTTCCAAACAGACGGCATTTCATCCGGCAATTCTAGCTTAGTATCTTGCCAGATGTTTTCGCCGATCGGCATTTCTTCCGGCTTAACAATGCCAGTCAAAAAGCGAGGAGCGATCGCAATAACTGTAGTATCCTCGTAGTTTCTGGCAAAGGCAACAATATTCTCTTTAAATGTACCAACTACTTCCAGTGGCTGATAATTACCCGATTGAAAAACTTGCAGATATTGTTTTCTCGCTTCTAGAACTCTGGTCGTCAGAAACAACTTAATTCTAGCATCTTCTTTCGTTGAAATCAACTCCTCAATCAGTTGCAAAATATCAGTTTTAGCTTGGGCTTTAATCTCCCGTAACACCTTGATCCGACGCTGAAAATCAACGGGACGGCGGTTATCTGGATCTACATGGCTTAAATCCCAAAATTCCGTACCTTGATAAATATCTGGCACACCAGGGGCTGTGATTTTCAGCAGTGTTTGAGATAAAGAATTTAAAATTCCATAATCAGCTACTTTTTTCCAGAAAGGCAGAAATTTCTTGAGGAACTGATTTTGTTCACCAGGTTCGAGAGCATGATCGACAAAAGTCATAAAACCGTTCTCATAGTCATTATCCGGTCTCAGCCAGGCAGTGTGAACTTTAGCTTCACGGACAGCTTTAATCACATAATTCTTCATGCGCTCAATAAAGTCAGTATTTTCGATTTCCTCAAACGGAAAACTGCCAATTAAGGTTTGGTAAAAGAAGTATTCGTCATTAGTATCAGGAACCATGCGATTCACCAGGTTGACTTTTTTGGAAGAGTTCAACTCTCTCCAAGACTTGACTTGCTGTTCCCATTCATCGGGGATTTCTGACAGTACATTAATTCGAGTTCGCACATCTTCGCCGCGTTTGGTATCGTGGGTAGCTGTCGCATTCATTTTGTGAGGCCAGACTGCTTGCTGATGTTGGTTAAATTCGTGAAAGTCCGCTAGCGATACGCCGAATTGACTGGGGTTTCCACCCACTTCATTGAGGGATAAAAGTCTGTAGTAGACGTACAAAAGCGTGTCTTCAATGCCTTTTGCCATCAACGGGCCTGTCAACTGCTGGAGCTTCATCACGAAGTGCCGACGCTGCTCTTTTTGTTCGGCTGTTAATGTTTCTTCTGCTTCCAGCAACAGCACGGTTTCGATAAAATTAAGTTCCTTGAGTAGTAATGGTACTTGTTCTTTGGCTTTGGCGATCGCATATTTGACATAAATGCGATCGGACTCTCTCAAGCCTTCTTGATTAATGTAAGTTCGGTAAACTGGGAAAATGGTCAAAATTGCTGCTAATGCTTTTTCTAAGCCGTGGCGAGTAAAGTCATTTCCCTGTCGAGATTGACCAGATATATTTTTCAAAAGTTGAGCTAAATTGTCTACATCTCCCGCCAAATTCTTCTCAAGAATTAGCCTCTTTTTATCTATAAACAACTGTTCATATGGGACACTGAGCCTAGTAAATCTTTGATAAATGTCGCTAAATTGCTGTTCGCGATCGCACCGACAAAAAACGCCGTTTACATAATTCAAAAAGTCGTAACCACTTGTTCCCTCAATCGGCCAATATGATGGCAAATCTTCTTCGTGTTCGAGAATTTTTTCAACAGTGATGTAAATATCTCCGATTTTATGCCTGAGCCGTTTTAAATATTCTGTGGGATCGTAAAGTCCGTCGATATGGTCAATCCTCAATCCGGTAAATTTCCCCTCGTCAATCAAGTCAAATATCAGAGCATGATTTTTATGAAAAACTTTGATATCTTCGACTTTTACCGAAATTAGTTCGTTGACAGTAAAAAATCTTCGGTAGTTAATTTCTTCTGCACCAACTTTCCAAAAAGCCAGACGGTAAAACTGCTCGGAAAGCAAATCATCCAGTAGGTTAAAGCTTTCAGAATTGCCCTTTTCTCCGTTAAAAAACTTGATATTTTCATCGATAAATTCCTGAACAATCGGATTTTGATTGTAGAGTTCCCACAGCAGTGCTTTAACAAAGGCTATCTGATCGTATCTTTCTGCGCCTTTGGTTTCTGAAGGAGTATTCTTGATCAGATAAAGAATTCCCAAAAACTTGATAAAATCTGGATGACGCCTGCCTAATTCCCTGCCTAAATGTCCCAAGTTATGACTGATAAAATTCGCGTAAGATTCGATTTTGACTGGCAATTTTAAGCTATAGTAATTGATGCTCAAGCCCAGGTCGCTGTATTTCAGTTGAATTTCGCCATTTTCCAGACATTCTCCATAAAAATTACCCAGCAGCGGAGCCAGCACTCGACCTCTGAGATGTTCATAACCGTGATCCCATTCAATATCAAAGTAATCGAAATAGTCGGAATCTGGCCCGTGTTCTAATACGTCTAACAACAGTAAGTTTTGAGTATCATAAGCCATATGGTTGGGGACAATATCTTGTAACCATCCCATTTTTTTGTTTTGGATTTCGTCTGTGAGTGCTTCAAAGTTTTCGGAAGTTCCCAATTCTGGATTTAGCTGATTTGAGTCAACTACATCGTAGCCGTGACTGCTGCCTTTTCTGGCTTTAAATATGGGTGAAGCGTACAAATCCGTAATTCCTAGATCTTTGAGATAGCTAATGATTTGTCTGGCGGATTCAAAGTTAAAACCTGCATGAAATTGAATCCGATAAGTTGCTGTGGGAATTCGCATCATGTTAATTTTACTCCTGTTATTTTCTGGTTTAATTCTTTGAAAAAGATGAGGCAGAGCCTCTAGGACTGCATTCCCAGGCTCTGCCTGGGAACGAGAGAAATTGCTTCTATCTGGTTCCTAGGCTCTGCCTGGGAACAGATATCTAGAGGCTCTGCCTCGTGTTTTAATTATAATTCATAGAGTGCAAAACTCTGTGGTTTAACGGTCAATTCTTGCTCTGAAGTTATCTGTTCTGGCAAGGTTGAACCTGCACCCATCCATTTTGGATCGGCAGAGTCTAAAATCTTTTGCCATTTGCCTTTGGGAAGTTCAGGCGTAAAAGCGACCTGTTGTTTGTTGAAGTTTAGAATGCAAAATATCTGGTTGTCATCTGTCCAGCGACGTAGAAATAAGATTTTTTCTGCTTCGATGCTGGATACTTCTAAGCTGTTTTTATCCAGTTTTTTAAGGGCGGGTATTGTGCGTCGCAGTTGAATTAAGTGTTGATGCCATTCCCAGAGGATTTTGTGTTTGCCTTCTGTTTGTTTTCCCCAATTTAATTTGCATTTTTGGAAACTGTCTGGACTCTGGGGATCTTGAAATTCGCCTCTGCCTTCAAAACTTTTAAATTCTTGTTGTTTGTCTTTACGGATAGCTTCTATTAAGTTTTCATCTGAGTGGGAAACGAAGTATAAGAATGGTGCTTCTTCTCCGTATTCTTCGCCCATAAATAGGAAGGGAATGTAGGGTGAAGTTAAGACAGTGGCTGCGGCAAGTTTTAGTGCTTCAAAGTCTACTATTTTTGAGAGTCTGTCTCCCAAAATGCGGTTGCCGATTTGGTCATGGGTTTGAGAAAATACGATGAATTGATCGGCTGGTTGATCCTTGGCAGAATTGCCGTGTTTTCGCTTTCTGTGGGGGGCGTATTGACCGGAGTAAACAAAGCTTTCTTTGAAGGCTTTTTCCAAGTGTTCGCATTTACCGAAGTCTTGGTAGTATCGGTCATTTTCTCCGGTGAGTAAGGTGTGTAGTGCGTGGTGAAAATCGTCGCACCACTGGGCATCTAGTCCGAAACCTCCTAGTTCTTTGGATCGTAAACTACGGACATCATTTAAGTCACTTTCTGCTATTAAATATAATTGCCGTCCCATTTTTTGAGAAAGGTTAGCTGTTGCATCGGCTAATTCTTGTAAAAAGGGTCTGGCAGTTACTTCAAATATTGCTTGAATTGCGTCGATTCTTAGACCGTCGATGTGATAGTCTTGAAACCAGTATAGGGCGTTTTCAATAAAGTAGTTGCGGACTCCATCGCTATATGCGTCGTCGAAGTTGAGGGGAGTTCCCCAAATTGATCCATATTTTGATGTAAAGTAGGGGCCGAAGTCACTGAGATAGTTTCCTTCGGGGCCAAGGTGATTGAATACTACATCAAGAATGACTGAGATGCCTTGTTTGTGGCAGGCATTGATGAGTTTTTTGAAGCCTTCTGGGCCGCCGTAGGAGTTTTGGACGGCATAGGGATATACGCCGTCGTATCCCCAGTTTCGTTCGCCGGGAAATTGGGCGACTGGCATGATTTCTATGGCGTTAATTCCTAGTTCTTTTAGTTGGGTGAGTTGGGGAATTATTGCTTCAAATGTTCCGGATTGGGTGAATGTGCCGACGTGTAATTCGTAGATGATTGTTTCTGCTAGTGGCACGCCTTGCCAATCTGTGTCTGTCCAGGTAAAGGCATTTTCATCTATTACTTGCGATGGGGAGTGTACGCCTTGGGGTTGATATTTTGAGGCTGGATCGGGTCGATCGATTTTTGATTCGAGTTGGTAGGTGTAAAGAGTTCCTGGTGGGATGTCTGTAGCTGTGGTTTGCCAATAACCTGCGGCGGATTTTTGCAGGGGAATTAGGTGTTTGTCTGGGGAAACAAGTTGGACTGCTACTTGTTTGAGGGTGGGTGCCCAAACGGTAAATTCACATTGGTTGTTACCGAGGTAGTTTGCTCCTATCTTCACTTTGAGTTGTTCTCCTGATAAAATAGGTTTGTGGTGTGACTGAAAATGCTATTTTGGCAGTGAGTCTGTTGAGTGCCGATCGCAAATAAGCAGATTTTAAAATTAATATCAGTTAAAAAAGTAACAGACAACTAACTTTAGACAGAGCAAGGGCTAGAATTGTCGCCAAGAGTCAAAATTAGCGATCGCCTGTCTCTAAATTAGAGCATGAATCTGTACGGCTAGTTAGCGAAGCCCTCGAAGAGATCGCCAAATTAGCAGTCTGCAAGGGTTAGCATTTATTAGTCATCTTCAGAAAAGCCTATTGTGGAACAGGCAAGATGCCTGTTCCACAATAGATATGGTCGATGTCTATCATTTATATAGTGTTTAAAATATATCTAAAGGTAGATTACAAGTTAGCGCGAGTTTCTTCTTATGGTTATGGCTTTTGGACGGGAAATCTGCTGCAATCTAGACTCGGCGGAGTCTCGCGAGTGGTTGGTCACAAACGGAATCGGCGGTTATGCTAGCGGAACGATCGCAAATCTACTCACTCGCCGCTATCATGGCCTACTGGTTGCCGCCCTCAAACCTCCCCTGGGACGGACTTTGATGCTGGCTAAGCTGGACGAGACGGCTGTGTATGACGATCGCGCTTATCCGCTTTATACCAACCGCTGGGCTGATGGGACAATCGAACCCCAAGGCTACAAGTATATCGAAAGCTTTCACCTGGAAGGCACGATACCAGTGTGGAGATTTGCTCTTGCCGACGCTATCCTAGAAAAGCGGATTTGGATGCAGCAAGGTGCTAACACAACGTATATTCAATATCACTTGCACCGCGCCTCAAAACCGATCGCCCTCGCTGTCAAAGCCCTAATCAACTATCGCGACCACCATCACATAACTAGCGCCGACGATTGGCAAATCGGTCTGGAAACCTTGAAAAAAGGGATTTGCGCCACTGCTTTCGCCAAAGCTGCACCCCTCTACCTGCTAACAGATGCCGAACCAGAAGCCAAATTTCGCGTGTCTACACCCTTATACAATTGGCACTACGGATTTGACCTCGCAGCCGAAAGACGACGCGGGTTGGAGTGTTGTGAGGATCATCTGCACGCAGCGACTTTCCATTTTGCGATCGAACCGGGACAGTCTCTGACATTGATCGCTGGTACGGAGAAAAATCCGCAACTCAACGGCGATATAGCTTTAGAGTCTCGTCGCACTTATGACCAAGAAGTGCTGCAAACAGCGTCAAAAGTGAGGGAATCTCCCGATTGGATCAAGCACTTAGTGTTAGCCGCTGACCAATTTATCGTCAGTCGCCCGATCGCAGAGGCACCGGAGGGCAAAACGATTATCGCTGGATATCCCTGGTTCAGCGACTGGGGGCGCGATACGATGATTGCGCTACCTGGGCTGACAATCTGTACTGGGCGATCGGACATTGCCCGATCGATCCTGCGGACTTTTGCACGGTATGTCGATCGCGGGATGTTACCAAACCGCTTTCCCGATGCTGGCGGCGCACCGGAATACAACACCGTAGACGCGACACTGTGGTACTTTGAGGCAATTCGCGCTTACTACGAAGCCACTGGGGACGATCGACTTTTGAACGAACTTTGGCCGATATTATGTGAAATTGTCGATTGGCACATCAAGGGAACTAGGTATAATATCCGCCTCGATCCCGATGACGGTTTGATCTACGCTGGCGAAATGGGGGTGCAACTAACTTGGATGGATGCGAAAGTTGGCGATTGGGTAGTGACTCCCCGGATTGGTAAGCCGATCGAGATCAGTGCTCTTTGGTACAATGCGATTCAAGCAATGGTCAGTTTTGCTCAAAAATTGGGCAAACCTCATCATGAATACCAGCAATTAGCCGATCGCACGGCTGCCGGATTCACCCGGTTCTGGAACGACGCCACAGGTTACTGTTACGACGTTCTGGACGGCCCAGACGGACACGACGCTTCCCTCCGACCAAATCAGATATTCGCAGTCTCACTGCCCTTAGACTTGTCAGCAAAGGAGATGAGGGTGAATTACAGTCATCGGTATAAACCGTTACTCACGCCCGATCGGCGTCGGGGTGTGGTTGATCCCTGTGCTCAGCAGTTGCTGACATCTGTCGGGCTCCGCAGCCTCTCGCCGGAAGACGCGCAGTATCGGGGTGAATATGCGGGCGATCTATTGCAGCGCGATCGGGCTTATCACCAGGGTACAGTGTGGGGTTGGCTGATGGGGCCATTTGTTTTAGCTCATTTAGACGTATATAAAGATCCGGCAACAGCGCGGGAATTGCTAGAGCCAATGGCACATCATTTATTAGCCGGCGGAATTGGCAGTTTAAGCGAAATTTTCGAGGGCGACGCACCACATTCCCCAAGGGGCTGCACTGCACAAGCTTGGACGGTGGCTGAGGTGTTGCGGGCTTGGTTGGCTACTCAGAATATGGGTGGTTGACAGTTGACTGTTCACTGTTAACAGTTCACTGTTGACTGTTATGGCAGAAGTTGAGTAGAACGAAGAAATCAGGAGACGGCAGTGCCGTTTCCCTACAATTAATCTGGCGTAGGGAAACGGCATTGCCGTGTCCTCTAGATCATAAGGACTGTAACCGGAATTGATATAGCAACCGCCAAGGCGAAGAAGGTCATTGAGCGTAGTCGAAATGTACACTTCGACTACGCTCAGTGACCAGAAGTACCCTAACCACCTTGGCGACTGCTATATCAGTTCTACCCAACTAAAAAAATATTCCCTTAATCGGAGATTTATGGCATTATTATTGGCGGGCGATATTGGCGGAACTAAGACGATTTTGCGTTTAGTAGAAACAACTATTGAGGGTGAAATGAAAACTCTTTACGAGTTTCGCTATCCGAGTGGAGAGTTTCCCGATTTAGTGCCGATAGTCCAACAGTTTTTAACTGAAGCTGCTGTTAAATTAGACTTTGCACCATTGCCTGAAAAAGCTTGTTTTGCGATCGCAGGGCCGGTAGTCAACAATACTGCAAAACTGACTAATTTGTCTTGGCGGCTGGATGCGAAGCGTTTGGAACAGGAATTAGGAATATCCCACGTTAGTTTAATTAATGATTTTGTCGCGGTTGGCTACGGCGTGTGCGGTTTGGATGCAACAGATTTGCACACTTTGCAAGTCGGAAAACCGCGACAATACGATCCGATTGCTGTGATTGGTGCAGGTACTGGTTTAGGTCAATGTTTTGCCATTCCTGAAGCTAATGGAGTCAAAGTTTTTGCTTCCGAGGGCGGACATGGTGACTTTGCACCGCGATCGGAGTTAGAGTTTCAATTGCAGAAATATCTGTTAGCCAAACATGACATTGCCAGAATATCGATCGAACGAGTGGTTTCAGGACAAGGGATTGTAGCAATTTACCAGTTTTTGCGGGACACAAAATTTGCGCCGGAATCAGCGGAGGTAGGAAAAGTTATCAAACAATGGGAGTCAGAAGTCGGGAAAACTGAAAAGACGGTTGATCCGGGGGCGACGATTGCGATAGCGGCACTCAAAAAGTGCGATCGGCTTTCGGAACAAACCATGCAAATGTTTGTAGAAGCTTACGGCGCTGCGGCCGGAAATATGGCTGTGACACTTTTACCTTACAGCGGTTTGTACATAGCTGGTGGCATCGCTGCTAAGATTTTGCCATTGATTCAAGAAGGCAGTTTTATGCGGGCGTTTACCCACAAAGGGCGGATGGATTCGCTGTTAGAAATGATCCCGGTTCATGTTGTCTTGAATGACAATGTAGGGTTAATTGGAGCGGCAGTTTGTGCGATCGGTTTTTAACCAAGACACCAGAATCATAGAGGATACGGCAATGCCGTGTCCCTACCCGGATTCATTGTAGGGAAACGGCAGTGCCGTATCCTCCTCGCGAGCATAATCGATTATTTTGGGGTAGGGAAACGGCACTGCCGTATCCTCCTCGCTCTCTGCGGTTTAATCATTAGATTCTCTCATCTTCAAAATCTTCTCAGCCACACTTTCAGATATCGGCATCACCGATAACCGATTGCCTTTCCTCACCACCAAAATCTCATCAACACTAAACTTTTGCTTCAGTTCATCCAAAGATATTAACTTAGCAAATTGCTCAACAAATTCAACTTTCACCGTTTGCCAACGAGGCGCATCAAGCTGCGATTTAGCATCGTAATATTCGCTATCTATATCGAACTGAGTCGGATCAGCGATATTAGTTTCAACAACACGCATCAAGCCAACAATTCCCGGTATTTTAGTATTAGAATGGTAAAAAAATACTAAATCTCCCACACTCATTTCTCGCATAAAATTACGAGCTTGATAGTTGCGAACACCATCCCAAATGGAAAATTTATCAGATTTTAAGCTCGCAATACTATAAACATCAGGTTCCGACTTCATCAACCAATAATTCATATAATGGGGCATGGGCATGGGGCATGGGGCATGGGGCATTAGAAGCAACAACTAACAAATAACTAATAACCACTAACCACTAACTATAAAATATCTTTACGCTTTTGTAACCACAATGTCAACATCAAATAAACGAAAATATGCACGCACAAAATCCCCCAATTTAAACTCAAGTTACTCCAGGTCGGATCGTACACAGGAGTAGGCTCAAATGGCTGAGGAAGTGCACTCCCGTCTGGCAATCTAGTAAGTGTGGGAACCATCGCATTCACATTAACCAAAGAGCCGTAAGCACCCACAGACCAGCGGCTTAGCATCAGCCAAGAAAACTTACTCGCCAAACCTTCCATCTTAAACAAAACTCCAGAAAAGATAATCTGAGGCAGCAATAATAGAGGCAAAGCACTATTAGCCTGAGAGCTGTTTTTGACAATTGCCGAAACGACTAATCCGAGACTAATACAACTCAGTAAAGTTAAAAAAGTGGTAATACTGACTCCCAAAGTCCAGGAAATCAAACTCGGTTCCGGGTGTTTGAAAGCAATCAAAATTACTCCTACCATTAAGATAGTTTGTAATACGGCCAACCCCGAAAGGATTAACATTTTTGAACCTACATAAGCAAACAACCCTAAATTAACTAAACGTTCTCGCAGATAAATAGCTGATTCTTTGACAATTTCTTGCAGAGAAGTTGCGAGTCCTACCCAAATCGCCGCACAGGTAAAGACAAACAGAACTCGCAAAGCCAAAGGTGCTAAAGTTGCTTCCGGCACACCAATTAACGGGTCTTTATCTCTGACTGCTAGTTTTAGTAAAATAATGCCGATCGGCGCAGTTAAAAGAGCTAAACTTAAGTTAACTACATCCCGCGAAATTAGCTGAAAATATCGCTGAGCAAGCAGAACAAGTTGTTGGACAAAAGATACAGATTTTGGCTTGGGAGGGGGTGTAGATATTTTTCCTTCGGGGTTATCGATGCTTAAGTGATTTTCAATGTATTGCTGATAATATGGAGAACTGCGAAACTTATCTGCCCAGCTTTGAACGTTGATTTCTTCTGTTTCTAATTCATTGTAAATGTCGGCAAAATCGCCAGTTTTGACATCGAAAAAGTCTAGGGCGACTGTTGGTGGGCCGAAGTAACAAAGGCGTCCACCGCGACCCATAAACACAATCCGATCGCACATTGTGATATTTGCCGTCGCGTGAGTCACCAAAATCACCGTCCGACCTTGACTTGCCAACTTTCGCAGCAGTTCCATCATCTTTTTATCCAAACCCGGATCGAGTCCTGAAGTCGGTTCGTCCAAAAAGAAAAGTTTCGGATCTGCTAACAGTTCGACTCCAATACTAACCCGTTTTCGCTGTCCGCCGCTAAGTTCTTTTACTAAAGCATTGCGGCGGTGAGTCATTTCAATATCTTCTAAGGTTTTTGTGACTACTTGCTTAACATTTGTATCGGGAGGTAAGCGCAATTTGGCTGCATAAGTTAATACTTCTTCTACTTGCAAATCTGCGTGAATAATATCATCTTGAGGCACATAACCAATTTGATTGCGATAAATATTGAAGTTTTTTCGTAGGTTATCGCCGTTGAGATACACGACACCTTTAGTGGTTTTTTCAATGCCTAAAAGCGTCCGCATTAAAGTAGATTTGCCCGTACCGCTACCGCCAACTAAACCCACAAATTGCCCTGGTTCGATCGCTAAAGTGATCCGGTTCAAACGCTCTGGAATCACTAGACAGTCAGCATCTAAGCGAATTTGATTGCCTCCGTCCTGCATCTCCAACTCACCACTGCGGTAAGTTAGAGTAAACGGGCCGATCCGAATCGCATCTCCCTCGGACAATTTGATAGAATTTACAACTCGCTGACCGTTAACAAACACCCCGTTAACGCTGTAGTCTCGCAAAATATAATTGCCGTGACTATCTTGGTCAATTGTGGCGTGGCGACGAGAAACCAGTGGGGAATCTAATTGCAGGGAAGCATTAGGATCTCGCCCCAACAATACAGACCGATTCTTAAGAGGAATTGACTGCTTACTTGATAAAACAATTTGATTTGCTTTCGGGTTAAAATAAGTCAGTAAAACTTGATTTTTTGGGTCAAGACCGATTTTAATTTCTGCACCGTTTTGCAGACAATAACCGTCGTTGGGAGTGATACGTGTGCGATCGACAAATAGGCCATTAGTGCTCGGCCGCTGACCGTCACCGTCGTAAATCCAGTAATTATCCCCGATTTGGCGAAAAACAGCGTGGATACCGGAGACGGCGCGCCAGGGTTCGGGTACAATTAAATCAGCACGAGTGCGATCGCGCCCCAATACGTGCTGCTGCTGTCTCAACTCTAACTGTAAAACTTCGCCTTGACTATTTAATAATACTAAATATGGGCGATCGCTTAAAGCTGTCGGTTGTCCTATATTATTGGTCATAATTCGATCGCGGTTTGTGCACTCACTTTTTCAGCATATCAAAAAGTGGACAACAATTTGACTCTTCAGTTCGCGCAGGCGGACTTCGTTTGTATAGACGCAGTTTCCAACCACCGGGTTTCAACCACCGGGTTTCTAAGCAACTCCATAGCCAGTATAGGGACGCTTGTAAGGTGGATGTAACCCTAAAACAATATCTTCTTTGGGTACTCCCATCTCGACTAATTCCTGTCCTAAATCAGCTTCTGTCATGTTGCGTTGAATCCAGATTTTACCATCCTTAACATCCAAATGAATAAAACAGTTATAAATCCGTTTGTATCCATCCCACCCCACATCTAAAATTTGGTAATGGTCTTGTTCTGTATCGAACACCAACTGACATTCAATATCCGAATCTGAATTTGGATCTGGTGTGGCATGAGAGGTTAAGATTTGGCGAATAAATTGACGGTACTCCTCTATTCTTTCCATTCGATGATTACCTCCTGAATTGGTTCGTAGACGATTAACTTCACTTGATACTGTCTGACAGCTTCCTGAGTGAATCGTTCTTGAAAAAAGGATTCAAATATATCGAGAGGAATTGCCAGATACAGAGTTCTATCTGGTTCGTTCATTTGCAATCCTAAGCGATAGTTCAAAAACTGTCCTAACGCTGAATGAAAGTCTGTCACCGCTGAGGTATTCAAAAAGCTTTTAATTTCAACAGCAATCTTTTGTCCAGCCTTTTCAGCGGCAAAGACTTTCTCTGCTGCTAAATCGATCTCAAACTTCACCTTATCTATCTTGAGTATCAGCGGATCTGCCGTAATTACCCACTCCTCCTTCTGGAGTGCTTGTTTAACAGCTTCATGGAATCGGTCTTTGGCAGCCATCGTTTTTTTACAGTATCTTAGGTATGATTATAACAGCGATGACTCTTGAATATCTCGGTTTACTCTTCAGTCCTCGCAGGCGGACTTCGTTTGTATAGACGCGGTTTCCAATCGCCGGGTTTCAACTTGAGTGAATACCACTGCAAATAGACTTTCGTTGGGTTTCGTTCATTAACCCAACCTACAACTACCAGATTTGATATTAGATTTGTTGCAACAGTCGGGCAGGGACTTAAGTCCCTGCCTCAAAGCTTAACTCCTGCGGGTAGGAGTTGCTAAAATTGTCATCGTCTTTTTCTGCACGTTAAATTGCATTTCATCGACAACAAACTGCCGGTCTTTTGGTACTTTCAAAATGTCCTGTAATTGCTCCCGATTAACGACAGGCGGCTCCAATTTCACCACAGCTTCACCTTGAGCAGCATCTTTTAGCTCAAAATCACTCATGGGAATGTCCTCCCATGCGAATGGACTGGACGCATGATGAGCGTAGCTGCGTCGTATCCCATTAGTGCGAGGCGGCGGGGCGCTTTTACCAAACATGATTTTCTCAATTTTACTCAAGGGGATCTGTTGCTTTTCCCTTGATCTTTGTATCCATAGTTTCTGCGATTTCTCATCAATCTCTACAACTCGACCTCTACTTGTTCGGATGGCAAATTAGGTAACTTTGCCAGTATTGTTGGCTTACTTGGTGCCGCTTTGTTTTTCACCGACTGGATTTATCGGTGGTCTTATTTTTCTGACTTTAACCTAAATATAAGTACCCTGGATTTATCGGTAGAATCGTTTTTGATAGTACCGCTTCAGGTTTTTTTCGCTGACGGTGGGACGATAGTCAAAAGTGCGATCGCTCTTCTGGTCACAGCCCCAGCAGCAATTTTCATAACTTTGTGGATATTTGATACAGTCATTAATTGGACTATTGTAAGGTTGCCTCCCTCGCCTCCCGTAACAAGAACCCGGCGGCTTGATCGCTTACTGAGGTCTTTGCACCAATTTAAGGACAAGAAAATGAGTTCAATAAGATTACTGCGATCGCTCGTCAACCAAATTATTATCGTTAGTTTGGTATTGCTAATGTTGTTTTGGTCAGCTTACCACCAAGGTATTGCCGATGCCCGACGTGATGCGGGCGAAAATTCAACTCTACCTGCTGTTGTTTTAATCGCCCAAGAAAAAAACATTGCTTTAGGCAGAAAACTCAATGATGCTTTTGATGAACCTTCTGTAAAAGACGATAACCTAAAGGACTATAAATTTATTGGCGATAAAGGTTTATTTGATGATTTGCTAGGCAAAGCAGATACGGATAATTCTAACTCCAAAAAACCTAGAGTTTGGCGGTTGCTTTTGGAAAGAGGAAACTGGATTTATCTGTTTCCGACTTTAACAAAAGAAGAGCAAAAAGACCCTCAAGCTCGCCCGCCAGTGATAGCTATTCAACAAAGTCAATCCGGCGATCAATTGTTAATTATAAGTCCCGAACCTTCTAAATAAAGTCGGGGCGGGTTGATTGAATACCAAAATCATCTCGATCGCCTTTAGCGGGTGGAAACGGGGGCACTACCCCTACAAAGCCAGGATACAGAAAACCATGACTTTGTAGGGGTAGTATCCCCGTACCTACCCCTCTACCCCCTTAGTTGACAATTACCGAATTTCCAATAATTTAGCAGTAGCATTAACCACAATTTGAGCAGAACCGGCAAAGAAAACGCGATCGATAGTTGCTAAAGTATCGGTAGATTTGTGATAATGAGGCGATCGCAAATTTGCCGTATCAGTCACCAACACCGCACCAACTCCCTTATACCAGAAAGGCGCATGATCGCTCCGCAAAACATCAGGAGTCAACACCCCTTTCAGAGGAACCGGCAACGTCATAATTGGTGGTAAACCAGTTGTTCCAGACTTTGCAAAAGCTTCCAACAACAGCGGATGTTCCGCATCACCAACCACCGCAATAAACTCACCCTTGTCGGAAGAAGTTACCCCCGCGGCATCTAAAACAGGTTTTGGTGTCAACCCTTGGGGATATCGCTGACATCCCGAAGTATGACAGGCATAACCTACCATATCCAAGACTATCGCTCCCTGCAAATTTTTTAACCTTGCTGCGTTACCAGTGAATGCTAAACTACCTAAAAGTCCGATTTCTTCTCTATCAAAAAATGCCACTTGCAATGTCCGAGATGTGGGACGAGAAGCCAGCAGCCGCGCTACTTCTAAAACTACTGCAACTCCGGTAGCATTGTCATCAACACCGGGTGAATTAGGTACAGTATCATAGTGGGCGGCGACTAGAATTGCACCAGCCTTTGAATCCGTACCTTTTCTTTCAGCAAATACATTGATTCCTCCATCGAAGGGCTGCAATTTCGGCGAAAATCCTGATATTTGCAGTTGTTGGGAAATATAGTTTCTGCTGAAAGTGCGATCGCCCTCTGTATCCCTTTCTCCTGCTAAATTTGTAACGTGTTTCCACAAACGAGACTCGTCAATTTGGGGCAAATCCATTGCTGGCTGTTCAGGAAGTGGGGAAGGAGAAGAGTTTTGGGAAATGCTGATATCACTCCGAACTTCAGCTACTGGCGACAAATGTTGCCACGAATAAGAACCCCAACCGGCTGCACCAAGCGCAAATATAAATAGAACTATCCAAATCAATTGTTTCATAAATCAATACGGGATGCGGGAAACTCAGAGACTTGAGTCCTTCCTAGGGAAGCGACTCGTGCGGTTTTAACCGCCGTGGTATTTATGCTAGAAAGTGTCAATAATATGTCAATCTTGTCTTATTTAAGAATTAGGAGACGGCTTGGCCTTAGTCCCTACAATATTATTTTGGGTAGGGACACGGCATTGCCGTCTCCTCTATCATATCTGAGCGCAACCGGAATTGATATTATCCCCAATCTATGTCTTTACTTTCTAACACAAAGCCGTTGTTTTTAGCAACAACTTGAGGAATAGTCTTTACGGAAAATTCAACAACTTGAGTTGGTTGTTGAAACCACTCACTATAACTAGGACTGAACTCATCAGAAAGCGCTTTTAAGCTCCGTATTTCAGCCTCTAGCTGCATTGCTATTTGATTAATTCGATGGATTTGTACCTGTAAATGCTTTTCCCCAGTCTGAATTTTGTTTTCTATTTCTTGCCAGTGCTGTCCTGCCAACATTTTTTCGAGTTCAGCTTGTTTATAGTTGAGTATGGACTCTTTTTGTGGCAATTGCTTTTCAATAGTTCTGGTTTCCCGGTCAATCTCTTCGAGTTGCTGCAACCATTGCTCCCCAAAAGCAGCAGTTTCCTGGTGAAACTCGGCAATAGCTTCCGCGGTATTGTTCTTTGGAAAACTGACTGCGACTCTGCACGACGAGCGCTGTTTGTAAAGGTTTGCTCGCGACTCTTGCAGGGTGGCAATTTCGGCTTGCAGGGTGCGGACTTCTGTTTGGAGTTCTGGGATGGTCTGACTCATTGGTTCAATTAGTGGGCTTTTGCATAGATTTTAAGCTAATTGTTGATTTTTCTGACACATCCAGCACATTTCTCTGTTAAAATATTTTTATTTGGGGCGATCGCACGTAGTGCCTAAGCATAATATCGCACAAATTTTGGCACAATGGCCAATGACATATTGAAAATTAAGATTAAAATTATAATAAGTGGGGAAAACTTTTTTAGTTAATTGAAGTCGCCATTACAACATAAAGTTAAATTAAGCTCTCGTATTTTTTATTGACAGGTCTAAATTTTTACTCGATTTTTCCAGATATTTATACTAAGCATTGTAAATAGTTTATTTAAACTCAGGAATTGAAGCCAATGAAAATCACTCGTCAATTACTGTTAGGATATTTAACTGGTACTATGTTCTGCATAATAGGCTGTACTAATCAGATCAAGCCTAGCATCTCCCCTACAAATAATTTTATAACAACGGTGGAAGACACCAGAAAAGATGATAGCTACACTTTGACTAATATTGCTTATTATTTGGCTTTTATTTCGGCGTTTGTTTCTTTATTAATGAGGAATAATACACCAAATTTATTATTTAAGGCGATGGATAAACTGAGATTAAATCCTGAACCAAACAATGACACAATCGCCAAAAATGTAAACTTGTTAATCCCCAAAAATGAACAGGATATCGGGGATACTATTGCACAATTTACTCAAGATTTGCAGCAAACCACCGAATATCCTCTCGATCTTTTTGATGAAATAAGTATATCGATAATTAGCACAACGCCCCAGGGTCAGATCCTGTCATTCAACTATGCTACGTGCCAACTTTTAGGCTACTCTAAAAAAGAGTTAATCGGGAAGCCCATAGCGGGAATTTTCAAGAAAACTGAATTATCACTACCTGGGTTAGAAGCCAAAGATTTAACAGCAGAAAATTCTGTCCGCAACGTCGAAAAAATTTACTTGTCCAAACAGGGTAAAAAAATAATCGTACTGCTTTCTATTTCAACTATGCGCGATGGTAAAGGGGAGGTAATTGGCAAGTTATATGTAGCGCAAGATATTACAGATCATAAGCGGGTAGAAAGAGATTTACGTCGTAGCGAAAAGAAGTTTAGACAATTAGCAGAAACGGTTAATGCTGCTGCATTTATCTATCAAGGCAGACAACTGCGTTATGTCAATTCTCAAACGGAAACTATTACCGGATATACCCGCGAAGAATTGTTGTCAATGAATTTGTATGACTTAATTCATCCTGATTTTAGATCGACAGTTAAAAACTGGGGTAAAGTCACCGAAAATCGAAAAAAATCTAGTTCAAAATATGAAATTTTACTTGTTTCAAAAACCGGAGTTCACCGCTGGATTCAAGCAACAATAGATGTAATTAAATTTGAAAAAAAAGCTTCTATATTAGTCACAGCTTTTGATATTAGCGATCGCAAACTATCAGAGTTAGAACTAGAAACTTCTCTGTCCTTGCTTCAAGCAACAATTGAATCAACTGCCGATGGCATTCTTGCGGTTGACAGCCAAGGAAAAGTTGTTACTTTTAATAATAAGTTTGCCCAAATGTGGGAAGTACCGAATTTCCTACTCAATTCTACATATAACAATCAAATTTTAGGGTTCGGAACCAATCACCTCAAATATCCAGAAAAGTTTCTCAAATCCTCGAAAGAATTGTCAGATAAACCGGAGGCAGAAAGTTTTGATATTATCGAATTTAAAGATGGTAGAATCTTTGAGCGCTACTCTCTACCGCAGTGCACGGGAGGAAAAATTACTGGCAGAGTATTCAGTTTTCGGGATGTAACGGAACGGCTGCGAGGAGAAGAAGCACTGCGTAAAAGTGAAGAACGTTTTAACCTGCTGACGCGGGCTACAAATGATGCAGTTTGGGACTTGGATTTGTTGAAGGAAGAATTATGGTGGAGCGAAGAATTTAATAAATTTTTTGGCTATAAAGTTGCTGAAAATCAGATAATAGGATTGGAATTCTGGCAGCAACAAATTCATCCAGAAGAACGGGACAGAGTGATAGCAAAATTCAATAATACGATTGCTGGCAATGCGGAATATTGGCTAGAAGAGTATAGTTTTCGCTGTGCGGATGGCAGATATATTTTTGTGCTAGATCGAGGCTATATCATCCGCAATGAAAGTGGCAAAGCGGTGCGGGCAATCGGTACGATGATGGATATTACTCAGCGCAAGCAAGCTGAAGAAATTATTCGCTATCAAGCTGCTTACGATCAATTAACGGGTTTGCCGAATCGCATACTTTTTAATGAGCGACTGTCAGGATCATTAAGAGAGATTAAAAATAGCCCAAAAATGTTGGCTGTGATGTTTTTAGACTTGGACAGGTTCAAGAAGATTAATGATACTCTAGGTCATGCAGCGGGCGATCGCCTGTTGGAGGTTTTTGCTGCACGGATCAGTGACACTTTGCGATCGACTGATACTGTATCCCGCTGGGGTGGCGACGAATTTACTGTGCTACTACCGAATATCAATTCCCCAGAAGATGCAGTCAGAGCGGCTCAAAGAATCCAAGAGAATTTAAAGCCTGTATTTAAACTGGAAGAACAGTCACTGCATATCACTTGTAGTATTGGGATTGCTCTCTATCCTGATGATGGGGAGGATGCGGAAACTTTAGTCAAAAATGCAGATGCTGCTTTGTACCGTGCGAAAGAAAAGGGAAGAAATAATTATCAGTTTTATAATTCAACAATTAACCCGAAAGGTAGCGAGTTGCTGATTTTAGAAAGTAAACTGCATGATGCTCCCGGACAGGGAGAGTTTGAGGTTTACTATCAGCCAAAAGTTAATATTACTACTTGGAAGATTCAGGGAATGGAGGCGCTGCTGCGTTGGTATCACCCAGAATTAGGTTTGATTTATCCTAATACATTTATTCCGATCGCCGAAGAGAATGGATTGATTGTATCGATTGGGGAATGGGTTCTGGAAACTGCTTGCAGACAAAATAAGGCTTGGCAGGATGCTTTGCAGCCAGATTTGCGGATAGCAGTTAATTTTTCGGCGAGGCAGTTCCAGCAATGTAATTTATTACAGATGGTGTCAAACTGTTTGGAAAAGACTGGTTTAGATCCGAAGTATTTAGAGTTGGAGATTACAGAAAGCACAGCTATGCAAGATATGGAGTATACGAAAAACGTGCTGACGCAGTTGCAGAATATGGGAGTACAAATTGCGCTGGACGATTTCGGAACGGGTTATTGTTCTTTAAGTTATCTCAAAAATTTCCCGCTCAATATTTTGAAAATAGATAAGTCTTTTGTCAGCGGGCTGACACGAGATCCGTGCGAAAGGGCGATCGCGAATGCTGTAGCGACGCTGGGGCGAGATTTGAATTTGAGTGTGGTGGCAGAAGGGGTGGAGACTAAGGAGCAGTTGGAGTGTTTGCGATCGCTCCATTGTCAAGAAATTCAAGGTTACTATTTTAGCCCTGCGGTATCAGCGAATGATGCGACTAAAATTTTGATCAATTCTTTGTTGAAGAAGGCGAAAATTGCTTGATTTGTCAAATTGGGAATTGGGAATTGGGAATTGGGAATTGGGAATTGGGAATTGGGCATGGGGCATGGGGAATGGGGAATGGGGCATGGGGCATCGGGCATGGGGCATCGGGCATAGTTTCTTCCCTCTTCCTTCTTCCCTCTTCCTTCTTCCTTCTTCCTTCTTCCTTCTTCCTTCGTTCTGCCAGAAAACTTAAAATAGTGTGCAGAATGACGGACTTGTACCCAAAGGCATAGGAAAATTATCGCTACCCCAAAACAGAAAATTTGTCTATGCAGCCGATTCGCACATTTAACGTTTCGCCCTCCCTACCCACGATTCTCGAACCCCTACGCAAGCTTGCCTACAACTTGCACTGGGACTGGAACGTCGAAACCAAAGACTTATTCCGCCGCCTGGATCGAGACCTCTGGGACTCCAGCAACCAAAACCCGGTGCTGATGCTGGGAACCATTTCTCAAGAACGACTGCAAGAAATGGCAGACGACAAAGGCTTCATTGCTCAAATGAATCGAGCCGCCCAGCAGTTAGAGGATTACCTCAAAAACCGTGCCTGGTATCGCAAACAGCGCGGCACAGAGCTGCAAGAATGCTACGCTTACTTTTCGATGGAATTTGGCTTAGTCAAAGCCCTGCCCATTTATTCCGGCGGTTTGGGCGTGCTCGCGGGCGACCACCTGAAATCTGCTAGCGATTTGGGCTTGCCCCTAGTCGGCGTGGGCTTGCTTTACCAAGAAGGCTATTTTTCGCAGTATCTGAATGCTGACGGCTGGCAACAAGAACGCTATCCGCTCAACGATTTCTACAATATGCCGCTCCACCCAGAACGCAATCCCGACGGTTCGGAATTGCGGATTGAGGTGGACTATCCGGGCCGCAAGGTGTACGCGCGGATTTGGCGGGTGCAAGTGGGTACGGTGCCGCTGTACCTGATGGATACGAATATTGAACCGAATAGCCGCTACGATCAAGATATTACCGACCAACTTTACGGCGGTGATAAAGTTCTGCGGATGCACCAAGAAATCATGCTGGGCATCGGCGGTGTGAAAATGATGCAAGCTCTGGGGCTGAAAGTCACGGCATATCACATGAATGAAGGTCACGCGGCTTTCATGGCTTTGGAACGCATACGGATACTAATGGAGGAATATCATCTGACTTTTGTGGAAGCAGAACAGGTGGTGGTTTCCAGCAGTATGTTTACGACTCACACGCCTGTTCCCGCTGGGTTTGACTTGTTCGAGCCGGATATGGTGATGCACTATCTGGGTCAATATCCCAAGATGTTTGGCTTGTCGCAAGATCAGTTTCTGGGGCTGGGCCGAGAAAATACGAGCGATTTGTCCGCACCTCTGAATATGGCAATTCTGGCAATTAAAATGTCGAGTTTTGTCAACGGGGTGGCGGCTTTGCACGGTGTAGTGTCGCGCCCGATGTTTGGGGGACTTTGGCCGGGTTTGCCGCAGGAAGAAGTGCCGATTACTTCGATTACGAATGGGGTTCATGCTCGTAGTTGTGTGGCTAAGTCTACTCAGGAGTTGTACGATCGCTACCTTGGCCCAGATTGGGAAATGACTGGTAAGGACGATCGCCTGTGGGATAAGATGGCATCGATTCCTGATGAGGAATTGTGGCGGAATCACGAACGCTGTCGATCGGAGTTGGTGGTGTTTGCGCGGGAGTGGCTACAAAAGACTTTGCGCGAGCGAGGTGCTGCTCAAGGGGAGATTGAGAACGCGCGGGAGGCTTTGAATCCGAAGGTGTTGACGATCGGATTTGCTCGTCGTTTTGCTACGTACAAGCGGGCTACGCTATTTTTGCGTGATGTCGATCGCATTATGCGGATCATGCGGGACAAAAACCGCCCCGTGCAGTTTGTGATTGCTGGGAAGGCTCACCCGATGGATATTCCGGGTAAGGAATTGATTCGGGATATTGTTCACTTCATCCGCGAACACGAGACGATGAGTTCGATGGTGTTCCTGCCGAATTACGACATTAACGTGGCTCGGATGATGGTGTCTGGCTGTGATGTGTGGCTGAATACGCCGCGCCGCCCCCGTGAGGCTTCGGGTACTTCGGGGATGAAGGCTTCGATGAATGGTTTGCCTAATCTAAGTATTCTTGATGGTTGGTGGGATGAGGCTGATTATGTTCGGACTGGTTGGCCGATCGGACATGGGGAGTTTTACGAAGATATTAAGTATCAGGATGATGTCGAAGCTAATGCTTTGTACGAGTTGATGGAGAAGGAAGTTGTACCGCTGTTTTACAACCGGGATTCTGATGGAATTCCGCGTGGTTGGACGGAGAAAATGAAGGATTCTATTCGCTTGAATTGTCCTTTGTTCAATACGACTCGGATGGTGAAGGAGTACGCGCGACGGGCTTATTTCCCGGTGAGCGATCGATTCCACACTATGACTGAGGATCAGTGTGCTCCTGCTAAGGAGTTGTCTCACTGGAAGAAGAATTTACTTTCTAAGTGGCAGGATATCAAGATTGAGGCTGTTGATATTTCCCAGGATAAGGAAGTTAAGGTCAATGAGTTGATTGATGTGAAGGCTCGGATTAATCTGATGGGATTAACTGCGGCTGATGTGCAAGTGGAATTGTATCAAGGCTCGATCGATGTCAACGGCGATATCATCGGTGGCGTGCCCATGGTGATGGAGTATTTGGGTGAAGATGCTCACAAGGTAAGTCTGTATAAGGCTGATATTACTTATACTTCGAGTGGCTTGCAAGGTTTGTCGTTGCGGGTTTTGCCGAAGCACAAAAATCTCAGCAGCCCCTATGAAGCTGGCGTGATTCTCTGGGCACATTAGTCAATAGCAAGGCGTGTCCCTACAATATTATGTTGGTAGGGACACGGCACTGCCGTCTCCTAATTTCTAATCATAATTATGTTGGGTAGGGACACGGCACTGCCGTCTCCTAATTTCTTTTTTTCTTTTCTTTTCTATATTTTTCCCAAACAAAAAGCGCCCCTATTTCTAGGAGCGCTTTTTATCAATCAAGA